>NZ_JBEXFP010000064.1:0-34776 GCF_040606825.1 Micromonospora sp. NPDC005367 | reverse complement strand
AGCCGCTGCACGACCTGCCGACCGATGCCCCGAGAACCCCCGGTGACGATCGCCACCCGCTGCGCCTTGCTCATGTGAAGCCTCCGTTGACCCTGTTTTCCTTCGTTGACGGGTCAAGCGTCGCGCGGCAGGAGCATCAAATCAAACGAATCATTCTGATGGACAGCATCAGTTGGATTGATTCGACGAGGCGGATCCGGCCGGGTTCGAGCGGCGGCGCGGCGAAAGGCTACCCGGACACCAGTCACCGCGGCCCACGTCCGCGAGTTGACCGGTCATGCCGGAGGCGTCACCGGATCGAGAGATCAGCATCGGATTGATCAAGCGCGGCGGTCGGCCGCTCGGCGCCGGTCACCGGCGACGCCGCGACCGGACCGGGGCGTAGGCGTGCCACGGCAGGGGAGCCGCTCGGCGGCGCCGTCGGCGGCGTTCGGTGGCACCCGCAATCCGGAACGGCTGGTGGCGTTCAGCGACGCGGTCTTCGCCATCGCGGTGACCCTGCTCGTGCTGGACATCCGGCCGCCGGAGGACTTCCGGCGGTTGTTCCACGGGCTGGGCCTGCTGTGGCCGTCGTACCTGGCCTACTCGGTCACCTTTCTGATGATCGGCCAGATCTGGGTCAACCACCATGTGATGTTCGATCACATCCGGATGGTGGATCGGCTGCTGATGTTCCTGAACACCCTGCTGTTGATGGATGTCGCGTTCCTGCCGTTCGCCGCTTCGGTCCTGTCCGACGCGTTCCACTCCGGCGACGGCGAGCGAGGCGCCGTCGTGTTCTACGGCGCAACGATCGAGTTGGCTGCGATCCTTTTCAACATCATCTGGGCGTACGCCCGCCGCGGGTTGCTCGGCGCCACCATCGACGATGCCGGCGCCAGGTTCGTCGCCCGCCGGTTCCGGGTCGCGATCGTCTGGATCGGCGCCGGGATGCTGGTCGGGGCGTTCCTGCCGCTGCTCGGCGTGGTGGTGATAACCGCCTTCATCCCGGCCTACTGGTTGCCGATCCGGGGTGAGCTCACCAGGGGCGGCTGAGCGCTCCCGCCGCAGGACGGGTCACGGCTTCCGGGCCACCGCGCCGTACGCGTGTCGATTCCCTCGGCGTCGGCGTCGTCGGGACGCCGCAGCGGGATCGGCACCAGGCCGGGCTCGACCATCGTGAGACCCGCGAAGCAGGTGGCGAGGTCCCGCGGACTGCTCAGGATGTATGGCTCGCCACCGTTCTGCAGCGCCGGCAGCCGATCGCCGATGGCCCGCGCACTTTCCTGGAAAGAGTGGCCTCCGCGCGTCGGGTGGCCACTCTTTCCGTGAAAGAGGCTCCTGCGGGAGTGGTGGGGTTTGTGAGGGTGGGGGCGGGGTAGGGGGGTGTGTGACCGTACCGGAGAAGAATCGGCGGCAGCAGGAGGACGAGGCGTTCGAGAGCGGCGCGGTGTATCAGGACGTCAAGGGACGCCGAACCGCGGACCCGGGTGCCGGAGCCGCCCACGCCCACAGCGAGGCGGACCTCAACGCCGAACACCTCAGGCGTGGCGAGGTCGGCCCGGGCGCCCCGACGGAGGAGTAGTCGCCGGTCGCTTTCGTGTGATGGCGCGCGTCAGCCGATCACTGGGAGCCGGCGGAGGCCGGGTCGACGGGTGCGTGCGTGCCCTGCCGCTCCAGGCCGGCGATGAGGAGCGTGATTCCGAAGTCGAACGCGCCGGGCCGGTCGATGGCCTCCGCGGGGTCCTCCCGGTCGACGGCGTGCGCGTGCGCGACCGCGCCGAGGCTGTCGGCCTGGATGCGCTGCTGCTCGTGGAAGGCGTGGCCGACGATGAAGTGGACCATGGTCGCGGCGGCGAGCTCGCTGGTCTCCCCGTCGAATCCGCCCGCGTCGATCGCTCCGGTCAGGCGCCGTTGCAGCCCCTCCGCGCCGAGGCCGAGGGCGAGGGTGCTCGAGACGACCTCCGCGCCGTCCTTGAATGCGAGGAGCGCGTCCCGCAGGGCGCCGGCCTCCGCCTGTACCCGCTGCTGCCAGCTGCGGCCGCTGGCGTCCACGACGCGGGCGCCCGAGATTATCCGGTCGGAGACCGCGGCGAGCAGCGCCTGCTTGTTGGGGAAGTGCCAGTAGAGCCCGCTCGGCTGGATGCCGAGAGTGGCGGCCAGGTGGCGCATCGTGAGATCCGGTAGCCCCTGCTGGTCCAGGATGCCCAGGGCTGCCTCGATGACGTCTTCACGGGAGTTTCGGGCGTACGCGGCTGTGCTTTCCGGCCTCGGCATCCCGCAAGTATAGTGAACGCCGTTCAGGAGAACGGTGTTCAGGTGAACGCCGTTCTCCATCTCATCCGAACACCATCGTCCCGTCGTTGCGCGGAGCCGTCGACGCGGGGCGTGGAAGGAGCCGATCATGGAGCGACGTCGCGGTCTCGACACGCGGGACGTCACGAGGATCGTGGTCTTCGCCGCGATCCTGGCGGTCCTGGGGATCCCCGGCGCGATCTCGGTGTTCGGCGGCGCGGTGCCGATCACCGCACAGACGCTCGGCGTCATGCTCGCCGGCGCCATCCTGGGCCGCTGGCGGGGCGCGGCCGCCGTCACGCTCTTCCTCGTGCTCGTCCTCGCGGGGCTGCCGCTGCTGTCGGGTGGACGTGGTGGCGCGGGCGTCTTCGTCGGCCCCTCGGCCGGCTTCCTCTTCGGCTGGATCGCTGGAGCCTTCGTGGTGGGCGCCATCGTGCGGTTCGGCAACCGGCCGCCGACATGGTGGCGGACGGCGCTGGGCTGTTTCATCGGGGGCGCGCTCGTGGTCTACGCGGTCGGCATCCCGGTCCAGGCGCTCGTCACCCGGCTCCCGCTGGCGAAGACCGCGTTGACCAGCGCCGCCTTCCTCCCCGGTGACCTGCTGAAGGTGGTGATCGCGGCGGCCGTCGCCATGGCGCTCTGGCGCGCGTACCCCCGGGCGTTCGGCGCCGAGACGGCGGCCGGGCCCCGGCCGCGGGCCGCGCAGCCGAAGACCGATGCGAGCGTACGGTGACGAGCGAGCGACCCGCCGTCCGCTGTGGATCGGCGGCGCTGACCGAGGCGCAGCTACGTGAGCGGATCGCCGCCGCCGGGACGGCGGGCGTCGACGCGCCCGGCCGGGTCGTTCCGATCCTCGACGGGGATCGGCTGAACGCGATCGCGACGGCCTTCGCCGTGCGGGACGCGGGCGGTGTGCCGCTGATCGGCGACGACCGGTGGAACAGCGACTACTGGGACGGCCTGCGCCGGACGGTGACGGCGGCGGATCCGGTGTCGGGCATGGCCTGGGCGACGTTCAGTTCGGGCAGCACCGGCACGCCAAGAGTGATCGTCCGCACGCACGAGTCCTGGTCCGCCTCGTACCCGGGCGTCGAGCGGCTGCTCGGTCTCACCGCGGACGACGTCGTCTACGTCCCCTCACCGCTCGTCTCGTCGGTGACGATGTTCTCCGTCGTCCACGCCCGCGCGGTCGGCGCGAGCATCCTCCTGCCCCGGACACACACCGTCTCCGATGCGGACCTTGAACACGCCACCGTGTTGCACGGCACGCCGTACGCGCTGCGCGGTGTCCTCGAGCGGATCGAGGCAGGCCGGGCGCATCGGCTCCGCGTCGCCCTGGTCGGTGGCGCCCGGCTCGACCCCGGCCTGCGCGGCCGGGCCGAAGCAGCCGGTATCCGGCTGGTCTCCTACTACGGGGCCGCCGAACTCTCCTTCGTCGCCGTCGACCCCGACGGCCGAGGACTGCGCCCCTTCGACGGTGTCGAGACCCGCATCGACGACGGCGTGCTCTGGGTCCGATCCCCGTACTTCGCCGGCGGATACCTCGGTGCGGCCACCGGACCGTTCCGGTGCGACGACGACGGTTGGGGCACGGTCGGCGACCTGGTCAGCGGTGACGCGGCCGATCCGCTGCGGTTCCGCGGCCGCAGTGACGGCGCCATCCTCACCGCCGCCGCCACGGTGATCCCGGAGGACGTCGAAGCGGCACTCCAGCGGATCGACGGGATCGAGGACGCGGTGGTCTTCGGGCTGCCCAACACGAGGGCGGGGTCGCTCGTCGCCGCGGTCATCGAGACCGGCCCGGGCGGCCGGCCGCCGTCGGCCCGCGAGTTGCGCAGCCAGGCGGGCGCGCTGCTGTCCGGCACGCACCTGCCGCGCCGCTGGTTCTGGGCCGAACGCCTGCCGCGTACGGCCACCGGCAAACCCGCCCGCGACCGGATCAGGCACGACGCGATCGAGGGGAGGGTGAGCAGAGTTGTCTGAACGGCAGCGAAACCTCCCGGTCGTCGTCGCGGCGCGACGTACCCCGATCGCCGGCAAGGGCGGCCGGCTCGCCGACGTCACCGTGGAGCGACTCGCCGCCCCCGTCGTCCGCGCCTGCGTCGACGACGCCTCGCTGGCCACGGCCGCGCCGCCGGCCGTCGGCGACGTCGTGCTCGGCAACTGCATGGGACCGGGTGGCAACACCGCCCGGCTGTCGGCGCTCGCGGCGGGACTGGACCTCTCGGTACCGGGCATGACGATCGACCGGCAGTGCGGCAGCGGCCTGGCCGCGATCATCACAGCCGCCGACGCGATCCGGGCCGGCGATGCGCGTACCCGCATCGCGGGCGGCGCCGAGAGCACGTCCACCGCACCGACCCGCATCGCGGACGGGGTCGCGTACCGAAAGGCTCCGTTCGCCCCAGCCGGCTTCGCCGACCCGGACATGGTGCGCGCCGCCCAGGACCTCGCCGTGCTCGACGCGGTCAGCCGCGACCGCCAGGACCGTTACGCCGCGCGCAGCCACCGGCTCGCGTCCGCGACCCGCGAGCGGGGCGGCTTCGACGACGAACTCGTGCCGCTCGACGGACTAACCCGCGACAGCGGGCCACGCCCACGCATCCCCACCATGCTCGACCGGTTCCCGGCGCTGTTCCCCGACGCCGCGGACGGCGGCACCGTGACGGCAGGCAACTCCTGCCGCGACAGCGACGGCGCCGCGGCGGTCGCGATCGTGCCGGCCGGCGCCCGTGGCGACGCGCCGGGGCTCGCCCTGGTCGCCAGCGCGACCGTCGGCTGCGACCCGGCCCTGCCCGGGCTCGGGCCGGTGCCCGCGGTCGAGGCCCTGCTGCGCGGCGCGGGCGTGACCCTCGCCGACGTCGCCGCCATCGAGATCGTGGAGGCGTTCGCCGCACAGACGCTGGCCGTGCTCACCCGTCTCGGTCTCGCGGCCGGTGACGAGGTCGACGCACGGGTCTGCGCGGACGGGGGCGCGCTGGCGCTCGGGCACCCGTGGGGCGCGAGCGGAGCGGTCAGTGTCGTGCGGCTCTTCTCCCGGCTCGTGCGATCGGGTGCCCCGGCCGGGTCGCTCGGCCTCGCCACGGCGGCCGTCGGTGGGGGGATCGGCGTGGCAGCCCTGTTCGAGGTGGTCCGGTGAACTCCCAGATCCACTTCGAGAACGTCTCGGTCGAGTTCTCCGGACGGGAGGTGCTGCGCGACCTGACACTCGACCTCGACGAACGTCGGATCGCCGTGATCGGCTCCAACGGCTCCGGGAAGTCGACCTTCGCCCGGATGCTGAACGGTCTCGTCACCCCGACGCGGGGCGAGGTGCGGGTGCACGGGGTCGACCCGGCCCGGCAGCCGAAGGAGGTCCGCCGCCGGGTCGGCTTCGTCTTCAGCAACCCGGACGCGCAGATCATCATGCCGACCGTGGCCGAGGACGTCGCGTTCTCCCTCCGCGGACGAGGTCTTACCCGTACGGAGGTCCAGGAGCGGGTCACCGCGGCGCTCGACCGCTTCGGCCTCGGCGAGCACGCCGACGCGCCCGCCCAGACCCTCTCCGGCGGGCAGAAACAGTTGCTCGCCCTCTGTGCGGTGCTCATCCGCGAGCCCAGCCTCGTCGTCGCCGACGAACCGACCGCGTACCTCGACGCCTCGAACAGCAGACGCATCGCGCGGTTCCTGCTCGACGAGATGCCGCAGCAACTGGTCATCGTCACCCACGATCCCCGGCTGGCCGCCCGGTGCGACATCGCCGTGCGCTTCGAGGCCGGCACCCTGGTGGACCGCGGTGACCCGGCAGCCGTCATCGCCCGGTACGAGGAGGAGCAACTCTGATCGCGATGTACCGGCCGGGCGGCAGCGTCCTGCATCGGATGCCCGCCGGCCCGAAGCTGCTCACCGTCATGGCTCTCGCACTGGCGATCTCACTCGCCCCGGCGAACCCAGGGCTGCTCGCCGGGGCGATCGCCCTCGTGTTCGGCTGCTATCTGCTCACCGGCCTGGGGCTGCGCGAACTCGGCCGTCAGCTCCGGGACCTGCGCTGGCTCGTCCTCGTCATGCTCGTGCCACAGGCGCTGTTCCTGTCGCTGCCGACCGCGGCGGCCAACGTCACCCGGGTGGTCGTGGTCGTGCTCCTCGCCGCCCTGGTCACCCTCACGACCCGCACCGAGGATCTGATCGACGCCATCGCCGGTGCGCTCGGGCCACTGCGGAGGTTCGGGGTCGACCCGAACAGGATCGCCCTCATGCTCTCCATGACGATCACCACCGTGCCGGTCATCACCGGTTTCGCCGTACAGGTGCGCGAGGCGCAACGTGCGCGCGGGGTGCCCGTGCAGCCGCTGGCGTTCGTCGTACCCCTGCTCGTCATGGCGCTCAAACACTCCGACGACCTGGCCGACGCCCTGACCGCCAGGGGTGTCGACTGAGCCCGGGTCGGGCTAGGCTGCCTGACCATGTCGGGTCGAGTGGCCAGAGTGTCGGGTGTCCTGGCGTTCGGCCTGATCGTCGTCACCTGCCTCGGCTGTTGCACCAGACGATTGTCGATCTGGTCGGCGTTGGCGGTCGGGGCGGTCGCGGCCTGCTGCGCGCTCGTCTGGTTGGTGGCCACGACGAGGCGGGGGATGGCCGAGCGTGGTCCCGCGCAGGCGACGGCGACGGCGTACCTCGATGCGGTCGTGGCGGGGGAGTTCGCGGTGGCGTACGGGTTGCTCACCGTCGAGCGCCGGGCGCAGGCCGGTCCGGCGGAGTTCGCCGAGCTCTACGCCGGGGACCAGGCGCTCACCGCCTACACCATCGACGGTACGACGATCGTCCGCAGCCAAGGGCGGTTGCATGCCGAGACGCACGCGCAGGTCCGGTTCGCCAACGGCCAGGCGGCCCGGCTCCTCGTCGGGCTGGTCCCCGAGTCGCAGGGCCGGTGGCGGGTGGCGGAGGTGCGCGCCGGAGAGCGCTGGTAGCCGCGCCTCGGTGGCGCGCGGCGACCGCTCGTCGAATCTCCGGGTGCCCGGGTCAGCCGCTGATGCGCAGGCTCGAGATCAGGCCGTCGCGCAGGTGGAACGTCATCGGGCCGGTGCCGTTGTAACCGTTGCCCGAGACCTTCAGGGTGACGACGTAGCTGTCCGGGTCCGCACCGGGCTTGATCCCCTTGAACTCGAAGCGTGACTGCACGCCGATGTTGTCGGTGCGGTCCCAGTCGCGTACCCCGTCCCGGCCGCGGAACTCGCGGCCCCAGTCGTTGAGGTACGCGTCGTCGGTGAACGCGGCGACGAAGGCGTCCGAGTCGGCGCGGTTCGTGGCGTCGATGAACGCCTGGATCGGGGTGGGGATCTCGCTGGTCGTCATTGCTCATTCCTCCGGCGGTTGTGCGACGCACGGGAGGGCGTCGTGGCTGGGCGGGCGTGATGTCGTGGTTCACGCGGAAGAGGTTGCGTGGGTTGTGGCGCTTCTTGATCGCGGCGAGTCGTGTCCGGCCCATTCGTACTACACACGGCGTGCGGAAATCCTCGGTTCAGGCATCGGGGCGGGCGGCGTTGTAGCGCTGGCCACAGCATTCGTCGGCGGGGCCGAGTGTCGGCGAGGTCCGCGACGTGACCCGTGGCGTCGGTGTTGTGCAGCAGTCATCCGAGCCGTGCGCCTGTCGGGGCCTCGACCAGCGGTCCGGATCGAAGGGGGCGCCGTGGTGTGTCCGCCGGTGTGGTTCGGAGCCTGCGGAAATCGCTCTCCGGCTGGATCTGTCAGCGTGCGGAAACAGCCCGTGAATGCGGCGCGGCGATGTGTGCCGAGGCTCACCGTGACAGTACTTATTTCGGCGGCGGGGTTGTCGGCTCACCGTCGAATGTGGTTGCTCGGCAGTCGTTGGTGACACCCGTCTCCGTGTCCAATATCCGACGCACTCCGGGTAATCTCTCGCAAATCCTCACGGTGCGCTCGACCGTCGTTACCTGGCGCGCTCAATCGCCGCTGGCAACAGGGGTTGGGCAGGGATGACCCCGGTCACAAATGGGCGGTGGCGACCGGCAGGAAAATGAACGCCGGATCAAGCAGGTAACCTCTCCCGCGTGCCGGAGATCGTACCACTCGTTGTTACCGATCGGTATGAGGTCTTGGAGCTGCTCGGCCAGGGCGGAATGGGTCGGGTGTGGAAAGCCCGTGACCGGATGCTGCACCGAGACGTGGCCATCAAGGAAATTGTTCCGCCCCCCAACCTGGCCGATCAGGCGCGGCAGGAATTGCGTGTGCGGTCGCTTCGGGAGGCGCGGGCCATCGCGCGACTCGACCACGTCAGCGCCGTCAAGGTCTTCGACGTGTTGCTGAGCGCGGACGGCGACCCGCAGATCGTGATGGAGTACGTGCCGTCCCGCTCGCTGCACGACGTCATCGCCGGTGAGGGCTCGCTCCTGCCCGTGCGGGCGGCCGAGATCGGGCTGGCGGTGCTCGGCGCGCTCCGCGCCGCCCATCGGGCCGGGATCGTGCACCGCGACGTCAAGCCGGCCAACATCCTCATCGGCGCCGACGGGCGGATCGTGCTCACCGACTTCGGTCTGGCCACCGCGGTCGAGGACTCGACCCTGACCCTCGCCGGCATCGTCCTGGGCTCGCCCGCGTACGTCTCGCCCGAGCGGGCCATGAGCGGCATCATCGGTCCGGCCGGTGACCTGTGGTCGCTCGGCGCCACGCTGTTCGCCGCGGTCGAGGGGCAGTCGCCGTACGCCCGGCCGTCCAGCATGATGAGCCTCACCGCGCTCGTCACCGAGCCACCACCCCGGCCCCGTCAGGCGGGCCCGCTCACACCGTTGCTGGAGGGCCTGCTCCGCAAGGATCCGGCCGAGCGGATGGACGCCGACACCGCAGAGCAGTTGCTGCGTCAATTGCTCGCCGAGACGCCACAGCGTGCGGCGCTCACCGCGAAGACGCAGGCGATCCCGCAGCATCCCGGAGTCTCGCCGATCGACCCCGGGGCCGCTTCCGTGGCGGGCGCGTTCGGGGCCGGTCAGCCCGTTGCCGCCGAGCCGCCGGCGACACCGGCGGCGTCCGCGCCTGATCCGGGCGGGTCCGCTGCGAGGGCATCGGTGCCGGGGGCGGACGTCGACGCTGCGCGACCCTCGGCCGCCACGCGCCGGCGGCGAGCCTGGCTGGTCGGCGCCGCCGCCTTCGTGCTGCTGCTCGGGCTCGGCATCGGCGTTCCCCTGGCCGTCCGGGACGCGCCCACGGACCCTGCCGGCGCCGAGTTGGTGGACGCGGTCGCCTCGCCGGAGTCCCCGGGCTCGTCGACGTCCCCCGCGCCCGGAACGCTGGCCTGGTCCGTCTACCGGGATCGCAGCGGGTACGCCGTGCCCGCGCCGCGGGACTGGCGGATCGTCCGGCACGGCGGCACGGTCGAGTTCCACGAGCCGGGCGGCGAGCGGATGCTCGCGGTCAGCCGGACACAGGCGCCCGGCAACGATCCCGTGGCCGAGCTGACCAGGCGTGAGGAGGATCCGGCCGTCGGCGGGAAGTACCGCGACTACCGCCGGGTCGAGATCGTCGCCGTCAACTACCAGCTTCGTGCCGCCGACTGGGAGTGGGTCTACACGGCCGACTCCGGCACGCTCGTGCACGCGCGTCAGCGCACCTTCGCGACCGCCGAGCAGCAGGGCTACCGCATCGTCTGGTCGACACCGGAGGAGCTCTGGGCCACCAACGCGAGCGCGTTCCAGAAGGTCACCGCCGGGTTCCGCTCGGCCAAGGAGGGCTCCGGCGGAGAGCCGACGAGCACGAGCAGCCCGTCGGCCGCCGCCCCGCCGTCGAAGCCGGGAACGCCGACGGGTACGGCGAGCGCCACTCCACGCAAGCCGGGCAACCGGATCGTCGGTGTGGCGAGCAACCGGTGCCTGGACATCAAGGACCTCGATGCGCCCGGCTCGCCGCGCCTGCTCATCCGTGACTGCCTGGCCGCACGTGACCGCAACCAGCTCTGGACGTTCGGTCCGGACGGGAGCATCAAGTTGGACGGCCGGTGCATGGACGTGGCCAACGCGTCGAGCGACGACGGCGCGGTGGTTCAGCTGACCGACTGCAACGGCACCCCGGCTCAGAAGTTCAGGTTGAACGAGGAGCGTCAACTGGTGAACGCCAGCAGCGGGAAGTGCCTGGACGTGGTCGACGAGCGCACCGAGAACGGCGCGCCGCTGCAGCAGTGGACCTGCAACGACGGCGCGATCCACCAGAAGTGGCTGTTGCGGTGACGGGTGGTTGACGGGGTCTGCCATGCTTCGTCCGGTGACGACCGCCGGCCCCCGCAGACGCCACACCCACCGCCGCCCCCGCAGCCGTACGGCTCGGATCGTCTTCGCGCTCGTCGCGGCGGCGGCCGTTCTGGCGGTCGCCGCGCTGATCGTTCCGATGCTGCTGCCGCCGGGTCCGCGTCCACCGTTCCAGCTTCCGGTCGCCTGTGGGGAGACCTGGCAGCTCGGCACCTATCCGGGCCATGACGACTACGACGTCGACCTCTTCCCCATCGGGGGCGAGGCGTGGGGTAGGCCGGTGCTCGCGGCCGCGGCGGGCACGGTCACCGTGGCCGGGATCAACGGCTCGCTCGGTGGGCGTACCCCGGAGAACCCGGAGGGGCCGCGGGGGCGCGGCGGTGGCTACTGGGTGAAGATCGACCATGGTGGCCGGTGGGAGACGCAGTACCTCCACCTGCTCGAACCGCCGATGGTGCGGGAAGGTCAGCGGGTCGCCCAGGGTGAGCAGATCGGTCGGCTCGGCAGCACCGGCAACTCCGGGGCCCCGCACCTGCACTTCGAGCAGCGCCGGGGTTGGGAGAAGGTCGAGACGTGGTTCGACGGCTCTCCCTCCGGCATCACCCACGACGACCGCGAGTACACGGTCCGGCGTACGAGCAACAACTGCGGCTGATCGCCCGCCGGTCTTGCCGAACGGTCGGGACCGTCTCGAATCCGGCGGGCAGCGTGCTGCTTTCGGTCGATCGCCCCGGTACGGTGAACCTCTTACCGGTATGGTCGTGTACGCCCGATTGGCCGCCCTCGCCGGAGTATGATCATGTCGCATCATCTCGACACCCCAGACGCCGCCCGCAGCGGTCAGCTCTACCTCAACGACCTGTTCGTCTTCGACGGCGAACGCGGCACCGTGTTCGTCATGGACGTCAACAGCTCGGTCACCGGGGCCGACATCAAGAGGGGCTTCCACGCCGAGGCGCGGTACGAGTTCAAGGTCCACTTCAACGGGGGCGAGCTCGAGGAGTTGACCTACCGGCTGGCCTTCGGCGAGCCTGACGGGCAGGGCAGGCAGACGCTGACGCTGCATGCGCTCACCGCGGCGGAGGCGCGCGACGACGCCGCCACCGGCACCCTCCTCGTCGAGGGCCGGACCGGCGAGATGATCGAGGGAAACTACCTGCGCGTCTGGGCGGGCCGGATCGCCGACCCGTTCTACGTCGACCTCGGTCTGGTCGCGACCGTCAACGACGCGTTCAAGAACGGCGCCGAGCTGGACCGGTCGGCGTGGCAGCCGGAGAACGCGAAGAACACCCTCGCCGGCAAGACTGTCGAGTCGATCGTCCTGGAGATCTCCCGCGACGAGCCGCTACTGCCTGACGGCCTGCAGATCGGTGTCTGGTGCCGCACCATGCTGGCCACGGATGCGGGCGGGTGGCGGCAGATCAACCGGGCCGGCCACCCCATGATGTGGCCGATCTTCTGGCCCACCGACACCGACTTCTCCGACCCGGCCAACGTCCGGCACCCCTGCGATGACCTGAGGGCGGACGGCGAGGAGATCGCCTCGGCCGTCGCCCGGGTCGTCGCCGCCAACGGGACGGCACCCGACCCGAAGGCGTACGGCTGGAGCGTGGCGCGGGAGGTCTACCCGGACGTGCTGTCGTACCAGGTCGGCACACCGGCGAACTACGGGTTCGTGACCCGCAACGGGCGGGCCATGGCCGACAACGCACCCGAGGTCATGTTCTCCATGGTGTTGAACACCGGGATCTCCTCCGGCCTCGGCACCGACGTCGCCGCCGGCGCCAGAGCCGACGTCTTCCCGTACGTCGTACCTGCCTGACCGGCCTCGGGCGACGGCATCCGGTCGCTGACCGCTCCGGCGCGACCCGGTCCGAGGCGTCGAGCCGACGACGGTCAGCGGCCGCCCAGCAGCTTCTGCAGGTGCCGCATGGCCGATTGGGACGTGGAGTCCGACGCGGGAATCAACACGTTGAGCGTCTGGTCGCTGTCCTCGGGCGTCTGCACCGCCTCGATGTGCAGACGGATCGGGCCGATGATCGGGTGCTCGATCACCTTCGAATCCACGACCGCCTTCGTCGCGACGTGCCGCTCCGACCAGAGCGCTCGGAAGACGTCGCTCTTGGCGTTCAGTTCGTCGACGAGTTTCGCCGCCCGTGGATCGTTCGGGTGGCGGCCGTAGTCCATCCGGAGCATGCCGACCACGCCGGCCGCGGCGGTCTCCCAGTCAGGATGAATCAGACGGGCCTTTTCGCAGAGCAGCATGAATCGGGTGGCGTTGCGCTCGCGTGCCGGCATCGCATTGAAGTCGTGAATGAGAAGACGGGCGGCGGGATTCGCCGCGAGGATGTCGGTCCGCCGACCGGTGAGTACGGCGGGCACTCCGCCGAGTGATTCCATGAGGCGGAGCATTCCGACGCGTACGCGTTGAGTCGGTTCACGCTCCAGCCGCGGGTGGTTGACCCGCCGGGCCAGGTCGAACATGTGCTCGCGGGCCGCGTCGTCGAGTTCGAGCACGTCGGCGAGAGCGTGCAGGACGTTGTCCGACGGAGTCACCCGCCGTCCCTGCTCGAGTTTCACGTAGTAGTCGACGCTGACGCCGACACGATGGGCGACCTCCTCGCGGCGCAGTCCCGGTACCCGCCGTGACGGTGCCGAGCGCAGGTCGCCCTGTGTCGGCACGAGACCCGCACGGCGCGCACGCAAAAAATCGCCCAAAGTGAGCTCTTGCACGCTTCCAACCAGCCTTTGTGTGAATTGCGGGGGCAACTCTACAGGGTGGCCCTGCCAGTCCTAGGAACGATGGGCCGGGCCCGACTTGCGCTCCACCGATACCGGCCTGCTTTCCTTGTCTCGGCCCCTTCCGGGGCGAGTTCGGCGTGGAGGTGCCCAGCTTGGATCAATCGGAGTCCTCGACGGGGTCGTTGGTCGGCCGTGACGACGAGTTCCTCCTGGCCCGCAGGTTCCTGCGGCAGGCGGCGGTCAACGGCGGGTCGCTGCTGATCTCGGGTGAGCCCGGGGTCGGTAAGACGGCACTGCTCGACGTCGTGGCGGAGGCCGCCGCCGATACGGGGACCAGGGTCCTGCGCGCGGCCGGCGTGGAGTTCGAGGCCGACATCAGCTACTCCGGGTTGAACCAGTTGTTGTTCCCGCTGTACGACGCCTTCGACGAACTCGCACCCGCGCACCGCGCGGCGTTGCAGGTGGCGCTCGGATTCGGCGCCGGACAGCCGCCGGACCGGTTGCTGGTCTCCAACGCCGTGCTGTTGCTGCTCCGCTCGATGGCCGCCGCTGGACCGCTGCTGCTCATCGTCGACGATCTGCCCTGGCTCGACCGGGCCAGTTCGGCGGTACTCGGGTTCGTCGCGCGTCGCCTGGTGGGTACCAGCGTCGGCTTCCTGGGCGCGTCGAGGTCGCAGACCGCCAGCTTCTTCGAGCAGGGCGGCATCCCCACGCTCAACCTGCAGCCGCTGCCGGCCGACGCCGCCGGCGAGCTGATCAACAAACGTTTTCCGGACCTCGCCCCGGCCGTCCGGCGCCGGCTGCTGTCGGAGGCTCGCGGCAACCCGCTCGCCCTGCTGGAGTTGCCCACCGCGCTGAGCGAGCCGCAGCGCCTCGCCGCGGCTTCCCTGCCCTCGTTCCTCCCGCTGCCCCGGCGTCTGCAGTCGCTCTTCGCGTCCCGCGTGTCCCGACTGCCCGACTCCTGCCGCCGGCTGCTGCTGCTGGGAGCACTCGACGGCACTGGCGAACTCGGCGTGCTGCTCACGGCGTCCGGTGAACCCGACCTGGACGACCTCGAACCGGCCGAACGCGACCAGTTGGTCCGCGTGCACAGCAACACCCGCCGCATCGCCTTCCGGCATCCGCTCATCGAGTCGGCGGTCGTCGAGGTCGCCACCAGCGGTGAGCTGCGCTGGGCACACAGCGCCCTCGCGCGGGCGGTGGTCGCGCATCCCGAACGCCGGGCCTGGCACCTCGGTGAGGCCACGGTCGGCCCGGACGAGCAGGTCGCCACCCTGCTGGAGCAGGCCGCGCACCGGATCCTGCGACGGGGTGACGCCGTGGGCGCGGTCGCGTCGTTGACGCGGTCGGCCGACCTGAGTCCCGATCCGGTCGAGCGGAGCCGACGCCTGGGACAGGCCGCCTACATCGGCGCCGACGCGGGCGGGGAACTGGTGAACGCGTCGCAACTGTTGGACGATGCCCGCCGGGCCAGTCCGGGTGACTCGCTGTACGCCACCGCGGCCGCCGTCCACCTGTTGCTCAACAGCGACGGCGACGTCCGGACCGCACACCGGCTCCTGGTCGGAGCGATCGAATCGGGTGACCACGGGTACGACGCCGAGGACCAGTCCCTGATCGACGCGATGCTCACCCTTCTGCTGCTGTGCTACTTCTCCGGCGAACCGAGGATGTGGGAGCCGTTCTTCGCCGCCCTCGACCGGTTGACACCCGAGGCGCCCGAGCTGCTCGCGGTGGCGGCCGGGACGTTCGGCGACCCGGCACGGACCGGGCAGACGGCGGTGAGCCGGCTCGACGCGCTGGTCGGCGCGATGAGCGACGAGATCGACCCGACGCAGATCGTGTGGATCGGAGTCGCGTCCATCTACCTGGACCGGCTTCCCGATTGCCGGGACGTGGACTGGCGGGTGGTGCGCCTCGGGCGCGACGGTGCCGCACCGGCCCGCCGCCACCTCGGTGCCCTGCTGCATCTCTGCTTCGCGGACATCCACACCGGGCGGTGGGACGAGGCGGTCGAACTCGCCGACGAGGGCCTGCGCCTCTGCCGCGAACACGGCTTCCGCTTCTTCATGTGGTACTTCCAGTACGTCCAGGCACTGCTCGCGGCCGCGCGCGGCGATGCCGAAACCAGCCGGGCCCTGACCGACCGCATGCTGAGTTTCGCGGCACCGCGGGGAGCCCGGGCCGCGGAGTTCCTCGCCTACCACGCCGAAGGGCTGAACGAGCTGGCGTCCGGTGACTCCGAGAGCGCGTACGAAACCCTGACCCTGCTCAGCCCGGCGGGCACGATCGCGCCGTACGTCCCGCACGCGCTGTGGGGATGTCTCGACCTCGTGGAGGCGGCGCTCCGTACCAACCGGTTCACCGAGGCGGCCGCGCACGCCGCCGCCATCAAGGAGGCGAACCTCGGGGCGCTGTCGTCGCGGCTCGCACTGCTCAGTGCCGCGGCGTCGGCGTACGTCGCGCCCGACCACCAGGTCGAGGAGTCGTTCGAGGCGGCGTTGACGCTGCCCGATGTCGAGCGCTGGCCGTTCGACCTGGCTCGGGTACGGCTCGCGTACGGGGAACGGCTGCGCCGGAACAAGGCGACCGCGAAGTCCCGGGCCCAGCTTCGAGTGGCACTGGCGACATTCGAGCGGCTGGGCGCGCGGCCGTGGGTCGAACGGGCGAGCAAGGAGTTGCGAGCCACCGGCCTGGCGAAACCGAGAAGCGCCACCCGGCTGGCCGTCCTCACCCCGCAGGAACGTGAGATCGCGAAACTCGCGGGCTCCGGACTGACGAACAAGCAGATCGGCGAGAAGCTGTTCCTCTCGCACCGGACCGTCGGCACGCACCTCTACCAGATCTTCCCCAAACTCGGCATCACCTCCAGAGCCGCGCTCCGCGACGCGCTGGCGGCGCTCACCGACGCAGAGGACGGAGAATCGCAGCTCGGACAGATGCCGGAGCAGTGACGCCGCCCGGATCGCCGGGTGGCGGTGCGCCGGCGGTGCGGACGAACGTGGACGCCGGGTGTCACGCCGACGGTTCGGCATCTTCCGCCAGCCGCTTCAACCGCAGCAGCGCGTCCTGGTGGGCGTAGTAGAACTCTTCCGCCTGAGAATTACGGATCAGTGCCGTCGTCAGCTCACGCTCCACCTTCTTGGCGATCACCTGGGTGCCAGGGGAGACCGGAACGAGCGTCCAGGCCTGGTAGATGCTCAGGTCGGCCGAGGAGCCGATCCAGCCGAACCGGCTGTCCGGCTCGTACTCGGAGACCACGGCGTCCAGCTGCACGCCGTACATCTCGATCTCGAACGCGGCCCCGAGGCGGATCTCGTTCGGGACGTGCGCCCGTCGCACCTCCGGGATCCAGTCGGGCCACCGCGATACGTCGACCAGGTGCGCGTACACCCGCTGTGGAGACGCCGCGATGACGGCCTCGCCGTGCATCGAGGATTCGGCGTACGGCACGGTGAAGCCCGGGGACTGGTATCTGTCCCGGCGTGCCCAGGACACCCCGTGGCCGGCCCGCGGGTGAAGCATCTCGTTTCTCCGTTCGACTACCCGTGGCACCCGAGGATCACGTCCAGATGGGTCCGCTCGGACCGGTGCCGAAAGTTCCTGCAGCTGCGCGACACCCAATCTGCTCCCAGCGGGCGTGGGAGTAACCGGTCAGATGACTTAGCGGATGACTGGCTCTCCGCGGACGTCGCGGTTTCGCAGGGGTGCCGCGACGTCGGTCGAGGTGGCCGCCACTTCCGGGGCCGCTGAGCGGTGACGCGCCGGCCGCCTCCGGTCGATGCCGCTGCCTGACGTACGTCAGGACGCCGGTCGGTAAGTCATCGGCGTGGAGATCGTTCCCGCCGAGCGGATGACGGCACCCCAGTCATCTGACAGATGCGGCATCCGCAATATCTGCCGACTCTTGGATCACCGCAGAGCGACCGGGCCCGGCGGGCGGACGGGACAGCAGCCGTCCGCCGGGGCGGTGGCCGCCTGCCCGCCCCCACGCCCGGGGGATCGCGCAACGAAAGGAAACACATGCCGTACGTCACCGTCGGTGAAGAGAACAGCACCCCGATCGACCTGTACTACGAAGATCACGGCAGCGGTCAGCCGGTCGTACTGATCCACGGTTTTCCGCTCAGCGGGCACTCGTGGGAGAAGCAGTCGGCCGAGCTGCTCGCGGCCGGCTACCGGGTCATCAGCTACGACCGCCGCGGTTTCGGTCAGTCCAGCCAGCCGGCGGTCGGGTACGACTACGACACCTTCGCCGCGGACCTGAACGTCCTCATGGAGAAGCTCGACCTGACCAACGCCGTTCTGGTCGGCTTCTCGATGGGTACCGGTGAGGTCGCCCGGTACCTGGGCCGCTACGGGTCGGCGCGGGTCGCGAAGGTCGCCTTCCTCGCCTCGCTGGAGCCGTTCCTGCTCAAGACGGACGAGAACCCCGTCGGCGCGGCGCCCCGGGAGTTCTTCGAGGGCATCGTGGAGCAGGTACGCAAGGACCGGTACGCGTACTACACGGCGTTCTACGCCGACTTCTACAACCTCGACGAGAACCTGGGCACCAGGATCAGCGAGGAAGCCGTCCGGAACAGCTGGTCCGTGGCCGCCAGCGGCGGTTGGTACGCCGCCGCCGCCGCGCCGATGACCTGGATCACCGACTTCCGCGCCGACATCGCCAAGATCGACGTACCGGCCCTGATCCTGCACGGCACCGGCGACCGGATCCTGCCGATCGACTCCACCGGACGCCCGTTCCACCGGGCGCTGCCGAGCGCCCAGTACGTCGAGGTCGAAGGCGCGCCGCACGGCCTGCTCTGGACGCACGCCGAGGAAGTCAACGAGGCGCTGCTCGGCTTCCTCGCCAAGTGACGACCTGAGCGACGGCGGAGATGCCGGGTGCACGAGCCTGGCGAGTCGGAGCTGTCCACCGGGGGCACTCGTCATCTCCGCCGCGCTCGCCCACCGAACCGCGCTCGCGCGGCAACCGCGCTCGCGCGGCAACCGCGCCACGCGCCGTGCGGACACCCGACCTACGGGCCGGTCGCCCGTCGGCCGGCCACCCGATAGAAGAGGAGTAACCATGCGCGCCGCCGTCGCGACCGCTGTCAACACGCCACTGTCGCTGGTCGAACGCGATGTGCCCACACCGGGACCGGGCGAGGTCCTCGTCCGGATGACCGCGTGCGGGGTGTGTTTCACCGACCTCAACCTGATCCGCGGGCACTACCCGTTCGCCCGTTTTCCCGTGGTGCCCGGACACGAGATCACCGGCGTCGTGGAGGCCGTCGGTGAGGGCGTCACCTTCCCGACGGTCGGTACCGCCGTCGGTGCCCAGTTCCTCTACGACTCGTGCGGGCACTGCGACTACTGCGTCCGCGGCGACCAGATCCTCTGCCCGTCCAAGCGGATCACCGGCATCGTCGCCGACGGCGGCTACGCCGAGTACGCCCTGCTGAAAGCCGGGTACGTCACCCCGCTGCCGGCCGGGCTGGACCCGATCGCCGCGGCCCCGCTGATGTGTGCGGGTGTCACCGCGTTCAACGGGCTGCGGCAGGCGGGGATCCGCCCCGAGTCGCGGGTCGCCGTCATCGGTTCGGGCGGCATCGGGGCGCTGGCCATCCGCTACGCCGTGGCGATGGGCGCGCGAGTCGCGGTGCTCGGCCACTCGCGTCGAGCCGAGGAGCAGGCGCTGTCGCTGGGCGCCGAACTGTTCGTCGCGACCAGCGAGCAGGAGCCGGCCGCGGCGCTCAAGACCTGGGAGGGCGGCGCGAACGTCATCCTCAACGCGGCTCCGACGACCGCGGCCGCCGCGGCGGCGTTCGGCGGACTCGCCCCGGACGGCACGCTGGTGCTCTGCGGGTACGACGGCGAGCCGCTGAGCCTGCCGACGCAGCCGATGGTGCTCAACCGGCTGCACGTGATGGCCAACCCGTCCGGGTCGCCGCACGACCTGCGCGACACGCTCGCGTTCTCCGCGGCTCACGGGATCCTTCCCGAAACCACCTCGATCTCTCTCGACGAGGCGGCCGCCGCCCTGGACGCGATGGGCGCGGGTACCTCCCGCGGCCGCAGCGTCATCGTCTTCTGACCTGAGAGGAGTAGCCATGTCCGTCGTACTGATCACCGGTGCGTCCAGCGGTTTCGGAGCGCTCACCGCCAGGGCGCTGGCTCGTGCCGGCCACACCGTCTACGCCAGCATGCGGGCCACCACGGGCCGTAACGCCCCGGCCGTCGCCGAGGCAGCCGAGTTCGCTCGTGAGCACGACGCCGACCTGCGCACGGTGGAGCTGGACGTGCAGTCGCAGGAGTCCGTCGACGGCGCCGTCGCGGCGATCGTCGCCGAGCACGGCGCGCTCGACGTCCTCGTCCACAACGCCGGCCACATGGTCACCGGCCCGGCCGAGGCGTTCACGCCCGAGGAGATCGCGCACGTCTACGACATCAACGTGCTGGGCACGCAGCGGGTGAACCGGGCGGCGCTGCCGGTCATGCGCGCCCGCCGCAACGGCCTGGTGGTGTGGATCGGCTCCAGCAGCACCAAGGGCGGCACCCCGCCGTACCTCGCGCCGTACTTCGCGGCGAAGGCCGGCATGGACACCCTCGCCGTCAGCTACGCCGCCGAGCTGGCCCGGTTCAACATCGAGACCAGCATCGTCGTGCCCGGCTCCTTCACCAGCGGCACCAACCACTTCGCGCACAGCGGACGACCGGCCGACGAGGAAACCGTCAAGGCATACGAGGAGCAGTACGCGGGCCTGATGGAGCAGGTGAGCCGGCGGTTGGCCGAGCTCGCGCCGGCGGACGCGGACGTCGCCGAGGTCGCCGCCGCGGTGGTCCGGGTCGTGGACACCCCGCACGGCAAGCGGCCGTTCCGCGTGCACATCGACCCGGCCGACGACGGTTCGGAGGTAGTCAGCGTGGTCGCCGACCGGATCCGTTCGGAGTTCCTCACCCGCATCGGCCTCGCGGACCTGCTTCACCCGCACAGCTGACGGCGGCCCGGATGTCTGTGACGGGGCTGTACCAGATGATTCCGGCGACGGACGCCGATGTCGGCGCCGCCGACGTCCGCGCCGCCGTGGACGCCGCTGCGGCCGCGTTCCCCGGCTGGGCGGCGACCGGGGCGGCGAAGCGCCGGACGGTGCTTCTCGGCGCGGCGCACCTGCTCGAGGAGCGTACGGAGGCGCTCGCCGGAATCCTGCGTCAGGAGACCGCGGGCAGCCTGGCGTGGGCGGAGTTCAACATCCGCCTCGCCGCCGGCCAGCTGCGACAGGGCGCCGCGATGGCGACCCGGCCGGTCGCGGAGCTCCTGGCCGGCGGCCCGGACCGCGCCACCGGACGCGAGCAGGCCGGCGTGGTCGTGTCGTTCGTGCCCTGGAACGGTTCGATGATCCACTGTGCGCGGGCGATCGCCGTGACGTTGGCCGTCGGCAACACGGTGCTGATCCGGCCCAGTGCGGACGCGCCGTTCACCTGCGGGATCATCATCGCGGACGTGCTGGCCGAGGCCGGGCTGCCCGACGGAGTCGTCAACGTCGTCGCCAACGATCACGCGGACGCCCCCGCGGCGGTCGAGGCGCTGATCGCCGACCCGCGGGTCCGCCGGGTCACCTTCACCGGTTCGATCCGCGCCGGGCGCGTCGCCGGGCGGCTCCCCGCGCAGCGACCCGGCCGGTAGCTCCCGGCTTACCAGGTCGCGGTGCGCCCACCGGCGCGGCCACCGCCGGGTGACCGCGCCGGCGGGCACGGGGCTCGTCAGTGGCAGGCGCCGGTGCCGGTGTCGCTCTGCCCGGTGAGCGACGCAGCACCTGTCCGTTCCGCCGCCGCCCACCTGGTTGCTCCTGTCACCGGCGGCGGTGGCGTCACCGTCGGTCGAATCCGCACCGGCGCGACGGTTGGGTCCATCCCGAGGTCAAGCGCCACGTAGGCCGCCAGGTGTTCGCCGGTGAGGGTGGCGCGGGCGGCGACCAGGTCGGCGGGAGTGCCCTCGAAGATGACCCGGCCGCCGTCGTGGCCCGCGCCGGGGCCGAGGTCGATGAGCCAGTCGGCGTGGGCCATGACCGCCTGGTGGTGCTCGATGACGATGACCGACTTGCCGGAGTCGACGAGCCGGTCGAGCAGGCCGAGCAGCTGTTCGACGTCGGCTAGGTGCAGCCCGGTGGTCGGCTCGTCGAGGACGTAGACGCCGCCCTTCTCGGCCATGTGGGTGGCCAGCTTGAGCCGCTGCCGCTCGCCGCCGGAGAGCGTGGTGAGCGGCTGCCCGAGGGTGAGATAGCCGAGTCCCACGTCGGCGAGCCGGTCGAGGATGGCGTGCGCGGCCGGCGTGCGGGCGTCGCCGGCGCCGAAGAACTCCTCGGCCTCGGTCACCGACATGGCGAGCACCTCGCTGATGTCGCGGCCGCCGAGGTGGTACTCCAGCACCGACGCCTGGAACCGCCGACCCTCGCACTCCTCGCAGGTGGTGGAGACGCCGGCCATCATGCCCAGGTCGGTGTAGATGACACCGGCGCCGTTGCAGGTGGGGCAGGCGCCCTCGGAGTTGGGGCTGAACAGCGCCGGCTTCACCCCGTTGGCCTTCGCGAACGCCTTGCGGATCGGGTCGAGCAGTCCCGTGTAGGTCGCCGGGTTGCTCCGCCGCGAGCCACGGATCGCGGTCTGGTCGACCGAGACCACCCCGTCCCGTCCGGACACCGAGCCGTGGATCAGTGAGCTCTTGCCCGAGCCCGCCACGCCGGTGACGACGACCAGCACACCGAGCGGAATGTCGACGTCGACGTCCCGCAGGTTGTGGGTGCCGGCGCCGCGTACCGGCAGGACTCCGGTCGGTTTGCGCACCGACGGCTTCACGGCGGCCCGGTCGTCGAGATGCTGCCCGGTGAGCGTGCCGCTGGTCCGCAGCCCGTCGACGGTGCCCTCGAACACCACCTCGCCGCCGGCCGTGCCGGCGCCCGGTCCGAGATCGACGACGTGGTCGCCGATCGCGATCGTCTCCGGTTTGTGCTCCACCACCAGCACTGTGTTGCCCTTGTCGCGCAGCCGCAGCAGCAGGTTGTTCATCCGCTGGATGTCGTGCGGGTGCAGGCCGATCGACGGCTCGTCGAAGACGTAGGTCACGTCGGTGAGCGATGAGCCGAGGTGCCGGATCATCTTGGTCCGCTGTGCCTCGCCACCGGACAGGGTGCCGGCCGGCCGGTCGAGCGAGAGGTACCCCAGGCCGATCTCCTCGAACGAGTCGAAGAGGTGTTGCAGCCCGGTGAGCAGCGGGGCGACCGAAGGCTCGTCGAGGTCCCGGATCCAGGAGGCCAGGTCGCTGATCTGCATCGCGCAGAGGTCGGCGATGCTCTTGCCCTTGATCTTCGACGAACGGGCCTCCTTGCTCAGCCGGGTGCCGTCGCACTCGGGGCAGGTCGTGAACGTCACCGCCCGCTCCACGAAGGCGCGGATGTGCGGCTGCAGCGCGTCGACGTCCTTGGCCAGGAACGACTTCTGGATCTGCGGGATCAATCCCGCGTACGTCAGATTGATCCCGTCGACTTTGATCTTGGTCGCCTCGCGGTGGAGCAGGTCGTGCAGCTCCTTCTTGGTGTACCTGCGGATCGGCTTGTCCGGGTCGAAGTAGCCGCAGCCACGGAAGATCCGGCCGTACCAGCCGTCCATGCTGTAGCCGGGGATGGTGAGCGCGCCCTCGTTGAGCGACTTGCTGTCGTCGTACAGCTGGGTCAGGTCGATGTCGTTGACCGAGCCCATGCCCTCGCAACGCGGACACATGCCGCCGAGCCGGTTGAAGGTCGCCTTCTCGGTCTTCGTCCGGCCGGCGCCGCGCTCGACGGTGATCGCGCCGCTGGCCTTCACCGAGGGCACGTTGAAGGAGTACGCGTTCGGTGAGCCGATGTGCGGCTGCCCGAGCCTGCTGAAGAGGATGCGCAGCATCGCGTTGGCGTCGGTGGCGGTGCCGACTGTGGAGCGGGGGTTGGCGCCCATCCGCTCCTGGTCGACGATGATCGCCGTCGTCAGGCCCTCCAGGACGTCGACCTCGGGCCGGGACAGCGTCGGCATGAAGCCCTGCACGAACGCGCTGTACGTCTCGTTGATCATCCGCTGCGACTCGGCGGCGATCGTGCCGAAGACCAGGGAGCTCTTGCCCGAACCGGAGACGCCGGTGAACACCGTCAGCCGGCGCTTGGGGATCTCGACGTTGACGTCCTTGAGGTTGTTCTCGCGGGCACCCTGCACGCGGATCACCTCGTGGCGGTCGGCGGCGTGCGGCGCAGGCGAGTCGGCGTTCGTCCGCGTGGCCTTGCTCATCGGATCTCCCTCTCCTCGGGCGAGGCGGTCGCTACGGTCCCCGTCGACGTCGCCCGATCAATCTCTGCGGCTTCGAGCAGTATGTCTGGTCTTCGTGCGCCGGGGCGGTCGCGGCGCGGCCCTGGCCATCCCCGGCCGGGCGACCGCGAGCGCCCCGAGGGCTCAGCGTGCCTCGTTGATCCGGATCAGGTTGCCGGTCGGATCGCGAAAGGCGCAATCGCGAACACCGTACGGCTGCTCGGTCGGCTCCTGGACGACCTCGGCGCCACTGGCCACCAGCCGCTCGAACACCTCGTCGAGATCGTTGCTGGCCAGCGTCACGGCACCGTAGCTGCCCTTGGCGATCAGTTCGAGGATGGTTCGTCGCTCGTCGTCGGTGATGCCGGGGTCGGCGGCCGGGGGGTGCAGCACGATCGAGGTGCCTGGCTGCTTGACGGGGCCGACGGTGATCCAGCGCATCCCCCCGAATCCGACGTCGTTGCGGACCTCGAAACCGAGGGTGTCGCGATAGAAGGAGAGCGCGGCGTCCGGATCGGTCTGCGGGAGGAAGGCGTAGTGAATGGTGATGTCCATGGCGGTCAGGCTAGTTGCGCCCCGTCGACCCGCGCTTCTCGAATCCTGATCGGTCTGGTCACCTGTTTCGACATGCACGACGGCATCTCCGCCGCGGCGGAAGCCGCCTGGGCGCGATAGGTGCTCGGCGGCACCCCGACCAACTCGGTGAAGCGGGTGCTGAAGGTGCCCAGCGACGAACAGCCGACCGTGAAACAGACTTCCGTGACGCTGAGGTCGCCACGACGCAGCAACGCCATGGCACGCTCGATCCGCCGGGTCATCAGGTACGAGTACGGCGACTCGCCGTAGGCGTTCCGGAACTGGCGGCTGAGGTGCCCGGCCGACATGTTCACCCCACGCGCGAGCGCCTCGACGTTCAGTGGCTGCGCGTACTCCCGATCGATCCGGTCCCGGACACGGCGAAGCAGCGCGAGGTCGCGCAGGTGCTGCGTGAAGGCGGGATCGCTGGTCACCCGGGAAATCGTACGCTGCGCCGGGACCGAGGGGGCGTTCCTCCTGCGGGGAGGAACGCCCCCTCGCGCCGAGGACCGGATCAGCGAACCGAAGCCGGGAACCACTCCCACACCCGGTGTGCGGTCATCAGCCGCTGCACCGCGCCGAACGCCTCGACGCCGGACTCGACGGTGACCACGCCAGGTGTCCCCGTCACATCGGCCCGCTCCAGAAGGAGAACCATGCCCGCGCCGAGCACGGCCCGGCGTACCTCGGGCACGCCGTCGAGTTCGGTGTCCGGGTCGACGACGATCCCCACCACGCGGCCGTCGCCCGGCCACTCCAGGCCCAGCTGCGAGAGGGCGGGACTCGGCGTCACGTCGGCGAGCGGCACGGTCGGCTCAGGCGCCGGCAGACCCAGCCCGGCAGCGACCTGCGCGCACAACACCGGGTCGATGTTCGCGAGACACCGCAGCTGCCGTTCCGGGATGGCCTGGTGGAAGCACTTGCCGAGTTCGAACGTGTACGCGCGGACGATGTGCTCCTTCTCGACCGGGGACATGCTCAGCCAGAACAGACGCGCCTGGCCGAAGTCGTCGTCGAAGGAGGCCGGATTGGCGCGTACCTTCGGAGCCTCCGCCACCGTGACCGGCACGTCGACGAACGCGTTCTCGTCGTCCCCCGGCGGGACCGCCTTGGCTGGTTTGCTGGAATCCATCTGGACGATTCCTCCAGGAGCTGTCGGGAGCGGGCCTGCACGCCCTACCCCCTGCCCGGAGCAGACAAAACGGACCAGGTGGCCATCGCTGGAGGACTTTTCTGTCGGTGGGCGGGCCTAGGGTCGAGCGCGCAGAGCACCCATTCGCCGGTTCCGATTCCCGGATTCGCGAGAAGAACCAGGAGCTGCCATGACGACCCTTTCCGACCGGCCGCACACCGCCCTGCTCGTCATCGACGTGCAGAACGGGGTGGTGGCCAACGCGCACGACCGCGACGGCGTCATCGCGAACATCAACGTCCTGCTCGATCGCGCCCGCGCGGAGGAGGTGCCGGTCATCTGGGTGCAGCACGCCGACGCGCAGCTCGTGCGGGGCAGCGACAGCTGGCAGTACGTCCCGGAGCTGGTCCAGCGCGATGGTGAGCCGCTGGTCCACAAGAACTACGGCGACTCGTTCGAGGGCACCGATCTGGAGGCGTTGCTCGCCGAGCGTGGCGTGGGGCGGGTGGTGGTCACGGGCGCCTCGACCGATGCCTGCATTCGCTCGACCTTGCACGGGGCCTTCGTCCGCGGCTACGACGTGACCCTGGTCGCCGACGCGCACACGACGGACGACCTCAGCGCCTACGGTGCCCCGCCGCCGGCCCAGGTGATCGCGCACACCAACCTCTACTGGAAGTGGCAGAGCGCGCCCGGGCGCAGCGCCGGCACGGTGGACACGGCCGACGTGGTGTTCGCGCCGTCCAAGGTCGGCTGAGCGGCCGCCCGGACGACACCCGGGTGGACCGGCGGGCACCGGTCCGCCCGGGTCGTGTGGCGGTCAGGACGTCAGCGGGCCGGTCTCCGGCGGCGTCGTCGGCGAGTCCAGCCACGCGGCGATGAGCGGAAGCGCTCGTCGCCGAGGGCCGGGTGCAACTGCCGCAGCATCGCCGCGGCACAGCTGTAATGGTTCGCCGAGCCGAACTCGGCGTCGCTGACGTCGTTCCGCTCCTTCGCGTAGAGCTTCTCGGCGTAGCGGGCCCGGCCCTCGCTGAGCCAGAAACCAGCCAGGTGAGGTAGCCCGGCGTGCGTTGCGACATCGGCAGGAAGTGCTTCTGATCCTTCTCGTACCAGTAGGTGATCGGGAAGCCGTGCGGTCCGGTGCCGGTCGCCTTCCCGTACCTGCCCACCGCGAGGGTGGTGAGGTACGACGCGACCGGCACCGTGCTCTGGTAACGGAACGTGTTGCCGTCCTGTCCGACGGGGGTGCCGCTGGCGACACCTGCCCAGCCCTTCGGCACGGTCACCGCGATGTCGTAGAGCGCCTCGCCGGAGGTCTTCGTTCGGCGGGCGCGTCGCCCCGGTTGCCGGAGCGACGCGCCCGGTGGCTCAGGGACGCAGCAGCCCCGTCACGGCCTTCGTGAACTCCTCCGGCTGCTCGACGTGCCCGAAGTGGCCGCTCTGTTCCAGGACGGCCAGGCGTGAGCCCTGGATGCCCTCGTGCAGCTGCTCGGCCCACCGCGGCCCGCAGATGAAGTCGTACGAGCCGACGATGACCACGGTCGGCGCGGTGATCTCGCCGAGCCGGTCCCGCACGTCGAACGGCACCGGGTCCTGCGCCGACGCCGGTTCCGCCCAGGCCTGGACTCCGGCCACGAACGGGGCGAACTCGTCCCGGCGTGCCCAGAAGTCCGCGAAGTAGACCGGCAGACCTCCGCGCAGGCCGGTGGTCAGCGTCTCGTCGTCGGTGGCGCTGATGGCCTGCTGGAAGGCGGCCGGGATCGCGGCGGCCTCCGGGTTCTCCGGGTACCGCTGCGGGTACGCGGCCAGCCCCTGCATCGCCACACTCCAGAACTCGGCGCCGGTCACCGGGGAGGTGTCGTAGAGGACGAGACCGGCGACGCGCTCGGGGTGCTCGAGCGCGTACCGCTGGACGACGAAGCCGCCGTACGAGTGGCCGAGCAGGTGCACCCGCGGTTCGCCGAGGTGCTCGACGACGGCGGCCAGGAACCGGAGGTAGGTGTCGAGACGGTAGCCGTCGCGGTCCGCGAGGCGCCCGGAGGCGCCGGTGCCGACCGGCTCGACGTACACCATCGTGAAGTGGTCCTCGAGGTGCGGTGCCCGCAGGTACGCCCAGACGATGCCGGGGCCGCCGGAGTGCGCGACGCAGACCGGGCCGCTGCCTGCGACGTGGTAGACCTGCCGGACGCCGTCGACGTCGAATTCGTGCCGTCCCGGAGTGAGGCCGGCGGAACTGGTGGAATTCATGACTCTCCCGTTGCGTGGCCCGCCCGGCGGTGTGCCGGGGCGGGTGTCGAGCGCTGATCCGGGAACCAGATGCGCCGGTGGGCGGGAAAGTTCGCTCGGTCGGGAGATCTTTTCCAGCCACCCGGCCGGGCTGCGGTTCTCACCCCGCCGAGCGGCGGCTCTGGCCAGGGCGAGTCGGGTGGAACAAGGTCATCCGCCGCACCCGGCCCTCGTCCAGCTCGTGGAGCCAGAGGGCACCCGGCGGGCAGTGCTCCGGGTCGTCCGGCGGGTTGATCAGATCGGTCTCCCAGATCAGCACGTCGCGGCTGGCCACGACGTTGCGCAGGCGCTGGCGTACGCCGTCGTTCAGGTCGTTCGTCATGCCTCTGACGGCGAGGTCCCGGCCGCCGCGCACGCCGATCTCCGGCACGATCATCTCGGCGTCGGGCCACCAGGTATCACGTACCACGCGTTCCCAGTCGCCGTGCATCGCCGTGGCCAGCATGTCTCGTCCCTCGCGCCACCGCACGCCGGTTGCCGTCGCGACGTCGGGATGCGCCGCGGCACCTGATGCGCGTAGACCGTCGGCGAGTTTGCGGCGGGCGTGGTTGAGCCGGCTGCGGACGGTGCCGACGGGCAGGCCGGCCAGCGTCGCGATCTGGTCGTACGAGGAGGCGTCGCTGAAGTACCGGAGCAGGGTGACCAGCCGGTCGGACTCGGAGAGCTCGCCGATCGCGTGCCACACCCAGTCGCGCAGCGCGCCCTGCTCCAGTGCCTGCTCCGGGGTGGGCGAGTTGGCGGGCAGGGCGAACCATTCCGGCTCGGCCACCGGCAGTGGGCGGGCCGCGCGCAGCACCATCCGGCAGTTGTTGCGGACGACCGTCCGCAGCCAGGCGCCGACCGCCGCGGGGTCGCGGACCTCGCTGATGCGGCTGAGGGCGACCACCATGGCGTCCTGCACCGCGTCCTCGGCGTCCGGACCGTAACCGAGCATGCTCACGGCGACCGCCCGCATCTGGGCCTCGTGCCGTGAGAGCAGCACACCGAGCGCCGTGGCGTCGCCGGTCTGCGCCAGCCGGACGAGTGGGCGGTCGTCCGCCGCGACGCTCATCGAGGTCTTCACCTGCTCCCGTCCGCTCCGTCCCGGGTCGCATCCACGTCCCCGGTCGAGTGTGCCCGGCTGGTCCGGTCTTACCCCGTTGTGCGCGGCGGGGTTGTGTCCTTCCTCTCGGCGGGACGGGCGAGCCAAACACTTGCTCTCGGCAACAAGCTGGGCGAAGATCCCAGAAGTTCTCATCGATGCCCAGGAAGGTTCTAATGCGACGAAACGGAGCAAGGATCGGCGCTGCCCTGGCGGCGTCCGCCATGTTGGCCACCGGGCTCGGCGTCGCGGCTTCGCCCGCCTCGGCGGCCGCGTCCGCGCCGTCCGGTCTCACCTTCTACACCGTCGACTTCGGCACCGAGGTGGCGCACGTCGACGCGCCGACCGGCGAGTGCGCTCCGCTGCCGGCGACCGCGGCAGGCCACGTCGGCTGGAGCGGCTTCAGCGACATCATCCTCTACCGGACCGCCGACTGCACCGGGTACGCGACGAGCACCGGCACGCTGCGGACCTACGAGGCAGGCAAGTACCTGAGCTACCGCGCCTTCTGACGGCAGCACCGTCGACGGGCGGGGAGCTGTTCCGCCCGTCGACGCCGTCGCCCGCAGAACTTACGCAACTCCCGGCTGTTCATCGGCTGCCCGATCTCCGTACAGCCGGCGTTCAGAGCGCTTGCCGAGGCTGCCTGTCGACACAGGCAACTGCTGGACTGAGGAGCGCTTCGTTTTGAGCGACAAGGATCTGAAGCAGGCTGAGCAGTCGCGGATCTCGCGGCGGAAGTTGGTCAAGTACGCCGGCGTGGGCGCGACGCTGGCCGCCGCCAGCCCGGTGGTGGGCGCCACCGCGGCCTTCGCCGACGAGGAGGAGGAGCGCGGCAAGAAGCCGGGTGACTCCCGTGGCCGGACGTGGCGGGCCGGAGATCACCACGTCCACTCCGAATACAGCGGGGAGTTCGACACGTCGTCCAACCCGCCCAAGTTCCACAAGGGCGCCGACGCGGTCTACCCGATCGTCACCAACGCCATCATGGCCAAGAACTTCGGACTGACCTGGGCCATGTGCACCGACCACGGTGGTCCGAACCACTCCAAGGTGAACCTGGAGCAGGCGTACCCGGATCTGCTGCGCTCCCGCAAGCTGGTGCCGGAGGTGCTCCAGTTCTGGGGCATGGAGTTCGACGCCCCGTCCCTCGACCACCACACGCTGATGATTCCGCGGCACGAGGACGAGGCGAAGCAGCTCTTCGAACTCGAGAGCCGGTTCGCCAAGTACGACGCCTTCCCCAGCGACCCGGGCCGCGACACCGAGGCCAAGATGATCGAGTTCCTCAAGGTCGCCCGGAACATGCCGCTCAAGCCGATCGTGATCGCCCACCACGCGTCCCGGTCCGCCCCCGGGCTCGGCGTGTACGGCCAGGACACCCCGCGCGAGTTCCGTAACGGCAACAACGTCGCGCCGGACGTCTACATCGGTTTCGAGGGCGCGCCCGGACACCAGGCGGGTCCGCTCAACGGTGGCGATCGGGGTGGCTACGGCAACTACCCGACCCACGGTGGCTTCGACCAGATGACGGCCCGCGTCGGTGGCCTCTGGGACTCGCTGCTCGGCGAGGGACGGCGCTGGTGGATCACCGCCACCTCCGACTCGCACGTGCACTGGACGCGTGGTGGCTCCGACTTCTGGCCGGGCGAGTACAGCAAGACGCACGTGCTGGCCCGGCAGGACTACGCCGACATCATGGACGGCCTGCGCAGCGGTCGGATCTGGGTCGGCACCGGTGACCTGATCCAAAGCCTCGACGTCACCGCCGGCGCCCAGGACCGCAAGGCCGAGATGGGCGAGACCATCACGTTGAGCCGCCGGAACAAGAGCGATGTCGAGATCGAGATCCGGTTCCGGCCGCTGGACGGCGTGAACGCGAACGGCGACCGTCCGGAGGTTCGGCGGGTCGACCTCATCGTCGGCAACATCACCGGCCCGAGCGCCGACGTGAACGCCGACACCAACCCGACGACCAAGGTCGTCGCCCGGTTCGGCCCGCGCGACTGGCGCCGGCAGGGCGCGGAGTACGTCATCCGGCACACCCTGCGCGACGTGGAGCAGGACATGTACGCCCGGGTGCGTGGCACCAGCACCGATGAGATGGAGCCGCTCGCCGACGGGCTGGAGAGCCCGTGGGACGACCTCTGGTTCTACTCGAACCCGGTCTTCGTCCGCGTCCGCTGACGCGTCCGCTGTCGTCGGCCCTGCGCGCCGGGTTCCGTCCCGGCGTGTGGGGCCGACGGTGTTCCCGCGTGGGAGTGTTCACCTGGTCCGCGATGGAGTCACTCAGCGCAATTGCCGGTACCGCCCCAGACACACCCCCGCGGACGCTTTGCTCAGCACCCGCTCAAACGTCCACGCTGAGCCGTACGTCCACCGTCTCGCCCACCTCGAGCCCCTCGGCCTTCCGCACCGAGGTGCGCACCGGTACGAGGTAACGCCCGTCCTTCGGGAACAGGGACGTGGCCCAGGTGGTCGCGCCGATGTGGGCGGTGACCGGGATCATGCCCCAGCCGTAGCTCACCGCCGGAGCGGTCGCGGCCAACTCGCGGCATTCGGCGACCGGAACGGTGACGAAGTGCCAGGGCGCCGGTCCACGCCAGAACCACATCTCGCCGGCGAATTCGAGCTCCATGGCCTCAGCCTAGGCGGGAGCGACGGGAGCGCCCAGGCTGCCCGACGGCTGACCCGCCGCGGGTGACCGCCCCCGGAGGCCGCGAATCGGGTTAACGATTTCTCGGTCGTCGCCGGTCATCTATGCCGCCGCCGTGAACTCTCTTACCAGCGCAAACTCCGGCTGAGCCGGGGCCCGGGGGTTGGGCGTACGGGAGGGTGATCGGTAGTTCGCTCTTGATTCGGAAATCGATTGCTGGAACAGTGGCGCCATGAAGGTTGCGACCGTCATGGGCGTCGACATCGGCACTTCGAGCAGCAAGGGTGTCCTCGTCGATGCCGCCGGCCGGGTCGTCCGCTCGGCCACCCGATCACACGAGGTGAGCCGCCCCCGACCCGGCTGGGTGGAGATGGACGCCGACGTCTGGTGGCAGGAGTTCGTCTCGCTCAGCCGCGAGTTGCTGGCGCCCGGCGACGCGGAGGTCGTGGCCGTCGGGGTGAGCGGCATGGGCCCGTGCGTGCTGCTCACCGACGCCGACAACGTTCCGCTGCGTCCGGCCATCCTGTACGGCGTCGACACCCGTTCGACCGCCCAGATCGCCCGCCTCAACGATCAGTTCGGCGAGGAGGAGATCCTGCGTCGGTGCGGCTCAGCGCTCTCCAGCCAGGCGGCGGGCGCGAAGGTCGCCTGGGTCGCCGACAACGAACCGGAGCTCTTCCGGCGGGCGCGGCGGCTCTTCATGCCCAGTTCGTGGCTCGTCGTGCAGCTCACCGGCCGGTACGTGCTCGACCAGCACTCGGCGAGCCAGTGCACCCCGCTCTACGACACCGAGCGCGAGGACTGGTACGCGCCCTGGGCCGCGCAGATCGCCCCCGACCTGGTCCTGCCCCCGCTGAGCTGGCCCGGCGAGGTGGCCGGGGTCGTGACGGCACGCGCCGCGGCGGAGGCCGGCCTGCCTCCGGGCGTCCCGGTCATCACGGGCACCATCGACGCCTGGTCGGAGGCGATCAGCGTCGGGGCCCAGGGCGTCGGCGACCTGATGCTGATGTACGGGACCACGATGTTCCTGGTCCACACGGTCGCGTCCGCGCTGACGAGCCCGTCGCTGTGGGGCACCGTGGGTGCCCTGCCCGGCACCCGCAACCTCGCCGGCGGCCTGGCCACCTCCGGGGCGATCACCGGATGGCTGCGCGAACTGTTCGGCTCGCCCGACTACCCCGAACTGCTCCGGCTGGCGGAGGCCTCCGGACCGGGCGCGAGAGGGCTGCTCATGCTGCCCTACTTCGCCGGCGAGCGGACCCCCATCCTCGATCCGGACGCGCGCGGCGTCCTCGCCGGCCTCACCGTCTCGCACACGCGCGGCGACCTGTACCGGGCGGCGCTCGAGGCGACCGGCCTCGGCGTGCGTCACAACATCGAGACGATCGAGGCCGCCGGTGGCGACATCCGACGCGTCGTCGCGGTCGGCGGCGGCACCCAGGGCGGGCTCTGGACCCAGATCGTCTCGGACGCCACCGGGCGCGACCAGGTGATCCCTTCGCAGACGATCGGCGCGAGTTACGGAGCCGCGTTCCTCGCCGCGCGAACGGAGTGGGACGTCTCGATCGAGACCTGGAACCCCGTGAAGGAGATCCGGACGCCCCGGCGTGAGCTCGCCGCCGACTACGACGAGCTCTACGGGCTCTATCGCGAGCTGTACACGAGTTCCAAGCGGGTCGCGCATGCGCTCGCTGCACGTCAGGTCCGTCTTCTGGCCGCCGGTCCGCCGGTGGCCAGCGACAACCGAGGCACCGAAGGAGTCGCCCCATGACCAGTTACCAGCTGCCCCAGTTGGCCGATCCACCGTCGGCGGCGCCCGGCACCGTCTACACAGTGGCCAGCGGCGATCTCCGGCCCAGCGCCAACATCACCTGCTGGCCCACCCAGCAGCAGCTGGAGACCGACCTCGCGACGGCGGTCAACGCGCTCGGCTGGAAGGTGGAGCGCGGCCACCCGTTCGACGCGGACAAGGGCCACGGTTTCATCGACAGCCAGCGCGCCGGCATCGAGGTCTTCAAGCGGCTTCCGGTGGACGCGCCGCTGATCGTGGTCGAGGCGGTCTGGCAGTACAGCCACCACGTGCTCGCCGGCCTGCGCAGCCACCGGGGTCCCATCCTCATCGTGGCCAACTGGAGCGGTGAGTTCCCCGGGCTGGTCGGCCTGCTCAACCTCACGGCGAGCCTCACCAAGGCGGGCGTGAAGCACTCCGCGCTGTGGAGCAAGGACTTCACCGACGAGTGGGCGGTCGAGCGGCTGCGGACCTGGCTGGAGACCGGCGAACTGCGCCACGACACCAGCCACGTACGGGACCTGCCGGCCCTTGCCGACGACGCCGAGGTGGAGCTCGGCCGCGCCCTGGCCACCCAGCTGGCCAAGGAGAAGGCGATCATCGGCGTCTTCGACGAGGGTTGCATGGGCATGTACAACGCGATCTTCGACGACGAGCTGATCAACCCGCTCGGCATCTACAAGGAGCGGCTGTCCCAGAGCGCGCTCGTCGCGGAGATGGCGCGGGTGCCGGACGAGGAGGCCCACGCGGTCCGCCGCTGGCTGGACGAGGCCGGGATGACCTTCCACACCGGCACCGACGAGGCGACCGAGCTCACCGACGCCCAGCTCACGAGCCAGTTCAAGATGTACATCGCGGCGCTGCGCATCTCCGACGACTTCGGCCTGGACGCCGTCGGTATCCAGTACCAGCAGGGCCTGAAGGACACCGTCCCGGCCAGCGACCTCGCCGAGGGCCTGCTGAACAACGTGCAGCGGCCGCCGGTGCTCAGCCGCGACGGCAGCCGTGAGCTGTACGCGGGCGCGCCCCTGCCGCACTTCAACGAGGTCGACGAGGGTGTGGCCGTGGACTCCCTGGTCACCAACCGCATCTGGACCGCCATGGGCCTCGACCCGGCCACGACCCTGCACGACATCCGTTGGGGGGAGCGGTACGGCGAGGAGTTCGTCTGGGTGTTCGAGATCTCCGGCTCGGTGCCCGCCTCGCACAACGGCGGGTACGACAAGTCGTACAGCATGCGGCAGCCGCCGATGTTCTTCCCGCTGGGCGGCGGCACGTTGAGCGGTGTCTCCAAGCCGGGCGAGATCGTCTGGTCACGGGTGTTCATCATGGACGGTGAGTTGCACGTCGACCTGGGTCGGGGCACCGTGGTCGAGCTTCCCGAGGAGGAGACCCGGCGCCGCCTGGCGGCCACCAACCCGCAGTGGCCGATCATGCACGCCGTGCTGCACGGGGTGGGCCGTGATCAGTTGATGGCCCGGCACAAGGCCAATCACGTCAACGTCGCGTACGCCCCGGACCGGGAGACCGCCGACCGGGCGCTGCGGGTGAAGGCCGCCATGTTCGCCGAGCTCGGCCTGCACGTACACCTCTGTGGTGAGGTCGCTCTCTAGTTCCACGCGCCGGTGCGCCCCGGGTCGACCGACCCGGGGCGCGCCGCCGAGTGGCGCCCCGGGTGGGGCGCGCGGCGGTATA
>NZ_JBEXFP010000063.1:0-35359 GCF_040606825.1 Micromonospora sp. NPDC005367 | reverse complement strand
AGACCGTCCAGCCTCCCCGGACGGGGACAAGGTGGAGCGCCCTACCGGACGAACGACCTTGTCCCCGTCCGGGGAGGCTGGTAGCCCTTGTGGTGCCCGGCGAGGTGAGCCGCGGCGGCATCTCTGAGGAGGGCCGGGGTTCGGGGCGGAGCCCCGAGGTCTTCAAGAGCTTGGTCATCGGAAGCGTGGCCGGCCGGCCCGGCCGATGCCGGCCGGAGGTCGCCAGCAGGCCGGGGCCGGGCCGGCGCGGCCCGCTTGCGGGCCGCCTTGATCTGATAGAGCGGAATTCGGCAGTGCTCGGGCTTGCGTCAGAACTTGGGTTCGACCGGAGACGGCAGCATGTCGGCCCACTTGCGTAGTACCTCGACCGCCTGGTCCCGGAGGACTCCGCCGGTGGTCTCCTCGCGCAGTGACCGGCGCTCAATCGGCTGGGCGACCTCCCGGTAGAACTGGAGGTCTTCGAAGCCGTAGGTCGCCACATCGTGGCTGCTCGCCCCGAAGATCAGACGTGGGATGCGCGCCCAGTAGCAGGCCATGAGGCACATAGGGCACGGTTCGCTGCTCGCGTACATGACGGCGTCTTCGAACAGGTGCCGCCCGAGGTTGCTCCCGGCGTGCCGCAGGGCCATGACCTCGGCATGGGCAGTCGGGTCCCGCAGCTCGACAACGCTGCTGGTGCCCTCACCGACGACCTCGCCGCCGATGACGACGATGGCACCGAACGGCGTCTTCCCCTCGTCTTCCAACGCGCGCCCGCCGGCTACGCCAGCAGCAGATCCGCGAGGGCTGGCACCGCGACGACGAACCCGACCCCGGACCCCAACCCGCCACCGACGCCCAACGCGGCCTGATCGTCGCCCGCGCCCACCTGGAATTCGCCCGCGACGAAGCCGCCCGCGCCTCCCAGTGGGACCAGGTGGCCGACCTGGACGACGCCATCGCCGAACTGGAAGGCCAGATCACCACCGAAGGACTCCGGGGCAGCCCCGCTCCGCCGCACGTCACCGAGGACCAAGAGGACGGCGACGGCAAACGGCGAGTCCGCTCCACCAAGCGCCGACAGGACGCCCCGGACCTCCCCCGGCTCCCGGTCGACAGCCGCACCATCGGTCGCACCTTCGAGGGCCGCGACGGGATGGCGTTCCGGCCGTCGATGTTCCTCACCCTCACCCTCGGCTCCTACGGGCGCGTCCACTCGGATGGGACCCCCGTCGACCCGGACGCCTACGACTACCGGCGAGCAGCCTGGGACGCGGTCCACTTCCCGCGGCTGCTCGACCGGTTCTGGCAGAACCTGCGCCGCGCCGTGGGCTGGAACGTCCAGTACGCCGGTGCCGTGGAACCGCAGCGCCGGCTGGCCCCGCACGCGCACTTCGCTATCCGGGGCACCATCCCCCGCGCCCTGGTCCGGCAGGTTGCCGCCGCGACCTACCACCAGGTGTGGTGGCCCTCCGTGGAGCAGCGGGTCTACGAACCCGGGCGGGCGCCGCAGTGTGACGCCGACGCCGCCGGCTACACCGACCCCACCTCGGGACGGTTGCTGCCGTCGTGGGATGACGCCCTGGACATGGTCGACGCCGACCCCTACGCCGAACCCGTGCACGTCGTCCGCTTCGGCGTTCAGGTCGATGCGAAGGGCGTGCTCGCTGGTACCAAGGACGCTGACCGTTGCGTCGGGTACATCACCAAGTACCTGACCAAGCAAGCCGCCGACTGCCACCAGGTGACCACCGGGCGGCAGCGGGCGCACCTTGAACGGCTCTGGCAGGAACTGCGGCACACGCCCTGCTCCGAGCGGTGCGCGAACTGGCTGCTCTACGGTGTCCAACCCAAGAAGGCACGCCCCGGGCTGCGGCCAGGCAACTGCAAGAAGAAAGTCCACAAGCGCGACACCCTCGGCATCGGCGGCCGGCGCGTCCTGATCTCCCGGCAGTGGTCCGGCAAGACGCTGACCGACCACCGGGCCGACCGCCGCGACTGGGTCAAAGCCCTCCTGGGCGTCACCACCGATGCCGACAGCGCCCCGGCCGGCTCCGACACGGTGCGGCACGCCTGGGAACTCGCTCGGCCGACCGACCCCGACGTTGCGCCGCTTGGGCACCGGGTGCTGCGGGCCATCTCCGAACGCATCCAATGGCGCGCCCAGCTCGACGCCGCCAGACGCAACCAGGCACCACCCGATGTTTCGGCAATCGCCACGGCTCAGGAGGGAGCAGCATGAAGACTCGCACCATCGAACCGCTGTGGACGGCTGAGGACGTGTCTACCTTCCTCGGCATCCCGGTGAGCACCCTCTACCAATGGCGGTACCGCAGGATCGGACCGAAGGCGTCCCGGGTCGGTCGGCACCTGCGCTATGACCCGGCCGACGTTCGGGCCTGGCTCGCCAAGCAGGCGGGGTAGCTATGAGCATCGAGAAGCGGCCCAACAGGAAGTGGCGGGCACGGGTCCGGGACGCCTCGGGCAAGGAGATCGCTCGGCACTTCGACAGGAAGTCGGATGCGGAGCGGTGGGAGGCGTCGGCCAAGGCGTCGATTACCCGGGGCGACTGGATCGACCCCGCTCGGGCGAGGGTGACTGTGGGCGCCTGGGCGTCGCAGTGGATGACGGCTCAGGTGCAGCTCAAACCGACGACACGTGCCCGGTACGAGGTGGCGCTACGGCGGCAGGTGTTCCCGACGTGGGAGGACATCCCGCTTTCGGCAGTCTCCTACGCGGAGGTGGCCGCATGGGTGCAGCGGCTGACCGCGTCCGGCCTCGCTCCGGCAACGGTCCGGTACGCGCACCGGGTGCTGTCGCTGGTCCTAGCCCACGCCGTGCGGGATGGTCGCATGTCCCGGAATCCGGCAGAGGGCGTGCGGCTGCCTCGGGTGGTCAAGGAGGAACCGGTGTTCCTCGACCACGACCAGGTGGCGATGCTCGCGGAGGCGTGCGGCCGGTACGGACTGCTGGTGCGGTTCCTGGCCTACACCGGGCTGCGGTGGGGCGAGGCGTCAGCGCTGCAGGTGTCTCGGCTGGATCTGCTGCGGCGTCGGGTGACCGTGGCAGTGGCTTTCGCGGAGGTCGGCGGAGAGCTGGTCGAGGGCACGCCGAAGAACCACCAGCGCCGCTCGGTGCCAATTCCGCGGTTCCTCGTCGACGAGCTGGCCGGGCACATCGCCGGGAAGCGCCGGGACGACTTGGTGTTTACCGCCCCGAACGGCGGGCCGCTCCGCAACACCAACTTCCGGGCTCGCATCTTCGCGTCGGCTGCGGCGTCCGTCGGGCTGGCGGGGCTGACTCCACGGCGGCGAGTCTGGCCGTGGCGGCGGGCGCCAACGTCAAGGCGGTGCAGCGGATGCTCGGGCACGCCTCGGCGTCGATGACGCTGGACGTGTACGCCGGTCTCTTCGGTGACGACCTGGACGCGGTCGCCAACCGGCTGGACGAGGCGGTCGCCGCGCGGGATGCGGACTATTTGCGGACTGGCACGGCCGGCGGCGAGGTTGTCGACCTTGGGAAACGGCGAAGCCCAGGCCGATGACCTGGGCTTCTACACCGAGCCGCCTGACGGAATCGAACCGTCGACCTACGCATTACGAGTGCGTCGCTCTAGCCGACTGAGCTAAGGCGGCAACGGTCACCAAGTGTACGGCACGGCCCCGCACGAACCGAATCCGATACCCCCGCCATCGCTGCGCCGGAAGTCGGGCATCAGGCGCGAAAGCGTCGTTCGCCGGACAGCGATCGCGTTGCGCCCGGACTACGCTGCGGCCGTGACCGACGATCACACCCGCCCCGATGACGCGAGCCGCCCCTTCGACGGGCAGCCGGCCACAGCGAACGCCGGCGGCCGGCCGGCCGCAGAACCGGCCGGAGAGCGGGCGGCCCGCCGACCCCGGAGCACCGATCCGCTGGAACTGGGCTTCACCCCGCGCAAGCCGGTCCCGTGGCTCGCGCCGTTCCTGCTGATCAGCACCGGCATCCGTACGCTCCTCGCGGTGCTCTTCGGCGCGTACCTGGACAAGCGGGAGCTGCAGAACTCGCTGGAGTCCCGCATCGAGCGGCAGGTCGGGCCGGACGGCGGGCTCTGGCTGGACTACGTGGCCGACCTGGGCGACGGCTTCAACGCCACCTACTCGATCGCGTACCTGCTCGCCCAGCCGGAGCTGGACATCGACGGGCACCGGCTGCCGCGCGCGCAGACGCTCGTGATGGGCGGCGACCAGGTCTACCCGTCGGCGGCCTTCGAGGCGTACGAGGACCGGTGCAAGGGCCCCTACCAGGCCGCCCTGCCCGTCACCCCGCCCGAGCGGCCCACGCTCTTCGCGGTCCCCGGCAACCATGACTGGTACGACGGCCTCACGGCCTTCCTGCGGCTCTTCGTCCGCTCCCGGGATCGGCACTTCGGCGGTTGGGGTACCGGCCAGTCCCGGTCTTACTTCGCGGTCGAACTGCCCGCTGACTGGTGGCTGCTCGGCCTCGACGACCAGTCCGGCTCGTACCTGGACGATCCGCAGCTGGCCTACTTCGACAGGGTGGCGCAGCAGCTGGGCCCGCAGAGCCGGGTGATCCTGGCAGTGCCGGCGCCGACCTGGGTCAAGTCCGTCGACCGCCCCACGGCGTACGACTCGATCGACTACTTCATCCGTACGATAATCGCGCCCACCGGGGCCCAGGTGCGGCTGCTGATCTCCGGCGACCTGCACCACTACGCCCGGTACTCCGGCCCGGACCGGCAATTCGTCACCTGCGGCAGCGGCGGCGCCTATCTCTATCCGACGCACAAGCTGCCCGAGCGGATCGAGGTGCCTCCGAAGGACACCCTGGCGCGGCGGGCCAGCCTCTCCCGGCCGTACGACCTGGCGGCGCGCTACCCCGACGCGCCCCGCAGCCGGCGGTACGGCTGGGGAATCTTTCCCCGGCTGCCGCTGCGCAACCCGGGCTTCACGACGCTGCTCGGCACCCTGCACACCCTGCTGATGCTCGCCATGGCAGGCGTGGCGGCGAACCGGGTCGGCGCGACCGAGCAGCGGTTGTTCAGTGTGCCTCTGGTGTTGATGCTGCTGGTCACGCTGCTCGGGGCCGCGTTCTTCGCGAAGCCGCCGAGCGCCGGCGGCAAACGGCACGCCCGGCACTGGATCCTCGGCGTCGGGCACGGGCTGGCTCACCTCACGCTGGGTGCGGCCGGCACCTGGGTCTGGTTGCAACTGCCCTTCGCCGACTGGCCGTGGCCGCTGCCGGTGGTCGCCGCCGCGGTGATCTACGGCCCGGTCAGCGGGTTTGTGGCGAGCCAGTTGGTGGCGGCGTACCTGCTGGTCGCCGGGGCGTTCGGGGTGAATCTCAACGAGCTCTTCGCCGGCCAGGGCATCGAGGACTCGAAGGCGTTCCTGCGGATACGGATCGAGCCGGACGGCGCGCTCACCATCTATCCGATCGCCGTGGATCGGGTCGCCCGGGACTGGCAGGTCAACCCCGACGAGAACCCCACGGCCTCCTGGCTGACCCCCAGGACCCCCCTGACCCCCCGCCTGGCCGAACCCCCAATCAGAATCACCTAACCCCCCGCCCCTCCCTGATCCCCCGATCCCTGCGGTGATCATGAAGTTACTGTCACGACACCCGAGGCGGCCGGCAATAACTTCATGATCACCGGGGAGACCCCGGGAGGGGGAGGCCGGGAGGGTTAGGTCGGGAGGCAGGGCCGAAGCTAGGCGTTGTAGTGCTGGTCGTGGGCTTGGCGGGGGGCGCAGACTGAGGCACGGGAGCAGGAGCAGCGGGAGCCGTCGGCCTCCAGACGGACCGTCAGCGAATCCCGCGGAACGCTGTGGCCCACCACCCGACCGTCGCCCTCAGGCGTGGAGACCCTGGCACCGACCGGCGGCGCCGACTCCTGGAACCGCTGATAGAGCGGGTGCTCGTACTTCAGGCAGCACATCAGTCGGCCGCACGCTCCGGAGATGCGCAGCGGGTTGAGGGGCAGATCCTGGTCCTTCGCCATCCGGATGGTGACCGGCTCGAAGTCGGTGAGGAAGGTCGCGCAGCACAGGTCCCGCCCGCAGGAGCCGATTCCACCCTGGACGCGAGCCGAATCCCGGGCGGAGAGCTGGCGCAGTTCGACCCGGCAGTGCAGGGTCGCCCCGAGATCGCGAACCAGCGAGCGGAAGTCCACCCGGTGCGGGGCGGTGAAGTAGACGGTGGTCCGCTCCCCGCCGGCCTCGGCGGAGCCGAGCACATGATCGATGGCCACCACCTTCATCGGCAGCCCGTGTGCCCGGATGAGCCGCTTCGCGGCCACCTTCGCCTCGGCCTTGCGGCGCCGAAGCGCCTCGTCACGGCGCAGGTCGTCCTCGCCGGCCAGACCGGCCAGCTTGGGGAAACCGTCCGTGTCCTCGGTGACCCACTGCGCGGCCCAGACGCACTCCGCCACCTCGGACCCGTCGTCCGTGGGCACCAGCACCTTGTCGCCGACCTGGGGGCGAAGCTCACCCGGGTCGAGGTAGTAGAGGCGCCCGTACCGGTTGAAGCTGACCGCGCAGAGCATGCCCATGCCCCCACCCTACGACGAACCGGCGGCCCGTGTCGGGCCCGCCGGCACCGACCGACTACGCCGTGCAGTCATCCATGAGGATCGAATCGACTGATCCGGCGGCCAGCCCGTCGTACCGTTGATCCTCGCCCGGACGGCTGAATCCGCGCCGCGACGGGCGACAAACGACCGGCGGGCGCGTTGAGTGGAGACCAGACCTGCGGGGGGTGCAGGGGGAAGTCCACGGCGTCGCCGCCGGCACCGGCCTCGGCCGGGCGCCCGAGCGCGACGCCGTGGGCTGTCCGGGGTCACCAGCCCACGCGGGTGACCCCGTCGTAACGGGGACGGCCGACCACCGAAGGACGCCACGTCGACTCGGCGAGGCTCGGCCCCCACTGCCGCAGCAGCGTCTCCGCCCCGTCGTAGGCGACGCAGAGCACCGCGAGCACCCTGGCGGCGATCTCCGCCGCCTCCATGACGCGCGGACCGGCAGAGCCTGGTCGGGAAGCCGCCCCGGTCAGTACGGAGGTCGCGGCGACCACCGCCACGGCCTCGGCGGAGCGGAGCACGTCGGCCAGCGCCCGGGCCAGCGCGAGCCGGCTGCCCTCGACCCAGTCGGCGAGCGCGTCGGCGTAACCGGCCGTGGACTCCAGCCGCCCGACGAGGCTCTCCGGCCCCTCGTCGAGGTGACGCAGGAGCGCCGCCCGCGACTGCCCGTACGCCTCGGCGGCCGGCCCGGACCAGAGCACCGGATCGGTCAGCGTGGCGGAGACGTCGTCGTAGCCGTGCACCTGCCGGCGTACCCCGTGGCCGGCGTCCGCCAGCGGGGCGGGACGCAGCTCCAGGAAGTGGCGTACCGCCTCGCCGGGGAGCACCTGCATGCGGCGCAGCAGCGGCCAGACCCGGTGTTCGTCGGGAGCACCAGCGGCGAGCAGCGTGTCCACTCGGCGCAGCAGGTCGAGCCCGGGCTCGGCGAGCCGGTCCAGGGCGTCCATCACGCCTCCCCGACCAGCCGCCGTCGTACCTTCTGGTCGACTTCGACGTAGTGCTCGGCCGCCTCGCGCACGGCGGAGGCGGCAGCGTTGAGCCGGCCGGCAGCCACCCGGGCCTCCCGGGATCGGCTGTCGGTGGCCGCCGTCCACTGCCGGTGCAGGGCCCGGCCGATCTCGCCCGGCCGACCCGGCGCGTCGGCGCCGAAGGCGGCCTGCGGCGGGTCGTCCGCGGTGACGGTGTGGGACAGCGTGGTGAGTGCGGCGGTCGCCTCGTCGAGGCGGTCCGCCAGAGCACGCAAGGCGTCCATCTCAGGCCCCCGCGAGCGGTCGGTAGGCGGCGAAGGTCTCGTTGTGCAGCTTCTCCCGGGCCCACTCGGCGGCGTCGGCCGCGGCGGTGACGGCGGCCTGCACCGAGCCCGCCACGTCGCGGGGATTGCGGGCGTGCAGCGGGCCGAGGAAGCGGACGTCGGTGATCCGGCCGCCGGCGGTCACCACCACCTCGACCAGCCCGTCGGGCGAGCGCACGGTGACCTCCACGGTCGACACCGCCTGGTCGAACTCGGCCTGGAGTGACTCGATGCGGCGGTATCGCCGCACCGCCTCCTCGATCCAGGCCTCGTCGATCTCCCCCCGTGGCATCGGCGGACTCCTCCCCCAGCTCATCCTCACTGAGCGTGGCGCCCCCGTCACCACGACGTTCCCCGGGACCGTACCGTACGGAAATCGCACCTGTCGATGCCTGTGGACGACCGGTCCGGCAGGCGGGACCGGGCCGGGCGGGGCGTGCCGGCACCAGCCGGAAACGGCTGCCGGGCCCGGCGAAGTGGAACTCCCCGGGCCGGTGCAGGCCGGAGACGACGGCTCGTCCCGCCCGGTCAGCCCTTCCAGAGGGCGAGCATCATCGCCTCGACCGCGATCCGGGGCTTCACGTTCGCCTCGATGGCCGCGCGGCAGGCGAGCACCGCCTCCAGACGGCGCAACGCCCCTTCGGCGTCCCACTTCTGCGCTCCGGCGGCGGCCACCTCGGCGGTATCGGTGTGCACCGGCGCTACCGGAGCGCGCAGCGCCATGGTGAGCGCATCGCGGTAGAAGCCGGCGAGGTCGACCAACGCCCGGTCCAGCGCGTCCCGCTGGGCCCTGGTGGCCCGCGACTTCTGGCGCTTCTCCAGTTCCTTGAGCTGCCCGGCGGCGCCGCGGATGGCGCCGGCCGCGCCGCGACCGGTGCCGCCCGCGCCGAGCGCCGTCTCCAGGGCCGCCCGCTCGGCCGCGTCGGACTCCGCCACGGACGCCTCGGCCTCCGCCTCGGCGGCCTCGATCAACGCGGACGCCGCGTCGAACGCCGCACCCACCCCGGTGAGCCGGCGCGGGACCGCGAGCACGGCGTCGCGCCGCTTGCGGGCCTCCGGGTCGCGGGCCAGCCGCCGGGCCCGACCCACGTGCCCCTGGGCGGCCGCTGCCGCCCACTGCGCCACGTCGGGGGCGACGCCGTCGCGCCGGGCCAGCACCTCGGCCACCGCGGCGGGCGGCGGCTGCCGCAGTGGTACGACCCGGCACCGCGACCGGATGGTCACCGAGATGTCGTCCGGGTGGGTGGACGGGGCGCAAAGCAGGAATACCGTACGCGGGGGCGGCTCCTCGATCGCCTTGAGCAGCGCGTTGCCGGCCGCCTCGGTGAGCCGGTCGGCGTCCTCGATGATCACCACCTGCCAGCGCCCGCCGGACGGGGTGCTGGCGGCCCGCAACACCAGCGCCCGCATCTCGCCGACGCCGATGGAGAGCCCCTCCGGCACCACCAGCCGGACGTCCGCGTGGGTACCCGTCATCGTGGTGTGGCAGCCGGGGCACTCGCCGCAGCCCGTGCCGTACACGCACTGCAGGGCGGCCGCGAAGGCGCGTGCCGCCACCGAGCGCCCGGAGCCCGGCGGCCCGGTGAAGATCCAGGCGTGGGTCATCCCGGCCCCCGGGTCGGGGGCGGGCGTACCGGCGTCGGGGTTCCCGCCCGGCGCGGACGTCCGGTCGCCGGCGGCGTGCCGCAACACGGCGGCCGCCGCCGCGGCGGCCCGGCGCAGGGTGGCCACCGCCTCGTCCTGGCCGACCAGGTCGGCGAAGACGTCAGGCATCAGGTCCGTTGCTCCATCGTCACCATCTCCGCGTCGGATAACTCCGGCTGCACCGAGGTGTCCGGTCCCTGCGCCCGGCGCGGGTGCACGATCCCGGCCGGGTCGCCGAGCAGCTCGTCGACCCGCTGGGCCACCACCCGGGCGATCTCCTTGACCTGCCAGCCGGCGTCGAGCACCAGGTAGCGCTTCGGGTCGGCGGCCGCGAGGTCGAGGAAGGCGTACCGGACCCGCTCGTGGAAGGCCACGGACTCGGCCTCCAGCCGGTCGGCGGACTCGCTGCGGGCCTCGACCCGGGAGAGCCCGGTGCGCGGGTCGACGTCGAGCAGCACCACCAGGTCCGGCTTGAGCCCGCCGGTGGCCCAGGAGGAGAGCCAGGAGACCTCGTCGACCGGGAGCGTGCGGCCCGCCCCCTGGTACGCCAGGGAGGAGTCGACGTACCGGTCGCTGATCACCACGCCGCCTCGGGCCAGCGCCGGGCGGACCACCGTGGCCACGTGGTGGGCGCGGTCGGCGGCGTAGAGCAGCGCCTCGGCGCGCGGCGACGGGGCCTCGCCCTCGGTGGGGTCGAGCAGCAGCGACCGGATCCGCTCACCCACCGGCGTGGCGCCCGGCTCGCGGGTGACCACCACGTCCCGGCCCTGCGCGCGCAGCCGGTCGGCGAGGAGCGCGAGCTGGGTGGACTTCCCGGCGCCCTCGCCGCCTTCGAAGACCACGAAGAGCCCGTTGGAGACGAACGGCTCGGCGGGCATGAGCGGACGGCCCCGCACCGAACCCCAGAGGTCGGCCAGGACGGGTACGCCCTTCTTGTCGTCCATCTGCCCGAACGCGCTGATGCCGGCGAAGATGCCGGCCGCACCGGCGGCGAGCAGCAGCAGTCGGGTGGAGGAGACCGAGATGCCCAGGTCGGCGATCTCCAGCTGACGGGAGCCGCCGACACCGGCGAGCAGGCTGCTCAGCGCGATCGCCAGGATGAGCACCAGCCGGGTGCCGATCTGCACGACCGCGAAGACCCGCCCGCGTACCTCGTCGGCGATCTCCCCGCCGAGCAGCGTGGTGCCGGCCAGGAAGGCCATCCCGGCGCCGGCGCCGACCAGGATCGCGCCGACGATCGCCATCGACAGGTGAATGGCGAAGGCGAGCGTCATGACCGCCGCGCTGGCCAGCACGATGCTCATCCCGAACCAGCGGCGCCGGGACATCTCCTTGACGATCATCGGGCCGAGGCCGATGCCGAGCGCCAGGCCGACGAAGATGGCGCCGAAGAGCAGGAAGAAGGCGGCGTCGCCCGCGCCGAGCGAGTTCGCGAAGAACCGGGCGGTGCCGATCACGATGCCGCCGCCGGCGAACGCGCCGAAGATGCCGAGCACCAGGCCCCGGACCAGCCGGGTCTGGGAGATGAACCGCCAGCCCTCGACGAACTGCCGGGTCATGCTCTGCTCGGTGTGCTCCTGCTTGCCGCCCCGGCTCTGGCTGATCTCCTTGATCCCGAACGCCACCACCACCGCGGTGGCGAGCCGGGAGAAGGAGTTGAACCAGAGCGCCAGCTGGGCCGGCTCCGCCCAGCCGGGGACCTCACCGCCGGTCGCCGCTCGCACGCTGCGGTCCAGTCCCGCGATGGCCAGCGCGGCGAACACCGGCGTCAGGCCGTACGTCGTGATGAGGGTGAGCTGGTTGGCCGTCTCCAGCCGGGCGCGCGGGATCAGGTTGGGTACCGCGGCCTCCTTGGCCGGGATCCACATCAGGGTGATCGACTCGATCAGGAACGTGGCGATCGCCGCCCAGGTGACCACCAGGGCGCCGCTGGCGCCGGTGAGGGCGTACAGCGGGATCGAGGCGAAGAGCACGAAGCGCAGCAGGTCGCAGATGACCATGGTCCAGCGCCGGTCGAACCGGTCGGCGAAGACACCGGCGAGCGGTCCGAGCACCAGCGCCGGCAGCAGCCGTACGGCGATCACGCCACCGAACGCGGCACCCTGCGCCGTACTGCCCTGCACCTGCGCGGCGGCGAAGACGGAGGTGGCCAGGAGGCCGAGCCAGTCGCCGAAGGAGGCGACGCCGAGCACGAGCCAGAGCCGGCGGAACGGCCGGATACGCAGCACCGAGCGGATCGCGCTGTAGCCGGACCGGTCGGTCTGCGGTGGGGCGGTCGGTTTGCCCGCGGCACCGCCGACCTGCCCCTCGGCGCTGCCGAGCGGAGCGGTGGGACTCTCGGCCGGCCCCTGCGGGCCGTCGGGCTGGCCGTCGGACGGCGACACGCCGGACGACTCGCCGTTGTTCTGGCTTTCGATGGCCGTACCTCCACGTGCCGGCCCATCCCTGGGCATCCCCGGTGGAACACTCTAGACCCGGTGGGCTGCTGACCCACCCTGACATTCTCCTGCTCGCCGAGCCTAGGCCGCCGGAACCATGACCCGCAGCCGGGCGGACGCGAGGCTATTTCGCATTGACCGCCGGACAGTTAGCGTGCACACGTGGCCATCGAAAGCGACAAACTTCGCGAGCGCCTGGAGCGGGCGACCGCGCACCTAGATCCGCCGTACGCCGTGGTCGACCTGACCGCGTTCGACGCCAACGCGGTCGAGCTGGTCGGCCTCGCCGCCGGCAAGCCGGTCCGGCTCGCCAGCAAGTCGGTACGCAGCCGAGAGCTGATTGCCCGCGCGCTGCGGCGGCCGGGCTGGCGGGGCGTGATGGCGTTCACCCTGCCCGAGGCGATCTGGCTGGTCCGGGCCGGTGTCTGCGACGACGTGCTGGTGGCTTACCCGACTGCCGACCGGGCCGCCCTGGTCGCGCTGACCGGTGACGCCGACCTCGCCGCGGCGATCACGCTGATGATCGACAGCCCCGACCAGCTCGACCTGGTCGACCGCGTCCGCCCCGCCGACCGTCGACCCGAACTGCGGGTCTGCCTCGAGCTGGATGCCTCCTGGCGACCGCTCGGTGGGCGCGTGCACATCGGCGTACGACGCTCCCCGGTGCACGACGCCGAGGTGGCCGGCGCTCTCGCCGCCACCGTCGCCGGGCGAGCCGGGTTCCGGCTGGTCGGTCTCATGGCGTACGAGGCGCAGATCGCCGGCCTCGGCGACGCACCGCCCGGGCAGGCGGTACTCGGCCAGGCGATCCGACTGGCCCAGCGCGGCTCGTACCGAGAACTGCTCGCCCGCCGGGGCGCGGCGGTGACGGCCGTACGGGAGCACGTTGAGTTGGAGTTCGTCAACGGCGGTGGCACCGGCAGCATGGCCGCGACCAGCGCCGATCCCGCGGTCACCGAGGTCACCGCGGGATCGGGTCTGTACGGCCCGACGCTCTTCGACGCGTACCGCGCGTGGCGCCCCACCCCTTCGGCCTACTTCGCCTGCTCGGTGGTGCGCCGGCCGGCCCCCGGTCTGGCCACCGTGCTCGGCGGCGGTTGGATCGCCTCCGGCCAGGCCGCGGCCAGCCGGCTGCCCCGGCCGGTCCTGCCGGCCGGGCTGAAACTGCTCGGCCCCGAGGGAGCGGGCGAGGTGCAGACACCGTTGGCCGGCGGCGCGGCCGACACGCTCCGCGTCGGCGACCGGGTGTGGTTCCGGCACGCGAAAGCCGGCGAGCTGTGCGAGCACGTCAACGAGCTGCACCTGATCGAGGGCGAGTCGATCGTCGCGACGGTACCCACCTACCGCGGCGAGGGGCACGCCTTCCTCTGACGCGGGTTACTCGGGTCGGCCGGTCGGCACGCCGGTTCTCGACCGATCGGGCCGACCGGTCGGCTCAGTTGGTCCGGGTGCCGTCGGTCGCGGCGTCGACCTGGCGATGCAGGTACTCCCGGATCAGCGCCTTGGCCTCGGCCAGCACCCGGTCGTCGCCCTCCTGGCTGCGCCGGAACGCGAGCTTGATGAGCGCGTCGGCCGTCTCCACGGCGACTTCCAGGTGGAAGCGGAGCTCGGGAACGTCCGTGAGCCCGAAGCGCTCGGTGAGCACCCGGGCCAACTGGTCCGCGATCACTCCGTTGTTGTCCCGCTGCTCATCGAGCAGGTGCAGGTCGACCACGTCGCCGAAGTGCAGGGTACGGAATCCGGGAACGGTGCGGTGCATCGAGATGTACTCGTCGATGCTCGCGTCGACGCCGTCCCACCAGTCGGTCAGGTCGTCGGAGGCGAACCGCTCGTCGAGCCGCTGGAGGTAGGACTCCATCGTGCGCAGCGTCAGCGCCTGCACGATCGCCCGCTTGTCCGGAAAGAACTGGTAGACCGACCCGATCGCCACCTCGGCACGCTCGGCGAGCAAGGTCGTGGTCAGTCCCTCGTACCCCACTTCGTCGACGAGTTCGGCGCAGGCGTCCAGCATCCGCTGGACCCGCGCGACACTTCGACCCTGCACCGGTACGCGGCGCAGCGGCCCGGTCGTGGCGGCTGGTGTGGACACTCGGCGCCACCCCCCTTCGACGGATGAACATATCTGCACGTCACGAGCCCGTGACTACCGGTACAACGAGCGGACCTCAGTTGCGGTATTTACCAGCGACAACGTTCCTGATATGAAGTCACTTCATATTCACATCGAGGAGCGCGCATGGCCGGCACCGCACCCTCCACCGTTCCCTGGTCCAACTGGGCCGGCAACCAGAACGGTGCCGCCATCATCCTGCGCCCCGGCTCCGTCGCGGACATCGTCGATGCCGTTCTCGCCACCCGGGACGCCGGCGGGCGGATCCGGGTCGCGGGCAGCGGGCACTCGTTCACCCCCATCGCCCTCGCCGACGACCGGCGGATGGAGCTGAGCGCGCTGGACACCGGCGTGCGGGTGGACGCCGCCCAGCGGCTCGTCACCGTACCGGCGGGGATGACGCTGCACTCGCTCAACGACCTGCTCGCCCGGCACGGACTCGCGCTGCCCAACCTGGGCGACATCGACGCGCAGACCGTCGCCGGGGCGATCTCCACGGGCACGCACGGCACCGGCGCCGGGCACGGCTGCCTCGCCACCTTCGTCGAGGCCCTCACCCTGGTCACCGGCACCGGCGAGGTGCTGCGCTGCTCGGCCGAGGAGAACCCGGACGTCTTCGCCGCCGCCCGGGTATCGCTCGGCGCGCTCGGCGTACTGGTCGAGGTGACGCTGCGCTGCGTGGACGCGTTCGTGCTGCACGCGCACGAACGGCCCGCGCCCCTGGACGACGTACTCGCCGAACTGCCCGCCCTGATCGAGGCACACGACCACGTCGAGTTCTACTGGTTCCCGTACACGGCGAGGGTGCAGGTCAAGGCGAACGACCGGGTGCCCGCCGACGACCGACCGCTGTCCCGGCTGCGCGGCTGGCTGGACGACGAGTTCCTCTCCAACACCGTCTTCGCGGGCGCGTGCCGGGTCGGCCGTGCCGTGCCGGCCCTCGCCCCGACCATCAGCGCCATCTCCGCGCGGGCCCTCACCGAACGCCGGTACACCGGGCGCTCCGACGCGGTCTTCTGCACCTCGCGCCGGGTCCGCTTCGTGGAGATGGAGTACGGGCTACCCCGCGCCGCGCTCGGCGAGGCGCTCGCCGCCCTGCGGCGCATCGTCGACGGGCTGCCGTTCAAGGTGCTCTTCCCGGTCGAGGTGCGCTTCACCGCCGCCGACGACATCTGGCTGTCGCACGGGTACGGCCGCGACTCCGCCTACCTGGCCATCCACCAGTACGTCGGCATGCCGTACGAGCCGTACTTCACCGCCTTCGAGCGGATCGCCACGGAGCTGGGCGGCCGGCCGCACTGGGGCAAGCTGCACTGGCGCGACGCGGAGTCGCTGGCTCCCGCGTACCCCCGCTGGGCCGACTTCGGCACCGTCCGCGACCGCCTGGACCCCGACCGTGTCTTCGCCAACCCCCACCTGACACGCCTCCTCGGGATCTGACCCCCGCCTGGCGATCCCGGGAGGATGCAGCCAGGCCGGAGGCCACAGGTTCCCGAGCTCTGCGCCGAGCCGGTACAGCCCGGCGCTTCGGACCAGTCGCAGGAGATCGAGTTCCCCGAGGTGGTGGCCGCCCGGCGTCAGTCGGTCGCGGTGGCGGCCTTACGCGGGGCGGCCTTCTTCGCCGGAGCGGCCTTGGCCGTCGTGGTCTTCTTCGCCGCGGTCGACTTCGTCGCCGCCGCGGTCTTCTTCGCCGCAGTCGTCGACTTGGCCGCTGCCTTCTTCGCCGGAGCCTTCTTCGCGGCCGCCTTCTTGCGTGGCGCCGGCCCCTTCGCCCGCTTCTCGGCGAGCATCTCGGAGGCCTCCTCGATGGTGAGCGCCTCGGGAGTCTGGCCACGCCGCAGCGACGCGTTGCTCTCCCCGTCGGTCACGTACGGGCCGAACCGGCCGTCCTTGACGACCAGCGGCTTGTCGGTCGCCGGATCCACACCCAACTCCCGCAGCGGGGGCGCGGCGGCCCGTCGCTGGCGGGCCTTCGGGGCGGCCAGCAGGGCCAGTGCCTCGTCGAGCGTGACGGTGAACATCTTGTCTTCCGAGTCCAGCGAGCGGAACTCGTCACCGCGCTTGACGTACGGGCCGTAGCGGCCGTTGTTGGCGAAGACCTCGTTGCCCTCCGGGTCGGTACCGACCAGCCGGGGCAGGCTCAGCAGCTGCAACGCCTGCTCGAACGTGAGCGAGTCGGGCGACTGCGTACGCAGCAGCGACGACTTGCGCTCACCGCTCGCCACGTACGGGCCGAACCGGCCGGCCTTGAGCAGGATGGGCTCGCCGGTGGCCGGGTCGTCGCCGAGCTTGCGCTCACCGCCGCCGCCGAGGAAGAGCTCGTGCACCTTCTCCGGGGTCAGCTCGTCCGGCGCCAGGCCCTCGGGGATCGGTGCCCGGTCCCCGTGCGTGGCGCCCTCCTCGCCCTCCGCCGGCGGGGTGGCCTCCTCGCCCGGAACCCGCCGCTCGAGGTACGGGCCGTACCGGCCGACCCGGACGACCACCTCACGGCCCTCGTCGTCGGCGAAGAGCGGGATGGAGTTGACGCTGCGGGCGTCGATCTCGCTGAGGTTCTCGGTGACCAGCTTCTTCAGGCCACCCGCGTGGGCGATGGCCTGATCGCCGGTGCCGTTGGTGCTGCCGAAGTAGAACGAGGTGAGGAAGTCGACGGCGGCGTGGTCTCCGCCGGCGATCTCGTCCAGCTCGTTCTCCATGCTGGCGGTGAAGTCGTAGTCGATGAGGCGCGGGTAGTGCCGCTCCATCAGACCGATGACCGCGAACGCAAGGAAGGACGGGATCATCGCCTGGCCACGCTTGGTGACGTAGCCGCGGTCCTGGATGGTCTGCATGATCGACGCGTACGTCGACGGGCGGCCGATGCCCAGCTCCTCCAGGGCCTTGACCAGCGACGCCTCGGTGTAGCGCGACGGCGGCTGGGTGTGGTGGCCCTGCGCGGCCAGCTCGTCGGCGGTCAGCGGCTGGTCCTTGACCAGGGTGGGCAGGCGACGCTCGGCGTCCTCGGCCTCGGCGTTCTCGTCGTCGCTCGACTCGACGTACGCCCGCAGGAAACCCGGGTCGGTGATCGTCTTGCCGGTCGCGCCGAAGTCGGCTTCCTCGCCCGTGCTGGAGAGCGCACGGATGCGCACCGACACGCTGGAGCCGACCGCGTCGGTCATCTGCGAGGCGATGGTGCGCCGCCAGATCAGCTCGTAGAGCTTGAACTCGTCGGCCGACAGCTCCTTGGCCACCTCGCCCGGGGTGCGGAAGTTGTCCCCAGCCGGGCGGATCGCCTCGTGCGCCTCCTGGGCGTTCTTGACCTTGCCGGTGTAGCGACGCGGCTCCGGCGGCACGCTGCGCTCGCCGTACAGCTCGGCGATCTGCCGGCGGGCCGCCGAGATGGCGGTCTCCGACAGGTTCACCGAGTCGGTACGCATATAGGTGATGTAGCCGTTCTCGTAGAGCCGCTGCGCGGTGCGCATCGTCTGCTGCGAGGACAGGCGCAGCTTGCGGGCCGCCTCCTGCTGGAGGGTCGAGGTGATGAACGGCGCGTACGGGCGACGACGGTAGGGCTTCTCCTCGACCCGGGTGACGGTGAACGGGCGGTCCGCCAGCCGGGCCGCCAGGCCCCGGGCGCCGCTCTCGTCCAGGTGCACCACGCCCGCACCGGGCTTCACCCGACCGGTGGTCGGCTCGAAGTCCTTGCCGGTGGCGACCCGGTCACCGTTCAGGGCGATCAGCGTGGCGTGGAACGTACGCGGCCCCTCGCCGGCGTTCGCGACGGCCAGCGTGGCCAGGATGTCCCAGTACTCGGCGGTGCGGAACGCCATCCGCTGCCGCTCCCGCTCGACCACGATGCGGGTCGCCACCGACTGCACCCGGCCCGCCGAGAGCTTCGGCATGACCTTCTTCCACAGCACCGGGGAGACCTCATAGCCGTAGAGGCGGTCGAGGATGCGCCGGGCCTCCTGCGCGTCGACCAGGTCCCGGTCGATCTCGCGGGGGTTCGCCACCGCCGCCTGGATGGCCGGCTTGGTGATCTCGTGGAAGACCATCCGCTTGACCGGCACCTTGGGCTTGAGTGTCTCCACCAGGTGCCAGGCGATCGCCTCGCCCTCGCGGTCCTCATCCGTGGCGAGGAGGATCTCGTCGACCTCCTTGGCCAGCTTGGTCAGCTTGCTGATCTGCTGCTTGCGGTCGGCCGAAACAACGTAGAGGGCGTGGAAGCCGTTGTCGACGTCCACCCCGAGCCGAGCCCACGGCTCGCCCTTGTACTTGGCCGGTACGTCGGCGGCATTACGCGGAAGGTCCCGGACATGGCCGAAGCTCGCCTCCACGACGTACCCCGGGCCGAGGTAGCCCGAGATCGTCTTGGCCTTCGCCGGTGACTCGACGATGACCAGACGGGTGGTTCCCGCGTTGCTCGGCACGTCTCTCCCTGACCTAACTCCTGCTCGTGACCGCTCGGTACCCGTTTCAGGCCGTGTTCGACCCGCCGGACCCCGGCGGTCCGGATGTCCAACGTAACGCGCCGTCCGCGTTTCGGGTTTCGCGGTCGGCAAACCACTCCGGCGTGGGGCCGGATGTGCCGGACGGCGCCACCGTACACCGTGGGTAGGGCCTCCAGCGGGTCACTGTGATGATGGCGGACCCTCGACCGAAGTCCCAACTGCCCGTTTTCCGCCAGTATTCCCCGCCCCCTGTCCGCCACCGGACACCCCCAGCCCGCCGCCAACACCCTGAGGGACCTCTTTCCCGGAAAGAGTGGCCTCCGCGCGCCGGATGGCCACTCTTTCCGCGAAAGCGCGGCCACGGGTGGGGGTCAGGGCCAGGTGAGGGGTGGGGCGGTGGGTGGGCGTTCACCCACCAGTTCGGCGAGGCGACGCAACCGCGTACGGCCGGTGATCAGGTAGGCCGGCCCGCCCGCCGCCGGATCGAGCAGTTCACCCGCGAGGCCGACCGCGGCGAGGGCTCGGCCGACCGGATCCCAACACTCCTCGTCGGCCGCGCCCAGGCGGAGCCGGCACCCCGGCGGGTCGACCTCTCCCGCGGCGGCCAGCCAGAGCCGCAGCCGCCGCCCGTTCAGATGGAACCCGGCCGGGGGCCGCTTCGCCGCCCCGTGCAGCCACGCCACCGCGAGGGGCTTGAGCGCCCGGGTGTACGAAGTGCGTACCGCGTGCCGCTCGTCCTCGGTCAGCTCCCAACTCGCCGCGATTCCGCGCTGGGCCAGTTCGGCGACCAGGACGTGCACCCGCCAGGGCGCGTCCACCACCATCGAGAGCCGGGCGGTGCCGCCCATCCGCCCGACCTCCCCGGGGCCGGCGAGCAGGCCGGCGAGGTCGGCCACGGTCGGCTCGACCGTCTCTGCGCCGAAGAAGACCAGTTGCCGCCCCGCCTCGTCGACGTTCACCGGCCGGGAGCGCCCCGACGCGCGGACGGTGCTCAGCCCCTCGGAGTCCGCGCCGGCCGCGCCGGCCCCCGGATCACCCGTACCGGCGCCGGAGTCGGCGGAGTCCTTCGGCGGACGCGGCACCCGGCGACGGCTCGGGCGCGGCGGCGCCGGTTCGGGCACCGGGAAGAGCGTCGGGGGCTGCTGCGTCCCCGACGGTTCGCCGAGCCCGTTCAGCGACACTCCGGCACCTCGTCGAAGGCCTGTCTCAACTCCTCGGAGCTGAGACGGCTCGTGTCCAGCGTGCTTGCGTCGTACTCCTTGTTGAGCGTCTCCACCGCGGCCCGCACGCCGTCGTAGAACACGGTGGGCTCGCCGGTGCTCAGCCCTTCGATGGTGTCCGCCGCGCGGCCGTACGCGTCCCGCATCTGCCCCAGCGCGCTCTGGAAGCCGGCGGAGATCTCCTCGCCGTGCTCGGCCTCCGGCACACCGGCCTCCTCGACCTGGCGCCGGGCCGTCTCGCTGGCGTTCTCGGCACCCGCGAAGAGGCGGACCAGGTTCTCCTTGGCCTGCGCGGGAGTGGTCTGCGCCGTCATCTGCTGGTCGGTGCTGCTGGTCAACCGGCTGATCTCCGACCGCCACGGGGCGAGCGCGGAACAGACCGAGGACGCCCAGGCCCGGGGACTTGGGCCGCCACCGCACCCGGCGACCACCAGGGCGAGCGTGGCCAGGACCACCGTGAGCTTTCCGGCGGCAGTCGCCCGGCACGTACGCATGCGTTGCAGCGTACGACCTTCGTCGACCGCAGGCACCGCTCAGGTTTGCGTGACCCCGGCCGGCGTTCGACGCCGACCGGGGTCACCCGGTGCGGTACGGGTCAGGCCGGAACCGTCTCCGGCCGCTGCTCGGCGCTGCCCGAACCGGTGCCGTCGCCGGCGTCCGAATCGGACATCGCCACGCCCTTGCGCTTGCTGATCAGTACGGCCACGACGACCACCAGCGACGCCACCAACGCGATGGTGATCCGCAGACCGGTGTTCTTGTCGTCACCGACGCTCCAGGCCACCACGGCCGGCGCGATCAGCAGCGAGACCAGGTTCATCACCTTGATCAGCGGGTTGATCGCCGGGCCGGCGGTGTCCTTGAACGGGTCGCCGACGGTGTCGCCGATGACGGTGGCCGCGTGCGACTCGGAACCCTTGCCGCCGTACGCACCGTCCTCGACCAGCTTCTTGGCGTTGTCCCAGGCACCACCGGAGTTGGACAGGAAGACCGCCATCAGGGTGCCCGCCCCGATCGCACCGGCCAGGTACGACGCCAGCGCGCCCGGGCCGAGGCCGAAGCCGACCGCGATCGGCGCCAGAATGGCGAGCAGGCCGGGCGTCATCAGCTCGCGCTGCGCGTCCCGGGTGCAGATGTCGACCACCTTGCCGTACTCGGGCCGCTGGGTGCGGTCCATGATGCCGGGCAGCTCACGGAACTGCCGGCGGACCTCCATGACGACCGCGCCGGCCGAGCGGGAGACCGCGTTGATGGCCAGCCCCGAGAAGAGGAAGACCACCGCCGCACCGATGATCAGGCCGACCAGGTTCCGCGGGTTCGCCACGTTCAGCGAGTTCAGGATCTCCGACCCGACGTCGCCCACCCCGGCGTCCGCGTACGCGGTGCGCAGCGTGTCGGTGTAGGAGCCGAAGAGTGCCGTCGCCGCGAGCACCGCGGTGGCGATCGCGATGCCCTTGGTGATCGCCTTGGTGGTGTTGCCGACGGCGTCCAGCTCGGTCAGCGTCCGCGCGCCGTGCTCGTCGATGTCGCCGGACATCTCCGCCACGCCCTGGGCGTTGTCGGAGATCGGCCCGAAGGTGTCCATCGCGACGATCACGCCGACCGTGGTGAGCAGACCGGTGCCGGCCAGCGCGACCGCGAAGAGGGAGAGCGTGATGGAGCTGCCGCCGAGCAGGAACGCGCCGAAGACGCCCGCGCCGATCAACAACGCCGAGTAGACCGCCGACTCCAGGCCGACGCTGATGCCGGCGAGGATGACGGTCGCCGCGCCGGTCTGCGAGCTCTTGCCGATGTCCTGCACCGGGCGCTTGTTGGTCTCGGTGAAGTAGCCGGTCAGCGCCTGGATCGCGGCGGCCAGCACGATACCGATGATCACCGCGCCGATGGCCACCAGCCGCGGGTTGCGGTCGACGTCGGTGAGCCCGCCCTCCAGCTCGGCGAAGGTCGCCGGCAGGTACGCGTACGCGGCGATCGCCACCAGCACCGCCGAGATCACCGCGGAGAGGTAGAAGGCCCGGTTGATCGCGGTCAGGCCGTTGCGGTCGGAGGTGCGCAGCCGGGTGATGAAGACACCGACGATCGCGACCAGCACGCCGATCGTGGAGATGATCAGCGGGAAGACCAGGCCGTCCTCGCCGAACGCGGCCCGGCCGAGGATCAGCGCGGCGACCAGGGTCACCGCGTACGACTCGAAGAGGTCGGCGGCCATGCCGGCGCAGTCGCCGACGTTGTCGCCCACGTTGTCGGCGATGGTCGCGGCGTTGCGCGGGTCGTCCTCGGGGATGCCCTGTTCGACCTTGCCGACCAGGTCGGCGCCGACGTCAGCAGCCTTGGTGAAGATGCCGCCGCCGACCCGCATGAACATGGCCAGCAGCGCGGCACCGAAGCCGAAGCCCTCCAGCACGGTCGGGGCGTCGCCGCGGAAGACGATGACGACCATCGCCGCACCGAAGAGGCCGAGGCCGACGGTGAGGAAGCCGACCACGCCGCCGGTCCGGAAGGCGATCTTCATGGCCGCCTCGCGGCCGCCCTGCCGTTCCCGGGCGGCTGCGGCGACCCGCAGGTTGGCGCGGGTGGCCAGCCACATGCCGGCGCCGCCGATGAACGCGCTGAAGAGCGCGCCCACCACGAAGAAGGCGGAACGGCCGATCTTCACCGCGGTCTCGCTGCCGTCGGTGTCGTGCACCGGCAGCAGGAACAGCAGTATGACGGCGACGACGACGAAGATCGCCAGGGTCCGGAACTGCCGGAGCAGGTACGCCGAGGCGCCCTCCTGGACCGCGCCGGAGATCTCCTGCATGTTGGTGGTGCCCTTGCCGGCCGCCAGAACCGCCTTGGTCAGGGCGGCGGCGAAAACGAGCGCCACCAACGCGATCACCGCGGCGATGACGACGTACGTGACATTGGCTCCGGTAAGGGAAAGCCCGCCGCCCTCGGCGGCCAAGGTCTCGGACATCTGTGTCCTCCTGTACCGAACACGCACCGGTCGGTGGAGACGCACCACCCGGCGCCTAATGCGGACTCGCAAGCGCGCGCCGACCCCACCCAACGGACCAGCGTTCAACACCCGTTCCCGCTGGCTGCGGGATGGATCACTTGCTGACAACCCGGGTACTGTAGCCCTCCGGGGTGTCCGAGGTCACACGCAGGGTCCACCCCATGTCGATGATCTTCGTCGCTGTGTTATGAGAGAGAATCTGATATAGGAGTCGATCCATGCCACACAGGCCGCGCCCGATGGGCACGGCCTGTGTGGACGGAAACGGTCAGCGGCCGACCGGCCAGACCATGCGCACCTCGGTGCCGACGCCCTCGTCGACCGGACGCACCTGCAGGTCCTCCACGAAACCGGCGAGCAGGGCGAAACCCACACCGGTGGTGAGCGCCTCGTCGGTGAGCGACTCGTTGGCCAACTCGTCCGGGGGCAGCGCGGCAAGACCGATACCCGCCTCGATCGGCGCCCGGTCGACCACCCGGACGGCGTACTGCCCGGAGTCGGACATCTCCACCAGCACCGGATCGTGCAGGCCGTACTGGCGGTGCAGGGCGACGGCCCGGGTGCACGCCTCACCGATGGCGAGACGTACCTCGTCGAGCAGGTCCTCGCGGACGCCGGCCCGGCGGGCGACCGCGACGCCGACCAGGCGAGCCGTGCGCACGTGCACCGGCGCCGGCGAGAAGGAGAGCCGAACCGTCGCCATCACGCGCCGGTACCCGTCGAGCCGGCGGCGATCGCCGCGTCGACCGTCGGGTGCAGCGGGAAGACCTGATCCAGCGCGGTGATGCGGAAGATCTTGAGCAGCGGTTCCTTGTCGCAGACCAGCGCGAAGCTGCCACCCGCCGCGCGCAGCCGCTTCAGCGCGCCGACCAGCACCCCCAGGCCGGTGGAGTCGAGGAAGTCCACCCGTCCGAGATCCACCACCACGTGCCGGGCACCGCCGTCGATCAGTTCCAGGAGCCGTTCGCGCAACCGGGGGGCGGTGTAGACGTCGACCTCACCGCCGACCTCGAGCACTGTGTGCTCCCCCACGGCCCGGGTCGCCAGCGACAGCTCCATCTGTCCTCCTCGCAAGAGCCGTAAACTCTCCTGGGCATCTAACCACTACCGCCGGAAGACGCGGTGGTCACCGGCGAAGCCTCCCCCATACCCTGGCCCCGGGCTTTTCATCTCCGAACACCAGTGCGAGAGTTTTCCCGTGACTTACGACAGCTTCACCTCGGCGCGGCTGACGTCGCACCAGGACGTGGAGCCGTCGACCGCCGCCAGGGTATCCGCAGCTCCTCCCGGACACGCGCCGGCCGACCTGCTGGCCCGGCTGCGCACCCGCGCCGACATCGACCCGGTCACCCACGTCGAGCGGGTACCGGCCCGGACGGGCGTGCCCGCTCCGTGGCCGCAGTGGGTCCCGGAGGAACTGCGGGCGGCGTTCGCCGGGCGCGGGGTGACCGCGCCCTGGCGGCATCAGGCCGAGGCGGCCGCCCTGGCGTACGACGGCCAGCATGTGGTCGTCGCCACCGGCACCGCGTCCGGAAAGTCCCTGGCGTACCAGATGCCGGCCCTCGCCACCCTGCTCGCGGACCCCCGGGCCACCGTGCTCTACCTGGCGCCGACCAAGGCCCTCGCCGCCGACCAGCTACGCGCCGTCGCCGAACTGGAACTCGACGGGGTACGCCCCGCCTGCTACGACGGGGACACCCCGCGCGCCGAGCGGGAGTGGATCCGGCGGCACTCCCGGTTCGTGCTGACCAACCCGGACATGCTGCACCACGGCATCCTCCCCGGCCATGCCCAGTGGTCAGGATTCCTGCGCCGGCTGACGTACGTCGTGATCGACGAGTGCCACACCTACCGGGGCGTGTTCGGCTCGCACGTCGCACACGTGCTGCGCCGGCTGCGGCGGCAGTGCGCCCGGTTCGGCAGTACGCCCGTGTTCGTACTCGCCTCCGCGACCTCCGGTGACCCGGCGACCGCGGCGGAACGACTCACCGGCCTGCCCGTGGCCGCCGTCACCGAGGACACGTCGCCCAGCGGCGGGGTAACCTTCGCGCTCTGGGAGCCGCCGCTGCTGCCCTCGGCCGACACGTCCTCCGACGCGGCGGACCTCGCACCCGTGCGCCGGTCCGCGCTGCGGGAGACCGCGGACCTGCTCGCCGACACGGTCGCCGCGGGCGTACGCACCCTCGCCTTCGTCCGCTCCCGCCGGGGCGCCGAGGTGGTGGCCGCGAACACCCGGCGGGCACTGGACGAGGCGGTACCCGGTCTGGGCGATCGGGTGGCCGCCTACCGCGGCGGCTACCTGCGCGAGGAGCGGCGGGAACTCGAGCGGGCGTTGCTGCACGGCGACCTGCTCGGGCTGGCCTCCACCAACGCGCTGGAGCTCGGCGTCGACCTGGTCGGCCTCGACGCGGTGCTGATCTGCGGCTACCCGGGCACCCGGGCCTCGCTCTGGCAGCAGGCCGGGCGGGCCGGGCGCTCCGGGCAGGAGGCGCTGGCCGTGCTGGTGGCCCGGGACGACCCGCTCGACACCTACCTCGTGCACCACCCGGAGGCGGTCTTCGGGCGGCCAGTCGAGGCGACCGTGCTCGACCCGGCCAACCCGTACGTCCTCGCGCCGCAGCTCGCGTGCGCCGCGGCCGAGGCCCCACTCACCCCGGCCGACCTGGTGTTGTTCGGCGACGGGGCGAAGGAGGCGGTCGACCAGCTCGTAGCGGCCGGCGCGCTGCGGCAACGCCCGACCGGCTGGTACTGGCGGCACCGGGAGCGGCCCGAGGTGGACCTGCGGGGCGAGGGCGGAGCGCCGGTGGTCGTGGTGGAGGCGGCCACGGGGCGGCTGCTCGGCACGGTGGATGGTGGTTCGTCACACTTCCTGCTCCACCCCGGCGCGGTCTACCTGCATCAGGGCGTCTCGTATGTGGTGGACGAGTTGGACCTGGCCGACGGGTGTGCGCTCGTCCACACCGAGGAACCCGACTGGTCGACCCACGCCCGCGACGTCACCGACGTCTCCGTCGTGTCGGTGCGTTCGTACGTGGACGCCGGGCCGGTCGGGATGTTCCTCGGCGAGGTGGACGTGACCAGCCAGGTGGTGTCGTACCAGCGGCGGCGGATCGCCACCGGCGAGGTGATCGACACCCGGCCGCTGGACCTGCCGGCCCGCGAGCTGCGTACGGTCGCGGTCTGGTTCACGCTCTCGCCGGAGTCGCTGGCCGCGGCCGGCGTCGAGCCGTCGGACGTGCCGGGGGGACTGCACGCCGCCGAACACGCGGCGATCGGTCTACTGCCGCTCATCGCCACCTGCGACCGCTGGGACATCGGTGGGCTCTCCACCGCTCTGCACCCGGACACCGAGGCGCCCACCGTGTTCGTGTACGACGGGCACCCGGGCGGGGCTGGTTTCGCCGAGCGGGCGTACGGCACGGCCGCGACCTGGCTGCGCGCCACCCGCGACGCGATCGCCGAGTGCGCCTGCGAATCCGGGTGCCCGTCCTGCGTGCAGTCGCCCAAGTGCGGCAACGGCAACAACCCGCTCTCGAAGGCGGACGCCGTCCGGGTGCTGGACGTGGTGCTGGCCAACCTGCCGTCCTGATCGCGGCACCGGCCTTCACCGGACGTGCCGGCGCGGCCCGGGCACGGGCCCCGACCGGACGTACCGGCGCGGGCCCCCACCGGTCGTGGGTAGAGCCGGGCCGATGCTGGGGCGCTGTGGTGTGCGACACTCCGGCGACCCTTATCGAGGAGAACACAATGCAGCCCGACATGTTGCAGGCACAGCAGCGTTTCCACATCCGCCAGCGGGTGCGGCTGATGGTCAACCAGTACGAGGTCCTCGCGGTGGCGCCGGACGGTTCGGAGGGGCAGCTGCTGGCCTTCGCGCAGCAGAAGCGCCTCGCCTTCAAGGAGCAGGTCACCCTCTACACGGACGACTCGAAGCAGCAGCCCGTTCTCGGCTTCAAGGCCCGCCAGGCCCTCGACCTCGGTGCCACGTACGACGTCACCGACGCGGCCGGCAACCCGGTCGGCCTGTTCCGCAAGAACTTCGCGCAGTCCCTGCTGCGTTCCACGTGGCACGTGGAGCAGGCCGGCCTGCCGGAGGTCACCGGGCAGGAGCGCAGCCTGCCGGTGGCGTTGCTGCGGCGCTTCGTCGACTCGCTCTCCTGGCTGCCGTACCACTTCGACTTCACCGCCGGCGGTCAGCCCGTCTTCTCCGTGGTGAAGAAGTGGGGCCTGCGCGACCGGTACGTGGTCGAGATCCAGCACCCGCAGATCGACCGCCGGCTGGTCATCGCGATGGCCGTCGCCCTGGACGCTCTTCAGGCCCGCTGACGCCGGTCCCGCCTCGGTGCCGCCGCTCCCGCACGGCGTTGCGGGGCGCCCGCCGTCCGGCCGCTCGGACCAGCCTGGCTCCCGCTACCCGAACGGGTCCACCCGCGATCGGCGCGGCGGTCACCGGAAGGTGCGGTCTCGCCATTGGCTGGTCCGGGTGCGGACCCGGTCGGCCTCGGCGGCGTTCTTGACGTGCCCCAACCAGAACACGCTCGGGTCGGCGGGCACCGAACCGTCAGTGACCATCCGGGCGACGGCGGGCAGGCCCGTGGGTTCGGCGAACGAACTCAGTCGCGCGGCGACCGCCCCGCCCCGGCCGGTGCCTGTGGGATAGACCTGGAGGGCGGTGACGTGTGACCAGGGCAGCAGTGGGCCCCGTCCGGCGAACAGGGTGACGCCGTGTGGGCAGAGATCGGCGGCGTACCGCCCCGATCGGCGGGGGGTACCAGGTTGGGGCTGTTTCCCATTTCCAGGCGGCCGCCTCGTCCGGTTGACGGCCAGCCACAGGGTGAAGGCCAGCATCACCAGAATCCAGGCCGCGACGCCCAATCGTACAGAGACCGCCAGCGCGTCCTCGCTCGAGAGGTTCCAGCGGACTCCCGCCCAGAGGACCACCGCGATGCCGACCGTGGTCAGCAGCAGCACCAGCCATCGCCCCGGACCGAGCGGGCGGTGATCACGCAGGCCGATCGACGCGTCGCATTCGTGCATGCCACACCCCCGTTCATCGACGATCGTAGCCGGTGTGATCGCGCTGGTATATGTCTCGGTTGCCATGAGTCACATCGGGCATCAGCTCCGCAGTGGGCCGGCGCGCGCGGTGGCCGTGGCGACCCGGGTCAGGCCGGGCAGCAGGTCGACACCGACCTCGGCGGTGACCACCACGTCCAGACCGTCGAGCCGGCAGCCCAGTAGTCGCCCGCCGTTGCGCTCCGTGATCTCGGCCGCCGCTGAACAGGCCGCTCCCGCATCGACAGGCGCTCGCCCGGCACCGGCCAGCGCACCGAGGTCCGCCGCCACCGCTGCCTGCTGGCGTGCCGCCCGGGCGGCGCCCACCGCCGCGCCGAACATCCCGACCAGCACGAAGACCAGGCCGACGGCGAGCAGGCAAACGCTCGCGCCTCCCCGGTCACGGTCCGACGTCATGCCCATTGGCGGTTGTCGGCCCGGACCCGCCCCCGCCGCCCTCGTCGCGGCCGTTCGGTGCGGCGCTCGCCGCCGGTGGACGCCCGTGCCCGCGGGCCGCTTCGCGCCACTCACGACGGCGCCGCCGCGGCCGCACCGGGCTCGACGGCGGCGACAGCGGTCGCGGTCACGGTGATCCGGGGCAGTCGAGCGCCGAGTGCGCGGACGGGTGCCCGTACGGTCACCTGCACCCGCCCGTCGCCGGTCGACAGGGTGATCTCCGATCCGGCCGGCGCGGCTCGGGCACCCGCTGCGGGTCCGTCCTCGCCGCGGGAAGCAGCCAACGCCGCCTCCCGCGCCGCGTGCAGGCAGCCCGCCCGGGTGCTCACCGCGTTGACGGCTGTCAGCCCGGCGAGCAGGAGCAGCAGCAGCGCCGGCAGGCCGGCCGCCAGTTCGGCGGTGAATGAACCCCGGTCACGGCCGGCCAGCCGGCGCCGGATCACTTGAGCGCCCGGTCGATGACGGCCGTCAACGCGGACTGGACGTTCCCGGACGTCAGCACCTTCAGCAGGATGCCCGCGAAGGCGACCGCCGCGAGTGTGCCGACGGCGTACTCGGCGGTGTTCATCCCCGCGTCCCCGCGCAGGCGGGCGAGCAGTTTGCGCACGTTCCGTACCCCTTCCTCGATGGTTCTCAGAGCACGTCGCCCAGGACGGCGACGATCACCGGCACCAGGCCGGCGAGAATGAAGGCCGGCAGGAAGCAGAGCCCCAGCGGAAGCACGATGAGTACGCCCGCCCGGCGGGCCGACGCCTCGGCCGCGGTGGCCCGGTCGGCGCGCAGGTCGTCGGCGAGCCGGGTCAACGCGCCGGCCAACGCGGCTCCGCTGTTCGACGACCGGTACGCGGCGGCCGCCACCCGCTCCGCCCCCGGCACCCCGTGCAGGGCCGACCACGCCTCCTCCGGGCCACCGCCGAGCAGCAGCGTCCGGCCGACCCGCCCGAGTCGGACCGCGAGCGGGCCGTCCAACGCCTCGGCGACCGCCAGGACCGACCTGTCCACGGGCGCGCCCGCCCGCATGGCCGCGGCCAGCAGATCCGCGGCCAGTGGCAGGTCGGCGGCTTCCCGGAGCCGACGGTCACGGGCTGCGGGCGGTTCGATCCGCCGTAGCAGCCGGTCCAGCAGGACTGCGGTCGGCACCGCGCCGAGCAGTCCGAGCCAGCCACCGGCTACCACTGCCACCGCCACCCCGCCCAGCGCCGAGGCCAGCCGGATCATGTCGGGGCGCCGGCCGGTCCGGCCAGGTCCGTCACCGTCACCGGGCGGGCAACCCGCGCCCGACGGGACGTCGTCGTCGTGGCTCCGCACCGGCCGCCCGAGCCCGAACCACCACCGGCTGGCGGCCGACTCCTCGCCGGCAGGCGCCGGCCCGGGAGGGCGTGAGTTCCGGAGCGACCGCAGCCGGTGCACCGGCCGGCGACCGCCCGTCGCCGCGAGCAGCAGGGCCGCCGCGACCAGGCAACCGGCGGCCAGGACGGCCCGGGACATCAGGCGGCCCGAGCCGGTGCGGCGCTGAGGCGGTCGGCCCAGAACAGCCCACCGGCCTGCAGCCCGACGGCGAGCACGGTGCAGACGGCCCCGACCGGCGTGTGCAGGAGCACGTGGACCGGATCGACCCCGATGCCGTACCCGAGCCCGATACCGCCGAGTGGGAGACCTGCCAGCAGCCAGGCGGTGGCCCGGGCACCCGCCGCCTGCGCGGCTGCGGCGGCCAGCCCCCGGTCGACCGACCGGGCGTCTGACTCGATCCGCTCCACCAGGTCGGCCAGTGGCGCGCCGGTGCGGTCGGCGAGCCGTACGGCAGCGGACGCGAGCCGGTGGAGCCGATCCGATTCGTCCGGCTGCTCCTGCGGATCGGTCAGCGTCGGCACCGGAAGCCCGGCCCGCAGGTCCGCGGCGAACCCGCAGAGCTGGTCCAGTCGATGGCGTCGATCCTGCTCGACCTGCCGCGTCGACTTCCAGCGGATCGCCGCGCGGACCCCCAACATGACGTACGTCGCGAGCGCCACGGACGCGACCGGGCCGCCGAGCAGCGCGCCAAGACCGACGCCGGCCAACCCGGCGAGGAGAAGGGTGCGCCTCGGCGCCCGGCTCAGCGCGAACCCCCATCCTCCGGGACCGTTGTTCGTCGGCGGGGCGGCGACCGGCCCGCGCTGGATCGTGACGCTCGGGACCGGCGTCCCACCCAGCCCGGCCGGGGCCCTGCCGTCCCGCCGGCCGGGCGGACCGGACGGTCCGGGTGCTCGCCCCGGCCAGGGCCTTCGCCCGGTCGGCCCGGGCGCTCCCGCGGCGACGTCCCGGCTGACCGACCATCCCGCGCCGGCGTCAACGGAGGCTGCGCCGTCTGTCGGCTGCCTCCGCAGGACGCCCACCGGCTGCGGTCGTTCCGGCGCGGCGGCGGGCGCCTGCCCGATCGACGAGCCTCGGCTCGACCAGGCCGGAAAAGTGCCGCCGGGCTCCGCCGAGGCGTCGGCGGGTCGGACGTCGGGCGATCCGGGAGGATCGTCGAGAGGCCGCCTCAGTTCGGTGACCCAGGCGATGAGAGCCTCGTCGGCCGACCGGCGGCGGGAACGGCCCGAGCCGCCGACCGCCGTCATCACCGCGCGGCGGCGGGCCCGGGCGCTACGCAGCGGCCAGCCGACCAGCACGGCCGCCACCAGCAGCAGCACCGCCGCCGTCGTCGTCGTCGTCGACCAGGCTGCCGGGCTCATGCCGGCCCCGCCGATCCGGGCCAGGGCTCGCTGAGAATCGGCGGCACTGGTACGTCCCGTTCCCGCAGCAGCGTGGCGAGCGCCCGGGCGGCCGGACGGGAGCCACGCCCGCGTACCCAGGCAGGCACCACCGTGACCAACCGGTCCGGGCCTTCCGGCAGCAGCAGACAGACGGATTCCAGCACCCGCCCTCGATCGCTCCGGCGTACCTGCAACAGCACCTGCAGCGCGGCGGCGACCTGCGCGTGCAGCGCGGCACGTGGCAGCCCACCGAGCATCCCCAGCGCCTCCAGCCGGGCCGGTACGTCGGTCGGGGTGTTCGCGTGCAGCGTCCCGGCGCCGCCGTCGTGGCCGGTGTTCAGGGCGGCGAGCAGGTCCACCACCTCACCGCCCCGGCACTCCCCGACGACCAGCCGGTCGGGTCGCATCCGCAGGGCCTGACGGACCAGGTCGGCCAGCCCGACCACACCCGAGCCCTCCACATTGGCGGTGCGGGCCTGCAGCCCCACCACGTGCGGATGCCGTGGCCGCAACTCGGCGGCGTCCTCCACCAGCACGATCCGCTCGGTCGCCGGTACGAGTCCGAGCAACGTGTTGAGCAGCGTCGTCTTGCCCGACCCCGTGCCGCCGGTCACCAGGTAGGCCAGCCGGGCCGCCACCACGGCGGAGAGCACCGGTGCGACCGACCGGGGCACCGTGCCGTGCTGCACCAGTTCGTCGAGGGTGAACGGCCGCTGCCGGAAGGTGCGCAGCGACAGGTACGGGCCGTCCGTCGCCACCGGCGGCAGTACGGCGTGCAGCCGGGTGCCGTCGGCGAGGCGGGCGTCCGCGTACGGGGATCCGTCGTCCAGCCGCCGGCCGGCGCTCGCGGTGAGCCGCTGCGCCAACCGGCGTACGTCGTCGACCGACCCGAGCGGCACCGCCGCCAGGTGCAGACCCTGCCCCCGATCGACCCAGACCCGGACGCCGTTGACCAGCACGTCGGTCACCTCCGGGTCGGCCAGCAACGGAGCGAGCGGACCGGCGCCGACCAGCTCGTCGCGCACCCGGTCGGCCATCCGCAGCACAGCGGTGTCGCCGAGGACCGCGGCGGTGGACTCGGCGCGTACGGCGGAGACGATCGCGGCCGGGGTGACCGGAGTCGCGGACGAGGCCATCCGCTGCCGTATCCGGGCGGGAAGGCCGTCGTCCGACGGGCCGGTCATGCCGCACCGGCCGCGGGTGCGCCGGTGAGCTCGGCGACGATCCGCTGGCAGAGCGCGGCCAGTGGGCCGCGCCCCGTGGCGGCCGGCGCCTCCCCACGTTCGAGCCCCCGCACGATCGCCGGCTCAGGGCGGAGCGTGCCGGCCAGTGGCAGCCCGAGTGCCCGTGCCACCTCGTCGGCCCGGAGCCGACCCGGGGCCGGCCCCCGCACGATGACGGCGAGGTCGGTGCAGTGCAGGGCGGCGGCCGCCGCGACCCGGGCCGCCGCCGCGATGGCACGTAGCTCCGCCGGGACGACCAGGTAGGCCCGGTCGGCGGCCTGCAACGCGGTGACAGCGGCGTCGTCGAGCTGCCTGGGCAGGTCGACGGCCACGAAGTCGCGTCCGCGCCGGGCGGCGTCGAGGGTGGCCGCCATCGCCGGGGCCGGCAGTGAAAGCAACTCGCCCCGATCCCAGGAGAGCACCACGAGGTCGCCCCGATGGGGCAGGGCCCGGACCAGCGCGGGAGCGTCGACCCGGCCGTCGGCGTCGGTGAGCGACGGCCAACGGAGCCCGTCCAGCTGCTCCCAGCCGAGGATCAGGTCGAGCCCACCGCCGAGCGGATCGGCGTCCACGAGCAGGGTCCGCAGGCGGCTCCTGGCCGCGGTGACCGCGAGCCCGCCGGCCAGGATGCTCGCCCCGGCGCCGCCCCGCCCGCCGAGCACCGCGACGATCCGGGCGGCAGCCAGCGGCCGGTCGGCGCCGTGTTCGGCGAAACGGTCCACCAGCCACGGCTCGGCCGCCGGCAGGGTGGCGACGTGCTCGGCGCCGATCAGCTCGGCGACCTGCCAGCCGGGGTCGAGTTCGCCGGAGCGGCCCACCAGGACCAGGCGGGGGCGCTGCGGCAGCCGGGCCCGCAGACAGGGCTGTGCCTGGTCGACGCCGACCAGCACGAGTGGTGCGGGCAGCCAGCGGGTGCGTGCGGCCGCCGGATCGGGTGCGAGTTCCAGCTCGGCACCGCCGGCGGCGGCGAGCCGGAGCAGGTCGTCGAGGAGTTCGCCGTCGCCGGTGACGACCAGCGGGCGTCGGCCGGGCGACGGGACGGAGGTACGGGGTGGCATCGCGGCCTCCAGCGGTCAGGACTCGAAGTGCTGTCCGAGACCCTGCTCCCGATCCGCACCGCTGACCGCCCCACGGCGGTCACCTGTGGACAACCAGGCCGCCTGTGGACAATGTCCGCGCCAGCAATGGATCTGCTATGTGGTGCCGTGCCGGTACCGACGACTCCGGCGGCCGAAAGCGATGGCCAACGGATGCCCGGGCCACTCGCGGCCCGAGCTGGTGCGGATCGCCGAAGGCGTGGACTGGTTGCGCTGACGGCCACGGGCAGCCGTACCCGACATTCAATCGTTATCCACGACTTGCTGACTATGAGCCTTGATGGCGTGACGATTCTCGCCAAGTGTCGGGGACCCCGGTCGACGAGTACGAGGGCTCAGGCACCAGGCCGGTGTGGCTGCCGAGGATCGGGGACCATGGCTACGCATTTCCGACCGGTACTGTCCGGCGCACAACCAACCCTGCTCGGCAGCCTGCTCCTAGCGGTGGCGACGGTCGGCACCTGGCTCGCCTGGCTGGGCTGGAACACCGGCTACCAGATCGACCCGGAGACCGGCGCGGTCAGCGGTCCGTACGCGGTGTGGCAGGTGGCCGGGTCCGTGCTCACGCTTGCCGTGATCGCCGCCGCCGGTGGCTGGTGGCTCAGCCCCTGGCTGGTCGCGCCGGTGATGGCGGTCGCGTTCACAGTTCCCTGGGCTGTGCAGGCCGCGTCGACCGATGGCAGCGGGCTGTGGGCGGTAGGCGCGACGTTGGTGCTGACAGGCACGGCTGCCGGCAGCGGGGTGGTCAGCCTGGGTACCCACCTGCTCCGCAGGCGCCTGACCGGCTCGTGACCCGGCACCGCAGCAGTACACACCCTCACACCACTCCTGCCGCGAGTGCCGCTGCGGGCCTTCTATAGATGTCGAACTCCGCCGCCCCTCTCGTCGGCGGAGCCGCCTTGAAGACGCGATCGCTGCCACGGCCAGTGCTGAGCCAGGTCGGTCGGATCGTCGCCCGACGACACCGCGAACACGTGCTCGATACCGGGCGATCTGGCCCTACTGGGAAGGCGTCGGGTGGTCGGCGGAATCCACCACCGAGCGGGAGTCGGTCGCCTGCGTGGCGGCGAACGCGGTCGGCGGGATGCGGTTCCACGACCTGCGGCATGCCTACGCCACCTGGCTGGTCACCGACGGCGTCCCGATCAAGCTCGCGCGGCGGGTCATGGGCCACGAGCAGGCGTCAACGACGCTCAACCGTCACACACCCCCCGGACGACTACGCCACCCGGGTCCTGAATGCCTTCACGCTGCCTGCTGACGATTTGCTGGCTCCGGCCGGGGAAACACCCTCGGCGGCCTCCCTCGACGAGGATGAGGGGGGCTGTGACCTGGGCCGCAGTGCTCGATGCGCAAAGGGACGACCCCCGTCGGGGGATGCGGTCTCAGACTGTCGTCTGCTGCCGAGTAGTAACGGCTCGCGTCAATGAGCAGGAGCCGGACCTCGTTCCCTGCCGTCCGGGTCCGGCCCTCGTCAATGCTGGCGCTGCCTTCTTGCTGCCTCGCTGCTGCCCGACGTCTCGCTTACAAGCTCTGTGCATCGTGTCCGCAAGCGTCCGGGAATAGCTGCACGCTCGGAGCTTCGTCCATGCCAGTGCTCGTCAGTGTGCTGCCGTCCAGCGCGGTTGCTGTCGGCGTTGCTGTCGACAGCCATTCCACCGGCGACCCGGCCGACCCCCGCTGGCTGACGTCTCCATCGTCGGTTGGCATCGCACGAGCAAGCGGGCAAGATCGGCCCTGGCTTACGAAGAAGGCTTTCTCCGCTGCGAGGTGGTCGCATGGGTCAGCCAGGATTTCCCGGGCTGGGTGCGCGTCCGCTTGGTCGACGCGGACGGCAAGTCGTGGTTCTTCGTCGACAAGGTCCCCGTCTTCACCGGCGGTCAGTTAAGCGCCGACACTCCTCTGCCAGCACCACTTCATGTGCGATGCGGCATCGTCGGACGTGACGACGACCGCGCCCTAAGGGATGTCTCGTAACCCGGTGTCTGTCCGGTGAGGACGATCATCGAGGATGCGGGGGTGCAGGTGATCACCGCGAAGCACCCGGAGTGGATTTTCCCGTTCACCGGTCTGACGCCCGCCCAGTTCCGCAAGCTGGTCCGCCTGGTCGCC
>NZ_JBEXFP010000062.1:0-35787 GCF_040606825.1 Micromonospora sp. NPDC005367 | reverse complement strand
GTCGCGCCGTTCGCCGAGCTGCCCAGCCGATGAGTGAGGGGCGAACTGGCCGATCGAGGTGCTGGGGCGAAGAGCCAGATTGATCGGTGCACGAAACCAGCTTCCGATGACGACCATCAGATCGGCACGTTCGCACACGACCTGAGCTAGACCAATTCGGTCAGATGGCCAACCCGGCGCCCCCGGACACGACGATCTCCTGCCCGGTGATGTAAACGGCATCGTCCGAAGCCAGAAAAGCGACCGTTCCTGCGATGTCTTCTGGCGTTGCGAGGCGGCCGAACGGATTGTCCTCGGCCATCGCCGTCATCGTCCCCGCGACGTCATCGGTTGCCGTCCGGATCGAGGCTCTCGTCATCGGGGTGTCGGTCATTCCGGGGCTGACCGCGTTGATACGAATCCGGCGCGGTGCGAGCTCGAGCGCAAGTGTCGGGATCATGGCGAGCATCGCGCCGTGTGACCCGGCCGCAACGCTGCTGCCGGTGAGGCTACGCGTTGCTCCGATACCCACGGTCACAATGACCGAAGCGCCGTCGGACAGCAGCGGCAAGGCCTTGACCAGGGTGAAGAACACCCCTTTCGTGTTGACGGCGAACACTTCGTCGTAGCCCGATTCATCCCAATTTTCCAGCGTCATCGGGCGGTTGACGCCGGCGTTCAGGAACAGCGTGGTCAGACTTCCGAACTGTTCTCCGACTTCGGACACAACCTTGTCGATGTCCGAAAGCGACCGCGCGTCAGATTGCAAAACAAGGACATCGTTGGGTAATTCTTGCCGTGCGCGAGCCACACTCTCCTGACGTTGTCCGGTGACGGCAACGCGGTAGCCGCGATCGTGCAGAATCCGCGCGGTCGCCTTTCCGATTCCGCTGGTGCCGCCCGTGATCAGGGCCGTACGTTCCGACATCACACTCACTTCATCGTCATTATTGGCTGGACTGGATGGGCCAATGGCAACGCGCCGCTGGCATGGTGTCTGGCTGATCTGTCCAGGATTGAGACTCCTACTGGACTATACCGTCCAGGTTCGGCCAACTCCGCGATGCGCGCTGCTCGGCATCCAGCAGCCGTCGGCGAGCAGGGTCGGGTGCTGAGCGAGTCGGTCCGCGACTGAGGCCGGAGCGTCGCAGGACGTCCGTGCGGCCTCAGCGACTTCCGGTGACCACCGGGAACCTGGGCGAGCGACGTCATGAGCGACGAGGGCGGCGGCCACGTCGTGCTGCTTGATCGTCTTGCGCATGCGCGGATCGGCCGGACGATCACGCGGCTGCCGAAGTGAGCCGCGCAGACCCTGAGCACGAACCAGGGCTGGGCTCAGTTCACGGGCGGCGCCCAGGTGGGGCGTCTGATCAGGCAGAACGGGTGACCAGCCGGATCGGCGTACACGTGATCGCCGGGCAGCCGCCGCGCGCCCAGCGCGAGCACCGCCTCCCCCGCCGCAGCCTGGTCATCGACCATCAGGTCGAGGTGCATCTGCTGCGGCACTGCCGGCTCCGGCCACGTAGCCGGTGTCAGGTCGGCGGCGCGCTGAAACGCCAGCCCGGACGCCGCCGTGCTGGCCGACACGACGACGAAGTCCGCGTCCGCGTAGGTGATCGGGTCGCCGAGGACCGCGCTCCAGAACCGCGCCTCGGCCATCGGATCGGGGCAGTCAACGATCAGATGATGGAGCCGACCGATCGGCAAAGCGAACACCTCCTTCGTGGTCAGGCCACCGGCCAGCACGGCCAGTATGGCCTCTTCCGGGTTGCCGCCGACCTACCACCACGCGGCGCTCTCAGTTACCGTCGATCGCCTCGGTGAAGCGCGTCAGCATGTCTCGCAGCGCGGCGGTTACCTGCGGGTCGGCGATGATCCCGTCCGTGGTCACCGCATCGCGGGTGACGGGGATACGCGCGCACGCCGAGGTCAGCAGGTTCGCGTCGACATAGCCGAGCACGGTCTCGAGTGTTTCGCGGGCTCCCTCACCACGCCCGGGAGCCGCCACCGAAAGCCAGGCGACCGGCTTGCCGTTGAGTTCTCCGCTCCCGATCAGCCACTCGAGGAGGTTCTTGAGGCTGCCCGGGATGCTGCCGGCGTACTCGGGGGTGCAGAACAGCACCGCGTCCGCCTCCTCGACCGTACGGCGAAGCCCCGCGACAGCGACCGGCGGTTCCTGGTCGCCGGGGACGAACGCGGGGAGGGCGACAAGTCCGTCGTACAGAGTGGCGGTGACGTCATCGGAGACGAGCGAGGCCACCGTACGCAGGGCTGCGGTGTTGGTCGACCCCGCGCGGGTGCTACCCGAGATCAGCAGAAGATGCGTCATGAGGGGACGGTACGGCAGGCAGCTCGCGATCCACCGGATCGCCACCTGCGGTGAGTGCTACCGCACGGATCGCGGGTCACCTGGATCCGCTCCGGCGAGCCTGGTGGGGCTACCCGCCGGGTTGCGGTGGGCCGGCGTCGCGGCGGGTGTCGACGATGTCATCGCCGAAGGCGGCAGCGAGCGCCTTCGCGATCAGGTCCGGTAGTTCGGCCCGTCCGTCGTCCTCAGCCCACCGCACCAGTGCCGTGTGCAGAACGGCCAGGCATGCGCTGGCCGCCGCCTGGGCGTGGAACGTCGTCTCGGGATCGGTGGCATCGTCCTCGATGGCGGCGACGATGGCCTGCTGAAGGGCGTAGTGGTTGTCCAGGTGCTTGGCCCGCAAGGCCGGCGTGGAAATCATGAGCCGAAGGCGGGCGAGGAGGAACCGCCCGTCCGCTGTCAGGTTGTTTTCGTGGCGGCCGCTGGTCAGTGCCGTGGCCGAGTCGATGAGCGCGCTGCCGATGCGGCGGACCAGGGACTGCGTGGCGGGCGTCGCGGCGATGCGCTCGGCGACGAGCTGGCCGTGCTGGTCGATGAGGACGAGGTCCTCTTTCGTGGGGAAGTGCCGATACACGGTCATGGGAGACACGCCCGCGGCTTCGGCGACGTCGGTGACGGTCGTGGCGTCGTAGCCGCGCTCGGTGAACAGACGTACGGCGTGCGCCTGGATCGCGCGTTGCGTCTCGGCTCGCCGTTGCGCTCTCAGGGTTGAGTGCTGATCGGGCATGTGGTAGACACTACCGCACTGGTAGTTACTACCATCTTGGTAGTGACTCGCATCGTGAGGTGGTTGGCATGAATGAGCTGACCGGCAAAACGGCTCTCGTGACTGGAGCGTCGCGTGGCATCGGGCGGGCGATCGCAGCCCGGCTGGCGAAAGAAGGGGCAATGGTCATCGTGCATTTCGGCACGGACAAGGACGGTGCGACAGCGACGGTCGACGAGATCGAACGGGCCGGTGGAACCGCGCTCGCCGTCAGGGCCGAGCTGGGCGTGGATGACGACGTCGACACGCTCTTCGCCGGAGTCGAGGCCGGTCTGGCCGGTCGGCCACTCGACATCCTCGTCAACAACGCGGCGGCTACGCCGCCGGCCCGCTCGGGGCCATCACGCACCGAGTTCGACCGCCTCTTCGCGGTGAACGTGCGCGCGCCGTACTTCATCATCCAGCGAGCATTGCCACTACTGCGCGACGGTGGCCGCATCATCACGCTCTCGTCCGTGGCAACCCGCGTGGCCAACCCCACCCAGACGTCCTTCGCCATGACGAAGAGCGCGGTCGAGACGATGAGCAGGACCTTGGCCACCCAACTCGGTACCCGAGGAATCACGGTGAACGCGGTTGCTCCCGGCGCCACGCGGACAGCGACCAACGGATCTGCGTTCGAAGCGCCGGGCCTGGCCGAACTCATCGCTGGAATGACGGCACTCAACCGGCTGGGCGGGCCGGACGACGTCGCCGACGTCGTCGCGTTCCTCGCCTCCGACGCTGCACGCTGGATCACCGGTCAGGTCATCGACGCAAGCGGTGGCCTGTTCCTCGGACCGCGTGTCTGACCGTAGGTCGCGTCGAGAACGCGCCGCTCGAGGGCGACCACGGCGGGGTACGTCGAGTTCTCCCGCGCGACACCACTCGTCACCCTCAGGCGGGGCACGTCAGTCATCGTGGTTGCCGGTCAGCGCCTCCTGTTTCGCCTCCTCATGAACGGCGAGGCACATCCGATTTCGGGCAGTTGAGGAGGTAGGGCCTTTCGCTGGCCATTGGCGGCTCACGCTGGGTCCGGCAGGTCGATGAGCGCGAGCTTGGCTGGGTCCCGATTACGCCCTCGACTGGGCCCTGCGGCATGCACGAGCATGACCGATGCGCGGACCATCCATATCGCCGACGATTCCCGCCCGCTGGGGGAATCCTGGCGCACCAACACCTCAGCCCGTTCCCGTGAGCGATGGCGCTCACGGGAACGGGCGAGAGGACGAGCGCCGGTGTGGCTGGTCAATCTGCTGGTGCGACCGCCACCTGGTACACCGCCGTGTTCATGTTGATGCCGTTGTAGAAGTTCACCGCGACGTAGTGCCGATCCTGGTACCAGCTCTGGTCGTCGTCGAGGGTGATCGGCCCCGTTGTGAAGCTTCCGTCGGCAGCGAGAGCGGCGGGGATGGGCGTGCCACTCCGGTCGACGAACACCCGGACGGTCCCCCCGGCGACGAAGTCCGGATGGGCCGTCAGGTCGACTCTTCCGCGAAGGGTGAAGGTCCTCGCCGGCACCGCGGTGATGGTGTCCGGGGCGGCGCTGCTCGCCGCTATCAATCGCACGGTCTGACCCGAGTCAGTCACCGCCTCCGTCTCGTCCAGCAGGTTCAGTGGGGTCGTGTTGTAGATCGTGCGCTGCAGCGTTGACGGGTTGATGTAGGAGACGTTCTCCACGACGAAGTTCTTGATGTTCTTGTTCGTGCGGAATCCCGCATCGAGGGTATTCGTGGTGTAGAAGTCCGAGTTCCGGTAGTAGACGTTCTCCACCGGTGACCGCGACGCCGCGCTGGACATCTGGAAGGTCGTCCGGCCGGGCGTCATGGTGGGCGCGGTGTCGACGTTGTCCAGGTAGATGTTCCGGATGGTCGGGTTGAACACGTCCGCGCCCGGGAACGGGACGGTCTCGGAGTAGTTGCCGTCGAACTGCACCATCCCCGAGATGCCGCTGCGCAACAGGCAGTCCCTCAGGTAGATGTTCTCGACGTAGCCGCCCCGGTTGGAGTTGGTCTTGATCTTCAGCGCCAGCGACAGCCCGGGACCGCCGAACTCGTTGTCGTGGATGAAGACGTTGCGGACTCCCCCGGACATTTCACTGCCCATCGAGACCGCCGCGGACCCGCCTCCGTCGTTGTTGTAGACCGAGTGCCGGATGATGATGTCCTCGCTGGGATTGCGGTGCTCCCTACCGTTGACGTTACGGCCGGCCTTGATCGCCGCGCCGTCGTCGCTGACCGTGACGTGGTTGCCCTCCATCACGACGTGACTGCTCGACTCTGGGTCCACGCCGTCGTCGTTGTTCCACCCGCCGGCCTCGAAGTCCTTGGTCTTGTCGCTGTAGATGTCGAGGTTGCGGATCAGGACGTTCTTCGAGCTGACCGGATGCACGATCCAGAACGGCGTGTTGCGGATCTTCACGTCCTCGATGAGGACGTTGCTGGACGCGTAGGTCTGGATGAGTGATGGCCGGAAGGTCGACCTGAGCGGCACCGCGTCGGCGGGGGGCGCCACGTTGCGCACCGTGTCACCGTCGATCACCGGGATGGTCGCCGGCAGGTGCCCGTCGTCGGAGAAGATCCGCTTCTGAATCGGCACGTCGGCGTAGTTCATGGCGTTGAGGACGCCGTTGGTGCCGTACGGCGCGTCGGTGTCCTTGTTCTCCACCGAGGGCTCGCCCCAGTAGCCCTTCTTCCATGGACGCCAGTTCCACATGTCCTCCTGCCCGTCCAGCAGGCCGCCGCCGGTGACCGCGATATTGGTTTGGTGCAGCGCGTAGACGAAGGGCGAGAAGCTGTAGAGGTCGCTGCCCTCGTAACTGGTCAGCACGACCGGGTAGAACTCGTTCGTCTTGTTGCGGACGAACTTCACGACAGCGCCGGTCTCGATGTGCAGGTTGATTCTGCTCAACAGGGTGATGGCGCCGGAGTAGTAGGCCCCGTCGGGGTTGCGCGAACCGCCGGCCGGGACGACGACGATGCCGCCGCCTGCCCGGTGGCAGTCAGCGATCGCCGCGGCGATGGCATCGGCGTAGTACCAGACCTGATGCGAGGCGTAGACGAGCGGTGAGGACTTGACCGCCGGATCACCGGCCTCGTTGCCGACGGCATACCGCTCGGTGATCTGCCGGACCAGGTACGCGTACCGGTGATCGGTGATGTCACAGCGGCGGTCCGGGAACACCGGGGTGTTCGCGTTGACGGTGCGGTCGATTTCGTCGTACCGGGCGTGGTTCCAGTAGACGCCGTCGCGCCGCGCGGCGTCCGGGTCGTCGATGGCGAAGGTGTAGCTGCCCACGGAGTGGCCGTCCTCGGCGGTGACCCGCAGCCGGTCCCCGGCCTCGATGCGCTCGGCCCGCTTCTCCCTGCCGTCCCCGTCGACGACCGCGAGCCGTTGCCGCGACCGGTCGGAGGCGACCAGTTGGCCCTTGACCGCGGACACCCGGGCGCCGGCGCGCACGGTGATCGTGGACGTGCCGACGTTCGTGACGATGGGCGCGGAGCCCGTGCGGGCCACCACCACCGTTCCCGTCGAACGCGCCCCGGGCCGGCCTCCGGCGGCCGTCGTGTCGTCCGGCCCGGCGGCGAGGCTCGGGCCCGATAGCCCGGCCGTCATGGCCGCGACCACGCCCAGGCACAGCAGAACCCGCGTACGACGCTTCACTCCTCGGCTCCCCTCATCGGGCCTGACCCCTCAAATCTCGCGGACGTCGACGTGATCGGGGATCCGCACGTCCTCGACCGGCCTGCCCTGGTGCAGCGCGAAGTCGGTTACGTTCCGGAGCACGAACGTCGGAGCGCCCTCCGCCTTCTGCAGGCGGACGTGGTGGAACTCGGCGTCCCGGACGTCCTCGAGCACGACCGCCGGACGGGTGTCCGGGCGCTCGAACCTGGCGTCGACATTGTTCAGCTGGACGCCGGTGGCGTGGCGTACGTAGAACGCCCACGCCGGCAGGATGCCGAACATCGACGGTTCCGGGTACGCCTGCGGCCGATCCGGGACGGCGTACGGCTCCCGCGCACCCGGCTCGGCGAAGAAGGTGTTGATGAGGTTGGCCGGCTGTGCTGCCGCCTCCGCCATCGACAGGCCACCGCGCATGTGGATCCGCACGTTGCTGATGCGTACGTCCTCGACGTCGTGCCCGGGTAGGCCGACGATCATGGAGGGGTATCGCGGGTCCGCGTTGTGCACGGTGACGTCGCTGATGCTGATCCGGCGCAGCTTGCCGACGTCTACTCCCGCGGGGCCGCGCATCCTCGCACCCAGGCGCAGGAAGATCGGCGCGTTGGACACGTCACGCATGGTGACGTTGCTGATCGTGATGTCCTCCAGCAGGCCCCCGTCGACCGTCTCCAGCGCCAGACCACGGCACCGCTCGAAGATGACGTTCGAGATGGCGATGTTGCGGAAGCCGCCGTTGGACTCGGTGCCGCACTTGATCCGGCCCGTGGGCCCGTCGCGGTCGGCGGCGGCCGGGTCGTCCCGCCCGTACGTCCCGTCCACGACGGTCCCGACGTCGTACCCGCTCACCATCGTGTCGGCGATGGTGACGTTCTCGGTCGGCCGGGCGAAGCCGAGCGCGTACGAGCTCTTGAGCACGATGGCGTCGTCGCCGTGGGTGTTGATGGTGCAGTCCGAGATCCGCACGTTGCGGCAGCTGTCGACGTTGATGCCGTCCCGGATGGTGTCGATCCTGACGTTGTGGATCGTCAGGTTGTCCACGCCGGTGGGCAGGATGGACAGGTGACCGCCGCGGATGATGGTCAGGTCCCGGATGACCACGTTGCGGCAGAGCTTGAGGGCGATGGCTTTGTCGCCGGTGCCGGCGGGGCTGTTGGCCGACATGTTCCGCACCAGCGCGGCGCCGTCGATCCGGCCTGGCCCTTGGACGCAGACGTTCTCCAGCCCCTCGCCCCAGATCAGGCTGGCCCGCCAGTGGCTGTGCCCGAAATCCTGATACGGGTTGCCAGCACCGTCGCCCGGATCGTCGAACCCGACGCCGTCCTTCGGTGCGGCGGCGAGCAGGGTCGCGCCGTGGTCGAGGAGGAGCGTGATGTTGCTCTTCAGCCGTACGGAATAGCTCGCGTACGTGCCGGCGGGGAAGTAGACCGTTCCGCCGCCGGCCGCGGCTGCCGCCTCGATGGCTCGGTTGATCGCCGGCGAGTCGACGGTCGTGCCGTCGCCCTTCGCCCCGTACGCCGTGACCTCCAGGTAGGGGCCGTGGGGATTACCCGGTCGTGGGCCCGCGGCAGCCGGCGTAGCGGCGTTCGCGGCGCTTGCTCCCGCGAGCGGCAGGACGCCGGCGGCCGCGACGACACCGAACCGAAGAGCGTCGCGACGATTCGAGGACCTGGTCATGCTTCTCCTTCTTGGGAGGCGCCTGATGCAGCGGGGTCTTCCGGGCGCAGGCCCGGGTGGCTGCTCGAGCGGCGGCCGCGTTCATGCCGAGGGCTGCTCGAGCGGTGCGCCGTTCTCCAGCACGTTGCGTAGTAGGAGGCCGTCCACGTACTCCACCACGTCGGGACTGCTGGTCGTGCCGAAGTCGATGTCGGTGAGGGTCACCCTGTGGATGTGCGCATCTGAGTAGCCGCGGAGGTTGAGGGCCCGTCCGGCCGAACGCACGGTGAGATCTCGGACGTCGATGTCGCCGACGACGGGGTTGAACCCGTACCCGGGGCCTTCCTCGTAGTAGAAGTTGATGTCGATCACCGCGCCGGCGACCTCGCCGATACGGATGTCGCGGGCGTGGAAGCCCGTGATGAAACCGCCGCGGACCGAGTTCGTCTTGAACCGCAGCGCGATGTCCAGGTTGGGGCTGGACATCTCGCAGTCGTCGACGAAGACGTTGCGTACGCCGCCGGACATCTCGCTGCCGATGGTCACGCCGCCGTGGCCGTCGCGCATCAGGCACCCTTCGATGAGGATGTCCTCGCTGGGCACAGCGACCCGGCGCCCGTCGGCGTTGCGCCCGGACTTGATGGCGATGCAGTCGTCACCGGTGTCGAAGGTGCAGTCCCGGATGACGACCAGCCGGCTGGACTCGGGGTCGCACCCGTCGTTGTTCGGACCGTGCGAGTCGACCGTGACGCCCTGGACGAGGACGTTCGTCGACAGCGTCGGGTGAATCTCCCACATCGGGGACCGGACGATCGTGACGCCCTCGATGAGCACGTTGCGGCACCGGTACGGCTCGATGAACGACGACCGCAGGTAGTCCCCCTCACCGAAGACCCGCTGCGCGACCGGCACGCCCTGTTCGGCCATCGCGAACAGCCGGCCGCGGGCGTCGTCCTGCTTGGGGTCGCCGGGCTTCCAGCCGTACTCCGGCTTGCCCTTCCACGGCCACCAGCGCGCGTTGTCCGCCTGGCCGTCCAGCGTTCCGGTGCCGGTGACGCCGATATTTTCCTGACCGTAGGCGTAGATCAGCGGCGAGTAGTTGTAGAGCTCGACGCCTTCGAACCGGGTCAGCACGGCGGGCAGGTAGTCGGCCGGGTTCTGGCTGAACAGCACCACGGCGTCGGCGGTGACGTGCAGGTCGACGTTGCTGAGCAGGTGGATGGGGCCGGTCACGAAACGGCCGGCCGGCACCAGCACGTGCCCACCCCCGGCGGCATGGCAGGCCTCGACGGCCCGTCGGATGGCCAGCGTGCAATCGGCGGCGCCGTCACCCACCGCGCCGTACCGGGTGACGTCGAACCAGCGGTCCGGGAAGTGTGGGCGCCGCACCTTGGCGCTGATGTACCGGGCGCGGGCCCACGGATTGCCGGCCGGCGTCGGATCGGCGTGCGCCTGACCGCCGAGCAGCGGCGTCAGGGCTGCGGCGGCGCTCGTCGCCGCCGCCCAGCGAAGGACGTTACGCCTGCTGTGTTCGGTGGTCATTGCACTCTCCCGGGCTCCGGCTGACACAGGACTCGGTACGGGGCGTCCTTCTGGGGCAGGTGCGGAAAGCTAGCGTCGCCCGCGTTGGGCGAGGTAGAGGTCCTCGACGGATGGTGCCGACCGGTGGTCGGCGAGCAGTGATTCCAGGTCGCCGGAGAAGTCACGGGGCAGTCCACTGCCGGTGTCCTCGACGCCCTGCACGCCGACGGTCGCGCTGCGCGGCGCCACGTCGGCGATGGTGATCGCGTACGGCCGGCCGTTGGTGATGCGCACGTTCCAGTGCGTCATCCGCGCGCCGAACAGCGGGCCGGACGCGGCGGATCCGCCCACCTGCCCGTTGTTGTCCACCGTGATGTCGGTGCGAACGTTCTCGAAGGGCAGTGCGCGGTGGGTGTCGAACGTGCCTTCCGCCATGCGCCCGCCGCGGTAGACGTTGCCGGCCGAGAGCCCCTCCACGTTGAGGCCGTGGTGGATCGCACCGGAGGGTACCGGGACGGTGAAACGTTCGATCTCGAAGTTCTCCACCAGGTTGTCGTTCGACTGCATCCGGCAGGCGAAGCTGTGGTGGGCGGCCCGCCCGCCGACGGTCACCCCGGTGATGGTGATCGCCTTGGCGGTGGTGAGCCCGAACCCGAGGTCGCAGTTCTCCACGCGGACGTCCCGCGCCCAGCAGTCGTGGACCGCCTGGAAGCACACCCCGTTCGAGCCCGGGTGCCGGTTGTGCGCGGTTTGCGGGACGGGTTGGTTGCGGACCGTGAGGTGCTCGACGCCGGCGTCGTGGACGGTGGGGCCGATCGCGCGCAGCTGGGCCGGCCAGCCGGGCCGGAGGTCGTACTTGAGGGGCTGCGTCAGCCGGACCATCCGGTCGCCGAGCACCGCGGCCACCCGCACCGGCCACTGCAGGGTCGCGTACTGCACGTACTGCCCGCCGGATCCGGTGACGAGTTGCGGTGCGCGGCGGGGCCAGTCGTAGTCCCGGGTGCCGGGCACGTCGCCGGCGAGGTGGCGCAGCAGGCTCGCGTCCGCTGGGTTCTGGCACTCGAGCACGACCATGTCGCCGGGGGTCAGTCGGCTCGTGTCGGAGACCACCAGGGTCCGCTGGCCGCGGGAGGCGCCGCCCACCTCGGCGAGCACGTCACCGAGCAGCCATCCCTCGGTGCCCGCGTAGTCCTCGGCCTCGGAGCGGGCCCGCCGCTCGGGCGCGACGAACCAGATCTGTCCGCCGGTCCACGACCAGCGGCTGTTGCCGTTGGATTGGCGGTTCGGCCGGTATCCGTCGTCGAGGGAACGGGTGCAGTGCAGCACGGTGGCGTCCCGGCCGGCCCCGCGCAGCACCACCCCCGACCAGTGCATCCAGACCGGTCCGGAGAGCGTCCAGGTGCCGGGCGGCACCAGCACCACTCCCCCCCCGTGCTCGCCCGCGTGGCGTACGGCGGCGTCGAACGCCGCGGTGCAGTCCGTTCCGTCCGGCCGGGCGCCGAAGTCGGTGACCTTCGTGGTGACCGGTGGTCGCGGCGGTTTCCGGCCGAGCCGGTAGCCGGCGGTCGACACGTCCGGCAGCAGCGGATGGCTGCCCGGCGCCTCCCGCCACTGTCGCAGAAGATCCGCGGCGGCGTCGCCCGGCGGCGTGAGGTCATCCGGCGCCGCCGCCCGCGCGGATCCGGTGACGCCGGTGAGCGTCGTGGCGGCGGCCGCCCCAAGACCGAACAGCCCGCGTCGAGTGATGGTGGGATCCGTCATCGGCGACATGATCTCTCCTCCGAACCTCGTCGGGGACCGCGCGGATCTGAAACCGTTTGCGGTCCGACGTTCACGACACCAAACAGTTCGGTGATGGTCAATGCCGCACCGGCTTGAAACTTGTTTCAGAATCGATCTTCGCCCTCGGCGATCGCCGTCGCGCGGGTGGGCGAACCTCCCGCTGGGCAGCGAACCGGCCGGACCACGATCGCGTTTGAAACTTGTTTCATCCCCTCGGACGCATGACGAACGCCCCCGCCGCTTGTTGCCCTCAGGTAACCGCAAACGGTTTCAGAATGCTGCGACACCCGGCGGCAGGCACCTGACTGGGCCGCGAGACCGCCCGTCCGTCACACCCGCGAGGACGATGTCTTGAGGATCCGGCTTCTCAAACAGATGGTGGCCTGCCTGTCCGCCAGCGTCGTCGCGCCGGCATCGATGCTGACCGCTTCGAAGGTCCCGAGGACGTGCTCGCGCTGGCGGTCCAGGGCGCCTTTGAGGGCGTCGAGTTCGGTGTTCACCGCGCGGCGCAGAGATCGGCGAGGCGTTCCAGGGTGCTCGCCATTTGCGTCTGCCACCAGACACGCCCGCTGTCCACTTCCGCGCGTTTGTCCTCCGGCATGCGCGAACCGTCGAAGATCTCGGTCACGACCGTCGCCCCGGCTCCGTCCGGCACCAGGTCGAAAATCCACTGGTGGCCCCAGGCGGCCCCGGGATCAGTGGCGTCCGGGTGCCCGCGACCGGGCCTGGGCTCCCAGCCGATGCGGCGGTCCGGCTCGTACTCGACGACGTGGTTGTTCATCTCGTAGTCGCCGTAGCGCTCGTAGTGCATCCGCATCACGAAGACGTCGCCCACGCCCGAGACCACGGCGTCGGAGACCCCACCGCGCAGCATTCCCGAACCGTCGAGGTCCGCGTGCCGTCCGGGATCGGCCAGGATCCGGAAGATGTCTCCCGCCGGGGCGCCGATGCGCCGGGACACCACCACCACCGGCTCGCCTGTCGGAATAGTCAACCCGCTCCTCCGTCAACCGCAGGGCATGAACCCTCACCCCGCCTGGACGTTACATCGGGGGTACGACAACGCCCTGTACGCCGTCTCGGTCCCGGCAACGATCGTCCACACCGGCTGTACCGGGAACCTGTGAACTCACCTCCGTCAGCAGTTCTCAGGCGGTGAGTCGGGCAACGTGGTCGATCAGGACGTCCCGGAAGCCGTCGTGCTCGGGGAGGTCCGCACCGAAGATCTCCTCGATGTGCAGCAGCGAGTCGACCAGCCGCTTCGAGTCGCCCACACCGGCGGCTGCGGCCACCTTGAGCCGGTCGGCCAGCGGATCGTCGAGCGGAAGCTCCCGGCCGCGGGCGTCCCGGCCCTTCGCGACGTACACCATCCAGGCCGCGACCGCGAGCGCGGCCTGCCGCGGCACGGCCCCGGCGGCCAGGCGGTCGCGGACGGTGCCGAGCAGCCGGACGGGCAGCTTCTGCGACCCGTCCATGGCGACCTGAACGGTCCGGTGGCGCAGCGCCGGGTTGGCGAACCGTTCCAGCACCTGCCGCCGGTAGCCGGCCAGGTCCAGGCCGTCGGGCACGCGCAGCGTCGGCGTCACGTCCTCGATCATCAGCGCTTCTGCGGTGGCGGCGAGCTCGTCGTCGGCGAGCGCGGCCGCGATCGTGTCGTGACCGCGCAGTGCCCCCAGGTACGCGAGCAGTGAATGGGTGGCGTTGAGCATGCGCAGCTTCACCGACTCCCAGGCGGCGACGTCGCCGGTGAACACCGCGCCGGCGAGGTCCCAGGCGGGCCGGTCGGCCGCGAAGTCGTCCTCGATCACCCACTGGCGGAACGGTTCGGCCACCACGACGCCCCGGTCGTCCAGCCCCAGCGCCGTCCGGACGTCGGCGCGGTCGTCGTCGGTGGTGGCGGGAACGATCCGGTCGACCATGCTGGACGGGAAACGCACGGAGGCGGCGAGCCATTCCGCGAGCGGTCCCGCCTCGGCCCCCGGGAGCGCGTCCAGGAAGTCGTGCACGAGCCCGCGCAGGACCTCGCCGTTGCCGACCAGGTTGTCGCAGGAGAGCACGGTGACCGGTCCGGCGGCGCCGGCCGCCCGGCGCTGGAGCCCACGGACGAGCTGCCCGACGACGGTCCGGGGCGGGCGTCCGGCGAGGTCGGCGGCGACCTCTGGATCCGACCGGTCCAGCCGGCCGGTGCCGTCGCGGCGATAACCCTTCTCGGTCACGGTGAGCGTGACGACCCGTACGGCGGGGTCGGCGATCCGGTCGACGACCGCCGTCGGGTCGCCCGCCCCGTGCAGCACCTCGCGGACGCTGCCGACGACGTGCGGGGGCTCGGCGCCGGGGCCCCGCTCCAGCACCGAGTAGAGGTTGTCCTGCGGCATGAGCTGGTCACGCACGGACGCCGACCGCTGGGTGACGCCCGCGATGCCCCAGTCGTCGCGGCCGTCGGCCGCCATGGCCAGCTCGGTGAAGACCGCCTGGTGCGCCCGGTGGAACGCGCCGATCCCTAGGTGCACGACGCCGACCCGCAGCGCGCGCGGATCCACCGCCGGCGGGGTGAACGCGCCGCCCGATGCGCGGCGGCCCAGGGTGTCGAGGCGCAGCCGGGGCGTGGCGTTCGGCCCACCGGTCACAGCACGGCGCCCAACTGCCACGGGACGATCTCCTCACCGCCGAGACCCAGTTCCTCGCTGGCGCTGCAGCGACCTGACGCCACGTCCAGCAGCAGGTCGTAGACGCGCCGACCCATCTCGTCGACGGAGACGCCTTGCTCGACGATCGGCGAGCAGTCCAGGTCGATGTCGCCGGCCATCCGGCTGGCCAGTTCGGCGTTGGTGCCGAGTTTGACGGTCGGGACCGGGCGGCTGCCGAAGACCGAGCCGCGCCCGGTGGTGAAGCAGATGAGGTTCACGCCGCCCGCGACCATCCCGGTCACCGAGACGGGGTCGTAGCCGGGTGTGTCCATGAAGACCAGTCCGGGTCGCGGGATCGGCTCCGCGTAGTGCCGCACCGCGGCGAGCGGGCTCCGGCCGGCCTTCGCCACCGCGCCCAGCGACTTCTCCAGGATGGTGGTGATGCCGCCCGCCTTGTTGCCCGGGGACGGGTTGGCGTCCATCGTCGTGCCCTGCCGTCCGGTGTACTCCTCCCACCACCGGATCCGTTCCAGCAACGCCGCGGCCGTCTCCGGGCTGGTCGCCCGCGCGGCCAGCAGGTGTTCGGCGCCGTAGATCTCCGGTGTCTCGCCGAGCACGGACGTCGCGCCGGCCGCCACCAGCAGGTCCGAGGCGATGCCGAGGGCCGGGTTCGCGGTCAGTCCGGACCAGCCGTCGGACCCGCCGCACTGCAGGCCGAGCACAAGTTCCTCGACCCCCACCTCGGTGCGCGTCGCGCCGGCGAGGTCACGCATCATGCCGCGGACCAGTTCGACGCCGCGGGCCACCGCGGCGGAGGTGCCGCCCAGCTCCTGGATGGTGTACGAGGACACCGGCACATGCTCGGCCACCCCGAGGTCGGTCATGAGCCCGGCCACCGCGTTCACCTCGCAGCCGAGCCCGATCACGACCAGGCCCCCGATGTTCGGGTTGCGGGCGTAGCCGGCCAGGGTACGGCGCAGCAGGTCCCACCCTTCGCCCCGGTCGGCCATCCCGCATCCGGTGCCGTGGGTCAGTGCGACGACGCCGTCGACGCCGTCGAGCCCTTCCGCGTCGTCCTCGGTGACCCGGGCGATCTTCCGGGCGACGGTGGCCGAGCAGTTGACGGTGGTCAGGACGCCGACGTAGTTGCGGGTGGCGACCCGGCCGTCGGGGCGGCGGTAGCCGTGGAAGGTGCGGCGCAGGTCGGCGGGGAGCCGCGGGACGGTCCCGCCCTCCCCAGCGGCCACGCGGGCGGCCGTGTCCAGCGGCATTCCTACGTTGTGCGTGTGCACGTGCTCGCCCGCGCGGATGTCCGCCAGGGCCCGGCCGACCACCTGGCCGTACTTGCGTACCGGCGATCCGGCGGCGAGGTCACGCAGGGCGACCTTGTGTCCGGCGGGCACGTCGTCGCGCAGCGTCGTGCCGGCCACCCCCGGCAGCGCCAACGGCTCCCCCGCTCTCATCGGCGTCGTCGCCACCGCGACGTCGTCGCTGTCGTACAGGAGCACCAAGCTCATCGGTTCGCCTCCCTCAGCGCGGGTGTGCCGTGCCGTCCGGTACGCCTGCCGGGCTGGTCACGACGACCTGGGTGTCGGTGGTCCTCACGGCTCCGGTTCCTCCTTGACCCGGGCGACGAGCTGGGTCGGGTTGACGTATCGGAGGGCGACGACGAGCAGCACCAGCATCATCGCGGTGTACATGACCGCCATGGCGTCCACCGACTGCTGGGCGCGGATGCCGGCGGCGGACATCGAGTAGTAGAGCGCGACGACGAGGGTCTGCGAGTCCGGACCGGCGGTGAGGAAGGTGAGTTCGAACATGCCCACCGTCCGGACCAGGACGAGGATCGCCGAGGCCAGCATCCCCGGTAGCAGCAGGGGTGCCAGCACGTGCAGGAAGACCGAGCGCATGCCGGCTCCGCACATCCGGGCCGCGCTTTCGATCCGCGGGTCGATCTGCTCGATGAACGGTGTCATGGTGAGGATCACGAACGGCACGGACGGGACGAGGTTCGCCAGCACGACGCCGGAGAGGTGGCCGGCGAAGCCGAACTTGTAGAGCACGGTGGCCAGCGGGATGCCATAGGTGATCGGTGGCATCAGGATCGGGAGCAGGAAGACCAGGTAGACGGCCCGTTTCCCGGGGAAGTTCCGGCGCGCCAGCACGTAGGCCGCCGGTACGCCGATCACCAGCGACAGTCCCACGACGAGCAGGGACACCTCCAGGGTCACCTTGATCACCTGGAGCAGCGCGAACTCCGTCCACGCCTCGCCGTACCACCTGGTGGTGTAGCCGTCCGGGAGCCAGGTGTCGAACCAGCGCCGGCCGAACGAGCTGACGAGCACGGATCCGACGACGCCCAGCAGGTTCAGGAAGAAGAAGACGACCGCGCCCCAGACCAGCCAGGCGGCGGGACGGGCGACGAAACGTCGCCGGGTACCGACGGAAGCCGCGCCCGTTGCCGCGGTGGTGGTGACCATCAGCCCTTACCTCCCGTGGAACCGGTGTAGAAGCGGGTCCGGGCGAACAGCACCACCGAGATGACCACCAGCTCGATCAGGCCCATAATCATGGCGATCGCCGATGCGTACGGGTAGTCGTACTGCTCGTACGCCGCCTGGTAGGCGGCGATCGAGATGACCCGGGTCTCGCCCGCCGGGTTGCCGACCAGGACCGCCGACGGGAACACGCTGAACGCGAGGACGAACGCCAGGCAGAACGTGGTGGCCAGCCCGGGCATCAGCAGCGGCAGCGTGATCATGCGGAACCGCTGCCACCAGCCCGCGCCGAGGGTCGCCGCGGCGCGCTCCAGCGTCGGGTCGATGCCGGACAGGTACGACAGGACGAGCAGGAACGCGAAGGGGAACCCGGTGATGATGAGCGAGAAGAAGACGCCCCAGTAGTTGTGGACGAGCCGGATCGGTTCGTCGGTGAGCTGCAGCGCGGTCAACACCCGGTTGAACCAGCCGGTCGGGCCGAGGAAGTTCAGCAGGCCCTGCGCGGTGAGCACGGTGCCGAGAGTGATGGGCACCACCAGCAGGATCGTGACCAGCCGCTTGCCACGGAACCGGCCCCGCATCCGATACGCGATCGGCACCGAGGCGACCACGTTGAGCAGCGCGGCGGGCAGCGACAGGCCGAGGGTGGTCCAGATCGTTCCGCGCTGGTAGGCGTCGCTGAAGAAGCGCGCGTAGTCGCTGAACGGCCCGCCCTCGGCGGGCTGGAAGGACAGGCCCAGCCCGTAGAAGAACGGGTAGAGGAAGAGCAGCACGACGAAGAGCAGCGCCGGCGTGAGTAGCCACAGTTGACGGTCGACGCCGCGCTCGGCGAGGCGGTGCTGCCAATGGGCCCGCGCGGGCGGCGGCGGCCCGGTGGACTCCGCGGCGGCGGTGGGAGTGGTGACGCTCATCCGACCAGCCCTGGTTCCTCGACCACGGCCGACTCCCCGTCCGCGGGTCGGGTCGCGGTCGGATCGCCGGGGAAGACGAGCAGCCGCTGCGGGTCGATGCTCAGGGTGACCCGGTCGCCGGGCGCCACCCGCTGGTCGGTACGCAGGTGGACGCGGGCGCCGGCGGCGGTGAGCGCCTCCGCGGCCAGTTCCCGGCCCTGGTACTCGACCACCTCGATCTCCGCCGGCACCGCGTTGGTCGTCGGACCGGCCTGATCGACCCGGACGTCCTCGGGGCGCACCGCGACGATCACCTCGTCGCCCGGCGCCACCGGCCCGACGGGGACGCCGACGAGCCGCAAGCCGTCCAACTCGACGGCGACGGTGTCGTCCGCCGCCTCCCGCACCCGCATCGTCCAGAGGTTGCGGTAGCCCATGAAGTCGGCGACATGCCAGTTGGCCGGGCGGGTGTGCAGCCCCTCCGGGGAACCGATCTGCTGGACGCGGCCTTCCCGCAGCACCACCAGGCGATCGGCCAGCGAGAGCGCCTCCTCCTGGTCGTGCGTCACGTAGACCGTCGTCAGCCCCAGCGACTGGTGCAGCCGGCGGATCTCGGTACGCATCTCGAGGCGCAGCTTGGCGTCGAGGTTGCTCAGCGGCTCGTCCATCAGCACCAGCGACGGCTCCAGGACGACCGCACGAGCGATCGCCACCCGCTGCTGCTGACCGCCGGAGAGCTGGCCGGGCAGCTTGCCCGCGTGCTCCTCGAGGCGTACCAGGCGGACCGCCTCGTCGGTGCGGCGACGGATCTCGTCCTTCGGTAGCCGCCGCATCCGCAGCCCGAACGCGATGTTGGCGCGTACGGACATGTGCGGGAACAGCGCGTAGTTCTGGAACACCATCCCGAAGCCGCGGCGCTCCGGCGGCAGCGTGTCGATGCGCCGGTCGTCCTGCCAGATGCCGCCCGCGGTCAGGGGCAGCAGTCCGGCGAGGCAGTTCAGCGCGGTGGACTTGCCGCAACCCGAGGGACCGAGGAGGGCGACGAACTCGCCCGCCTCGATCGTCAGGTCGAGGTCGCGCAGCGCGTCATGGCCGCCGAAGCGACGCGACACGCCCTCCAGTCGCAGCTGGGTGAAGGCTTCGGCGCCGGCGGTCATCCCTGCTTGACCTTCCCGCTACCGATCTCGCGGTCCCACTTGTCGAACGCCGCCACCAGCGCCTTCGCGTCCAGCGGCACCTCCGTCGGGTTGTTCGCGATCAGCGACTCGTACTCCGGCCGGCCGTAGTCCCGGATGGCGTCCTGGCTCTTCTGCGGCGCGTCGGACAGATTCACACCCTGCACCGCCGGGCCGGGGTAGAAGTAGCCGTCGTCGTACGCCTTGGCCTGCTGCTGAGGCGTGAGCATGAACGCCAGCAGGGCCAGCACCGCAGCCTGGGTGTCCGTCGAGGCACCCTTCGGAATCACCGCGTAGTGCGCGTCGGTCACCCAGTGGAACCCCTGCAGCGAGGTGACTTTCGCTTCCTTCGGCACGGTGCCCAGCACACGGGGGTTGATGTCCCAGCCGGTCGTCGACGCGATCACATGCGCCGACCCGTTGGCCAGGTTCTTCATCGTCTCGGTGGTACCGGACGGGTAGTAGTCGACGTACTGGTTGAGCTCCTTGAGGTAGGCCCAGGTCTTGTCCCACCCGTTCACCGGGTCCTTCGGGTCCTTGTCGCCGAGGATGTAGGGCAGCCCCATCAGGAAGGTACGCCCGGGACCGGAGTTCGACGGGCGGGCGTACTGGACCTTGCCGGGGTGGGCCTTGGCGTACGCGAGGAGCTGGTCCGCGCTGGTCGGCGGGGTCGCCACGGTCGCCGGCAGGTACTCCAGCAGCGGTCCGGACGGGTAGTAGGTGACGGTCACGCCGGCGTTGCCGGCGAGCTTCTGCATGGCGGCGGCCGGCGCGAGATAGTTGTTCATGCCGGTCAGCCGGCTCTGGAACTTCGGCAGGACGTCGAGCCACAGGCCCTGGTCGATGCCGGCCGCGAGGCCGTCGACGCCGGTGAGCACCAGGCCGATGTCCACCCGGTCGGCGTTCTGCTGTGCCTTGATCTTGCCGACCAGTTCCGGCGCGGGCGACTTGGAGTAGGTCACCCGGGAGATGACGTCCGGGTTGTTCTTGACGAACTCGTCGATCATTCCCTGGGTCAGTTGCAGGTTGCCCGCGACGTCGAGGATGTTCAGCGCCACGGCCTTCTTCGGTTTGTCGGGAACCTCGCCATCGCTGTTGCCGCCGGAGCCGCCGGAGTTGTCCGGGGCGCCGCAGGCGGCGGTAGCGGTCAGCAGGGACGATGCTGCGGCGATCAGGGCGCTCCGCCGGGTGATACCCATGAAACTTCCCTCTCTCGGTCGTCAGTCACGGTGGTGGTGGCTTGCGGCACGGCCTTTCGGCCGGGATGTCAGTCGGTCGGCGCGACCCCGGTCGAGGCGCGGACCAGCAGCTGCGTGGGAAGTTCCCGACGCGGCTTGCGCACGCCGTCGGGCTGCCCCAGCAGCGACAGCAGCAGGTCGACGGCGGCGCGGCCGGCCTGCCCCTTGGTGAGCGAAACGGTGGTGAGCGTGGGCGACGACATCGACGACATCTGGATGTCGTCGATGCCGATCACGCTGAGGTCCTGCGGTACGCGCAATCCGCGGTCCCGGAGCCGGCCGAGCAGGCCCAGCGCCATGACGTCGTTGTAGGCGATGACGGACGTGACACCGGAGGCGATGATGAGATCCGCCGCGGCGATCCCGCCCTCGAACTGGGGCGGGAAGTGACCGGCCACGTACAGGTCCATCCCCGCCGCGTCGGTCGCCGAGCGCAGCGCCCGGATCCGGTCGCGGTTGGACCAGGAGGTACGTGGACCACCGACCCAGGCCACCCGGCTGTGGCCGAGCGCCGCCAGGTGCGCAACGGCCTGCCGGATGCCGTCGGAGTTGTCGAAGACGACGGACGGCACCCGCCCGAAGCGCCGGTTGACCATGACCAGGGTCGTGGTCGCGGCTAGGGTGAGGATGTCCTCCTCACGCCCTCGCGGTGAGCAGAGGATGAGTCCGTCGACCTGCTTGGCGAGGATCCGTACCAGATCGCTCTCCGCGGTCGGGTCCTCGTCGGAGTCGGCCAGGAACACGGCGTAGTCCGCCTCCCGGGCCCTGGCCTGCACACCCTTCACCAGGCTGGGAAAGAACGGGTTGGCCAGGTCCGGCACGATCAACCCCAGGTTGCCGGTCCGGCCGGTGATGAGACCCCGCGCGGCCCGGTTCGGTTCGTAACCCAACCGCTGGGCGGCGCGCAGCACCCGTTCCCGGGTCACCGAGTTGACCAGTCCGGGCATCGACAGGGCCCGGGACACGGTCGACGGTGACACGCCGGCCTCCCGGGCCACCTCGCGGATCGTCGTGCGCAACGGTTCACCTCCTCAATCGTGGAACCGTCACGTCCGAAGTCTGAAAGCGATTGCAGAACCCTGTCAATACTGTTCCGCATGAATGTTTCCCGGCTCTGCTACGACCCACCCTTGTGACAGAGACCCGTCGATGCAATCCTTTGCAGGGCCCGTTCCATCGAAGCCGCAGAGGAGAAGTTCGTGGCACAGCTGCGTCTGCATCCCGACCGCGCGCTACCGGCTGGCGACGACGTCCGCGCCGTAGCCCGCCGCATCTACCACTCCACGCGGGAACTGCCGCTGCTCTGCATGCACGGGCACGTGGACGCCGCGGTCCTCGCCGACGACGAGCGCTTCTCCGACCCGGCCCACCTGCTGGTCGTGCCGGACCACTACGTGACCCGGATGCTCGTCTCGCAGGGCGTCACCCTCGACCAACTCGGCGTCCCCCGCCTCGACGGAACGGCAGTCGAAACCGACCCGCGCGCCATCTGGCGGCTCTTCTGCGCCCACTGGCACCTGTTTCGCGGGACGCCCAGCCGCTACTGGCTGGAGCACGAACTCGCCGAGGTGCTCAAGCTCGACCTCATCCCCGGGCCCGACACCGCCGACAAGCTCTACGACCTCATCGACGCACGACTGTCCGAGCCCGGTTTTCGGCCGCGTACCCTGCTCGACACCTTCAACATCGAGCTGATCGCCACCACGGACTCCGCGACCTCGCCGCTGCACGACCACGCCCGGCTCCGCCAGGCGGGGCTCGGCGAACGGGTGGTGCCCACCTTTCGCCCGGACGCCCTGACCCACATCGGTCACCCCGGCTGGACCCGCCAACTCGAACAACTCCAGGAGCTGACCGGCGAGGACACCGGCGACTACGACGGCTACCTAGCGGCCCTGCGCGCGCGGCGCGCGGCGTTCGTCGCGGCCGGCGCCCGAGCCACCGACCACGGCCACCTCACCGCCGCCGCCGAGCCGCTGACCCCGGCCGAGGCACGGCGGATCTACACCAAGGCGCGTCACGGCACGGCCAGCCCCGACGCGACGGAAGCCTTCGCCGGTCACATGCTCTACGAAATGGCCCGGATGTCCTGCGACGACGGCCTGGTCATGCAGATTCACCCCGGCGTCCTCCGCGACCACGATGCCGAAATCCACCGCGACTTCGGCGCCGACCGCGGCTTCGACATCCCAATCAGGGCCGAGTTCACCCGCTCGCTCCGGTCGATGCTCAACGCCTTCGGCCGCGACCCGAGGTTCCGGCTGGTGCTCTTCACGGTCGACGAGACGGTCTACTCCCGAGAGCTCGCCCCACTCGCCGGCGTCTACCCCGCCGTACGCCTCGGTGCGCCCTGGTGGTTCCTGGACAGCCCCGACGGGATGCGCCGCTTCCGTGAGCTGGTGACGGAGACGGCCGGCTTCTACAACACCAGCGGCTTCGTCGACGACACCCGGGCGTTCCTGTCCATCCCGGCCCGGCACGACCTCGCCCGGCGCGTCGACGCCGGCTACCTGGCGCGTCTCGTCCTGGAGCACCGGCTGACCGAGGACGAGGCGATCGAGACGGCAGCCGACCTGGCCTACCGCCTTCCCCGAGAGGCGTACGTTCGGCGGACCGGGTGAGGGCGTCCGAATCGAAGCAGCGATACCCGCCGCACGACGCCGCAGGTTTCGGTCCGGCACGGTCCGAAACGTTTTCAACCGTTCCGACGTCGGGGCCGAGGACATCGGTCGACGAGTCCTCGACGCTCTGCACGACCTCAGTCTTCGTCCGCAGCTAGTCTGCCCGCCGTCCGCGCGGGCGTCACAGCCACACGCTGGGGCTGCTCGACGTCGCCAGCCCGTTCCTCAACGCCGTCGCTCCCGGTGGACAGGACACGCCGACGACGCCGGCCCCGCGCTCATCCTCCGCAAAGGCGACGACGACGCCGAGGCGGCTCCGCAACCTGGACCCGCTCGAAGAGCAGCGGATGCAGCCAATTCCGATAACCCCGTGACCGCAACCAAGACGACGTACCGGAGGAGAGGAGCGAGGAATGTCGCTGCCCGGACAAAGAACTCGAGGTGTGCCGAACGCCCAGCGAAGTATCGCGGGTCGGGTCAGGCGGTGGTCCGCGGCTGTCGCGACCGGCGTTGTGCTGACCGCGTCCCTGACGTCGGTGGGGGTGACGCCGGCGCACGCATCGCCGGGTGACTTCACCATCTTCGATGGTCGGACGACGGCTCCGATCCTGATCGACCCGTCCTACGGCGGCGATCACGGCGATCGGGACTACACGCAGGTGCGCCGCGCGGTTCAGGACCTGCGGCAGGACGTCGCCATGGTGACCGGAGCGATCGATCCCGGTGACGTGCAGAGCGTGTTCGTCGACGACGAGTCGGCCAAGGAAACCCGGTTGGCAGAGGCCGACCAGCGCAAACTGCCGGCGCTGCTGACCAAGGCCGTGCGCCAGAGGACCGCGATCATCGTCGGCCAGATCGGTCAGAGCCGGCTGATCGATGAAATCGTCGGAGCCGGCAAGTTCGACGAGGCCGCCGGGATCGAGGGCAGGTGGGAGGCGTATGCGGCCAAGACCATCGCGGACCCGGTCCCCGGGGTCGACACGGCACTGGTGATCGCGGGCAGTGATGCCCGGGGGACGATCTACGGCATCTACTCGATCTCCGAGGAGATCGGCGTCTCGCCGTGGTACTGGTACAGCGACGTGCCGGTCAAGCAGCGCGACGACATCGACGTCAAGGGCAAGACCCGGGTCGACGACGGGCCGGACGTCAGGTATCGCGGATTCTTCATCAACGACGAGGAACGCACCATCGCGTGGGCGAAGCGGAAGTTCCCCACCGGCAACGGCACGCCTGATGTCAACTTCTACCGGCACGTCTATGAGCTGATGCTGCGGCTGAGGCTGAACACCCTGTGGCCCGCGATGCACTTGTCTTCGACAGCGTTCAACGCGGTCACCGACACCGGAAGGTACGACGAGGGGACGCCGATCAACGCTCGCGAGGCGGCGGCGTTCGGCGTGGTCGCGTCCTCGTCTCACGCGGAGCTGATGCTGCGCAACAACGAGGGCGAATGGCGTCAGTGGTACGACCGCAACAAGGACGCGCTCGACATCAAGGGCTCGGACGCTGTGGCGGCCTTCAACTATTCGATCAACAAGCCCGCGATCCTGGAGTACTGGCGCCAGCGTGTGGTCGCCAACGCCGACTTCGAGAACATCCTTGCCCTGGGTATCCGCGGTGTGCACGACAGCGATGCGGTGTTCACACCCGGTAACCCGTACGGGTTCAAGGACAAGGTCGAGATGGAGGCCGACGTCATCCGCGAGCAGCGCAAGATGATCGCAGAGGTCTACGGCAGCGCCGACGCTGTGCCGCAGGTGCTCATCCCCTACAAGGAGATGAACGATCTCTATAACGCCGGGCTCAAGGACCACATCCCCGACGACGTGACCCTGATGTGGGCCGAGGACAACCAGGGCTATCTGCGTCAGGTGCCCACGCGGACCGAAGCCGCCCGGTCCGGCGGAAACGGCGTCTATTACCACATCTCCTACTGGGGCGAGCCGAAGAGCTACCTGTGGCTGAACTCGACGCCGATGTCCTTGATGGTGCAGCAGCTGCATCGGGCCTGGAATTCGGGTGCAGGGCGTTACTGGATCCTCAACGTCGGGGACATCAAGCCCGGCGAGATCAAGCTCGACCTGTTCGCCAAGCTCGCATGGGACGTCGAGGGCTATGACGACACGAACATCGGGAGCAAGTTCCTCACCGAGCACATGCAGCGAGACTTCCGGCTGAAGGGCAGCAATGCTGCCGTCGTCGCCGACGCGCTGGAAAGGTTCGACGCGCTCGAGAACACCAAGCGCGCCGAGTTCTGGGGGGAGATCAACACGTCCAACGCGACCTCCGGAAGGATTCACACCGGTCAGGTCTTTCCGTTCAGCGCCACCTCGGACGGGGATGAGCTCCAGCGCTACATCAACGAGTCCAACGATCTGGTGCGGATTCTCGAGGGCGTTTACGCCAAGCTCGACTCGCGCTCTCGCTCCGCGTTCTATCAGCAGGTGCTCCACCGAGTGCGGTCCTACCGCAACATGGCGGAGCAGATCGGCTACTACTGGAAGAACCAGCTCGCCGCCGCCCAAGGTCGCTACGCCAGCGCGGGAAGCTACGAGCTGCTCTCGAAGCGGGCCCGTGAACGCATCCTCACCGACGAGGACTACTGGAACACGATCAGCGACGGCAAGTGGGACCACGCCATCGGCCACAGCCATCCCGAAGGGTTCCCGAACGAGGGCACCGTCATGCTCACCAACGACCGGTACGCCCGGGTGGCCGCGCCGGCCGATGCGGTGGGCGCCGCCGCCGAGGACAGCAAGGAGCCTGGCCACGGCACGCTGACGTTCAACTCGGCCGCGCCCGACGACAAGCGGTTCTTCGACGTGTTCTCCCGCAACGACGTAACCAACCCACAGGAGTGGGTCGCCGAGGCGGACGCCCCGTGGATCACCCTCTCGCAGCGCTCGGGCACGACCGCGACAGAGCAGCGAGTCACAGTGACGGTCGCCAAAAACCACCCAGCCACGACGGGGACGATCCGGGTCTTCAACGCCGTCAACGGCGCCAAGGCCGGCGACCCGGTCGCAACCTTCACGGTCGACGCGGAGCGGGCCGCCGTGGATCTACGCCGTGTCGCCGAGCCGGCGCACCTGGAGGCCAACGGATACGTGGCCCTCGAGGCCGAGCACTTCTCCGAGAACGTGCCCGGCGCCGACGGAAGCCGGTGGGCTCCTCTTCAGGGCGTGGGACAGCGCGGAGCATCGATGGGTAGCTTCCCGGAAATCGCTCCCCGGGTCGACTCCGGCTTCGAGACGACCGCCCGTTTGAAGTACCGGGTCTACTTCACCTCCACCGGGAGGTTCACCGGGACCTTCTACCGGATTCCGACACTGAACGAAGGCACAGAGGACGACGGCACGCCCCGAACCGCGCGCACGGCGGTCGGGCTCGACGACCAGGTCCCCAGCCTGCTGCGCGGTAACTCTGTCGCCGGTACGAGCACCAGTACCTGGGGATTCAACATCATGCGTCAGATCGAGCCCCTGAACTTCACCGTCGACGTGACCACACCGGGCTGGCACGAACTGACGGTCTACCGCTCGGACGCAGCGATCCTCTTCGACCGGATCATCGTCGAGACCCGCGACGGCGCGGTCGGTGACGGCCTGGTCGGCCCACCCGAGAGCCCGAACAACATCGCCGCACCCCAGAGGGCGACCGTTGCGCCACTTCCCGGCGTGATGCCGGAACTTCGCCGGCTGCCCGCGATCGAGACGACGGTGGGCCGGACGAGCACGGTCGAAGGTGTGGCGGACGTGATGGCCGCGGAGTCGGACAACACGACCGCCGTCTCGGTCACGGTCGCCGGCGGTGAGCTGAGCATCACCGGGCACAGGGTCGGGAAAGGCGAGCTCTCCATCACCACCGGTGGCGGTGAGACCTGGGTAGCGCCTGTCACGGTGACCAGAGGCGAGGGTGCGCCGGGCGGCCCGTACCTGGAGCAGGACGGCCTGGTCGTCCTCGATGCGGCCGACGCGCTCGAGAACAGCGCCTCAGCGCACGCGACCGCCAGCAACAACGGGACGCACGGCTGGGCGCTGGCTCGTAACGGCCTGCAGGTCGTCCCACCGGCCGACGCCAGCGCGAAGGCGAACTGGCTGGCGACCTCGACGGCTCAGGCCGAGGCGTTGTTCAGTGCCGGACCGACCGAGAAGGTCAACGGGAGTTCGGCGGCAGGAGCACCGCCGCAGCTCGACTTCACCGTCGACATCCGGACCGCTGGCACGTACTACCTGTTCGTCAACTCGAGCAACCCGAACCCCGACGCCGACTCCTACCACGTCCTCGTCGACGGGCAGTGGAGATACCAGTCGAGCAAGTCCGGGCCGGAGACCGGGTTCGAAACCTGGTACGGCACCACGAGCGTCGCTGCGGCCGCATTGGCGCTCGAGCCGGGTGAGCACACGATCACGCTGGCGCCTCGCGAGGCCGGGCTCGTGCTCAACCAGATCGCCTTGACCACGGACGACACGCCCGGCTTCACCGGCTTCCAGGCGCCCAGCGACCGGAAGGCGAGCGCCTCCTGACGCTCTGACACCGAGCAGCATCAGATCCTGCCCCGCTCTGAACCGAGACGGCCGGACCTTCCAGGTCCGGCCGTTTCGTCGTGTGCGGGGAGCTTCTCAGCGCCCGACGGGATGGCCCCGCCGGTACCTCGCGGCGCTCGGGCCGGCGAGGGTCGAAGCGGAGTGTCCAGGGCAGACAAGAACGACGATCGTCACTACGCTCGGCTGGGCAAGCAGGCGTGCCTCGTCTGGAGTCGATTTCAGAGGAGCAGGGATGATCCGTGGCAGGAAGGTATCGGCCGTCGCGGCGGCCGGTGCATTGAGCGTCGTCACGATTTTGGCTGCGGGCGGATCGCCCGCGGCCGCACAGGCAGCCGGAACGGCGGCTGCGGCAGCTGACGAGTCGATCACACATGAGGAGAACCCGCGGGTGCCCGAGGGGGCAGCGTGGACGGAGACGTACTTCCCGTCCTCGGACGGCAGCGGCGTCGAACTGCACGCCGACGTGCTGCGTCCGGCGCACCTGGCGGCGAATGCGAAGACGCCGGTGATCCTCTCGATCGGCCCCTACTTCGCCCACGCCGGGCAGACCGGCCCCGAGGGCTGGGACCAGGTCGGCCCCTCGGCACGCTTCCAGGACTTCATCGACGGAGCCGACCTGATGGCCCGCGGCTACACCTTCGTCATGGTCGACCTGCGCGGCTTCGGCGGCAGCACCGGCTGCCTGGACTGGGTCGGCCCGGGCGAACAGGCCGACGTCCGCGCAGCCATCCAGTGGTCGGCCAGCCAGTCGTGGTCCAACGGCAAGGTCGGGATGTACGGCAAGTCCTATGACGCCGTCACTGGCCTGGTGGGCAACAACCTCAAGATGAGCGCGTTGAAGGCGGTCGTCGCGCAGGAACCCGTCTGGGACATGTACAACTACCTGTTCAGCAACAAGGTGCCGCGTCCCAATGTCACCGGCACGCCGGCGGCGTACAACTCGATCGCGGTCATGCCTCCTATGGCCGACGACAGCGGCCGGTACAAGGCGAACGCGCTTTACGAGGCGAGCCATCCGGAGTGCCTGAGCGACAACATGACCAACAACAACAATCCCGACGCCGAATCCGCGTACTGGAGGGCCAGGAACCTGGCCACGGACGCTGCCGGTACCAGGACGCCGTTGTTCGTGACCCAGGGCTTCATCGAGTCCAACACCAAGCCTGAGGACATGCAGGAGTACCTGGACAACCACCAGGGTCCGGAGCGCGGTTGGCTCGGCCAGTGGGACCACGTGCGAGGCAACGACACCGAACGCGACGGCCGGTTGTCGATGGGCCGTACCGGCTGGTTCGACGAGGTGATGCGGTTCTACGACCAGTACCTCCGTGGCACCCGCCCGTCGGTGACCGATCCGGCGTACGTCATCGAGGACAACCTCGGCCACTGGCGCGGGCAGAAGACCTGGCCGTTGACCGCGTCGTCGTACGACGCCCGGCTCTCCGGCGGCCGGTATGTCGACGACGGCGGAGCCTCGGCGACGGCTGCGGAGGCCAAGGCCGCGGACCATGGCCAGTGGGACATGGAGCGGGCGCCGCGGACCGAGGTGCTGTCGCGTGCCGAGAAGAACACCGCCATGCAGGGCGACGCCCCGGCCAACAGCTTCTGGACCTGGTCGATGCGCGCGCCCCAGGCGCTCCGGATCACGGGTACGCCGAGGATCACGCTCAACGCGAGCACGAGCGGGAACGTGATGGTGCGCCTGTGGGACGTCGCTCCGGACGGCACGGCGACCATGTTCGACGAGAACGTCGCGCTGGTGGAGCACGGCGGACGCATCTCGTTCGATCTGAAGTCGACCGACTGGACCTTCGAACGTGGGCACCAGCTGGGGGTCCAGATCGGGACCATCACCTCCAACAGGTGGCGGGACGTGCCCTCCGGCCACACGATCAAGGTCTCCGGCGCCCGGCTCGCCCTGACCGTGCAGAACCCGCGGTCCGATGCGCCGACCCAGGGTGACCGCTCGCCGTACCTGGACTCGTACCTGGCGGCGAACACCGCCACGCTCAGCGACGTCGGCCGCGGCACCTTCCCGCTGAGGCCCGCCCGGAACGGCTGACTGGGTGGCTGCCCGGCTCCCGCCGCTGGCGGGTGCCGGGCAGCCCGTTATGGCCTCGACATCGACGTCGAGTCGATCCCGCTCTCAACGCCATCTGCTGCCCGCGCCGAGCGGAGTGGCTGCGCTGGATGCACCGAACGATGGCCTCGTGACGTAGCCGGAAATCTCTATGCCGCTGCTTGAGACTCTCGTAGGAAACTCGGGCGAACTTGGCGCGCCGCTGCGTTATTGCCCGCCCGGCGGCGTGCCGAACGTGGCCATAACACGGCCGGACCGTATCGCCGCCCGCGCCCACTCGCGTTTTACCGCATTGCGGTGGCCAGTGCGGCGCGGATAGCGTCCTCGCCGACCGGCTGGCCCTTCTCGTTCGAGTACGGCCCGTACGGGGTCCCCCACACCGGCATGCCCGTCGCCTGCCGCCAGCTGTCGGCCAGTGGTCCCGCGTCCACCACGCTGTACCCGATGGACTCGATGAATTCGGTCACCACCGCCTTCGCCGGCGCGGAGTCCCCGGCGATCGGCAGATACGAGCGGTCGCCCGCGCCCGTCGGTCGGGCGAGTGACAGCAGGTGCTTGAAGAAGATGTTGTTGAACGCTTTCACGACCATGGCGTCCGGGATGTACCGCAGCAGCAGCTCGCTTGAGCTGAGCGACTTGCCGTCGAGCTCGGGGATGGGCCCGTCACGCTCGGGGCCGTAATTACACGTGTCGATGACCGTTTTCCCGGCAAGCGGCGCGGCGGGCATGTCGGGGAAGGCCTTGACTGGCACCGTGACCACGACGATGTCACCGGCTGCCGCGGCCTGCCCGCTGGTCGCAGCGGACGCCCGCGGCCCTAGCTCCGTGACCGTGTCCGCGAGCGTTTCAGGACCGCGTGAGTTGCTGAGCACGACCTGATGCCCGGCCTCGACGGCGAGCCGTGCGATGGTGCTGCCGATGGCGCCGCTGCCGATGAATCCCACAATGGTCATATTCTGAGCCGCCCTCCTTGTCATGTTCCGGACTCGTTGCGATTGGGGTCCTTGTCGTCATCTGGCGGGGAAGTAGTGGCCGTTGTCCAGATCGGCGAGCAGGCGGGGCTGAGCGGGTTCCCAGCCGAGGGTCCGGCGGGTGATGAGGTTGGACGCCGGGTAGCTCTGCGTGACGATGTTGGCGAGGAACCCGAAGTATCCCGGCAGCACCAGTTCGTCCACGGGAATGCTCACGGCGGGCAGGCCCAGACGGCTGCCGATGGCCTCGGCAATCTCGCGGAACGGGATGCCCCCGTCGTCGACCGCGTGCCAGTAACTGCCGGCCGGGCCCTTCTCCAGCGCCAGGCGGAACACGGAGGCCAGATCGCGGGCATGCACGGCGTTCCACAGGTTCGTGCCGTCTCCGGGGTAGCCGGCGAAGCCCTTCTCCTTCGCTAGCGCGATCAGTGTCGGGAGGAAGCCGGCGCGATCGGTCATGTCGTGCGCGATGTTGGCGATCCGCACGACCGAAGACCGCACGCCCCGCTCGGCGAGGCCGATCACGGTGGTCTCCACGACGTTACGAGCCCGCAGGCTGCCCTTGTGCTCATCGCCGCTGGGAAGGGCCGGGTCCTCCTCGGTGGCCGTCCGACCCAGGAGTCCCTGCCCGGGCGAGCCGATGCTCCCCGCCGCGACCAGCGGCTTTCCGGTTCCCGCCAGCGCCTCGCCGTACGCGAGCATGATCGGGACCTCCGCGGCGGCCACGGCGTGGATCCCGCCGGAGAAAAGCAGGTCCTGCCGGTGCGCGACGTGGATGACGCCGTCGGAGTCCGCAGCCGCCTCCTTGAGCCCGTCGAGGTCCTGGAGGTCGCCGCGGCGCACCTTCGCGCCGAGCGCGGACAGCGTCGCCGCGGCCGTGTCCGACCGGGCCAGGCCGGTGACCTCGTGCCCAGCGGCGATGAGCTCGGGGACGATGTACGAACCGGAATGGCCGGTCCCGCCAGTGACGAATACACGCATTCTGCTGCTCCGAGTGAGTGATGTGGCGCGGAAGGTGGTGGTGGGTGTGTGCTTAGACCAGAACGTTGACGCTGAGGGAGAAGTTGAAGTCCCCGACGCCGTGGCGGGCCAGGCTCACCATCAGCAGGCCCGTCCCTTCCAGCCAGTGCGCCATCTCCAGGCCGCCGACATCCAGGGGGCGCAAACCGAGGCTCTCGATGAACGCCGACAGGCTCGCCTTGACCCGCGCGTCGTCGCCGGCGAAGAGCACGTCCAATGGGCGTCCCGAGGCCAGGACATGGCCGAAGACGGTGTTGAACGCCTTCACGACGTGCGCGCTCGCTGGGGCGGCCTTGGTGATCTCCTGCGCGGCGGACGTGCCGTCAGGGGTGGTCAGCCCGCTCGCGTCGGCTTTCATGGGGTTGGTGATGTCGATGATGACCTTGCCTGCCAGCGCGTCCCCGTACTGGGCGACGACCGGCACGGCGCTGGCGTTCGGCACGGCGAGGATGACGATGTCGCCGGCCGGGGCGGTGCCGAATGTCCCGGCCGTGGCGCCGCCGCCGAGCGCGGCAGCCAGGTCTTTGGCCTTGGCCGCGTCGCGACCGACGACCTCGACGGCGTGGTCACCAGCGAGCGCCCGGGTGGCCAGGGCGCGGGCCATGGTCCCCAGGCCGATGATGCTGATGCTGCTCATGAAGTGCCTGCTTTCCGAAGATGGATGGAAACGCCATGCCCGCCGGTCGCGAGATGTCTGGCGTAATCCGGTAGACGTGCTTCAGCGGACCTCGGCGCCCAGGGCGATGTCGAAGCCGACGCCGCTGCGGGCTAGGCCCACCAGGAGGATGCCGGCCCATTCGAGGACGTGGGTCATCTCGAGTCCTCCTGCGTCGAGGGCCCGCATGCCCAAGCTATCCAGGAAAGCAGCGACACGTGCCTTCGCCTCGGCGCTGTCGCCGGCGTAGAACGCGTCCAGGGGCTTGTCCTCGGCGATGACGCCGCCGAAGATCGTGTTGAAGGCTTTCACGACATGTGCGCCCTCGGGGGCGACGGCGGCGATCTGCTGGGACACCGAGTTGCCCGCGGTCGTCACGACGCCACTTGCGTCGGCGTTGAACGGGTTGGTGATGTCGACAAGGACCTTGCCGGCCAGCGCATCGCCGTAGTGCTCGACCACGTCGACCGCGCCGGCGTACAGGACGGCCACGATGACGATGTCACCCACCGGCCTTGCGCCGAACGTGCCGACGGTGGCTCCGTTGCCGATCTGGTCGGCGAGCGCCTGGGCCTTGGCGGTGTTGCGGCTCATGAGCTCGATGGTGTGGCCGTGCTTCGCCGCCCGGGTGCCGATGGCGGTGGCCATGTTGCCCGAGCCGATGATGCTGATCGTGGTCATGACGTGTGTTCCCCTTGTTGTGTATGAATCAGTTGGTTGGGGGTCCGGCGTGCTGGGCCCGGTGTCGAGGGTTCGCCGAACGGGCTCAGATCACTGTGGTTCCGCCGTCGGCGACCAGTTCCATGCCGTTGACGTAGCTCGAGTCGTCCGAGGCCAGGAACAACGCGACCGACGCGATCTCCTCAGGGCGGCCCATCTCTCGCCGCGGGATCACGGACTCGAACTGCGCCTTCATTTCCGCGTTCATGACCTGCTCCATCATCGGCGAGGCGACCTGGCCGGGCGTCAGCACGTTCACCCGAATCCGTCGGTCCCTCAGCTCTGACACCCACACTCGGGCGTAGGCGGGCAGCACGGCCTTGCTCGCTGCGTAGACACTCCAATCGGGGTAGCCCCGCATCGACGCGTTCGACCCGGTCATGAGGATCGAGCCGCCATCGTTGAACAGCGGCAGGGCCTTCTGGACCGTGAACAGCGTGCCGCGTGCGTTCAGCGAGAACGCGGCATCGAACTGCTCCTCGGTGATCTCGCCGAGCCTGCCCTGCTCACCCGTCCCGGCACTCGCCCACAACACGTCGAAGGCGCCTTTTTCCTGCTTGACCGTCTCGAACAAACGGTCCAGATCATCGAGGTGGGCCGAATCGGCTTGCACGCCGGTCACATTCCGGCCGATCAGCTTGACGGCTTCGTCCAGCGCGTCCTTCCGCCGACCGGAAATGAAGACGTGGGCTCCTTCGTCAACAAACAATTTCGCACCGGCCAGCGCCATACCACTTGTCGCGCCAGTGATCACCGCAACCTTGCCATCGAGCTTCCCCACGACTGACTCCATTCACATAGCCGTACCGGGTCATGTTTCTCGTACGGAATTCGACTCCGACCCATCAGTACTTATCGAGCGTGCCATTGGCCCGAGTCGGTTGTCCAAGACCTATTTCGGCCGTTGCGATACCCTGGAGGCATCGCCGAAACGGGAGGCTCCATGGATCTGGACCTGCGCAAGTTGCGTTACTTCGCCGCTGTCGCCGACAAGCTGCACTTCGGCAGGGCCGCCGATGAGCTGCACATCGCGCAGCCGGTGCTCAGTCGGCAGATCCGCGCGCTGGAGAAGGAGCTCGGCACTCCGCTACTGACCCGGAACAGCCACGGCGTGGCGCTGACCGACGCCGGTCGGCAGTTGCTGACCGACGCCGGTCCGCTGCTGGCATCCGCGCACGCGGTCCGCCGCCGGGTGACCGTGGCCGCGCAGGGCAGCCGGCGGCTGATGGTCGGCTTCCGGGCGGGCATCGCGGTCACCCCAGCGGTACGGCAGTTCGCCATCCAGCACCCGGACGTACTGGTGGACCTGCGGCGGATCGAAGGAGACGACCAGGCCGCGATGCTGCTCGACGGGCGCATCGACGTCGGCTATGTGCGGCTACCCATCGACGAGGCCGGCCTGCGCGTCACCCCGCTGTACACCGAGCCGCGGGTAGCAGTGCTTCCCGCCAGCCACCGATTCGCCGGCAAGGAGCAGATCACCGAGGCCGACCTGGTCGGCGAGCCTCTGCTCTGGCATGCCGACACGAACACGCAGCCCACCAAGCGCCCGCACCCTGACGCCGGATACCGGGTGCGCGGGGTGGACGAGACGCTCGAGCATGTCGCGGCCGGCCAGGGCATCTCATTCCTGGCCCGTTCGGCGACCGTATTCTATTCGCATCCGGAGGTCAGCTATGTGCCCATTCCGGATTTGGCACCCGACCAGGTGTGCCTCGCTGTGGCGGAATCGCGCGCCTCGCCGCTGGTCGACGACTTCCTCTCCGCGGCTCAGGCGACGTCCGAGATCACGGCAGAGTGTGGGAATTATGAAATGTGGCAGCTTGGAGGCGATGCCGCTTCGGAGCACGGTTGAGCAGTTCGACCAACAACAGCAGCGCCAACAAAGGGCGCGCGGCCACAGCAATGGCGAAGGCATTGAGTTCGGAAGCGGGCGCCGGAGGTGATGCCGGCGAACCGTGAGAATCAACATCGTCACGCGAGTGCCTCTTCAAATGGTCAGAGGTGTTGTCAACTATTTCGCGAGACAATTCCACTCCTCGATCTCGACCTCACCGAGCAGGCAGAGAATCCGCGCCGACGGCGTGATCTGCCGAGAGCTGACGAGACACCCTGAGGCAAATATCGGCCGAACGACCGAAATGGGTGTCGCAATCGATTCCGACAGACACTCAGCGCACTCACAGCGGCTACTTGTTTCATTGGCCTGTGACCGTGGCCGGGCCAGGCTTCGGTCGAGGCGCCCGGGCTGTCGCTCTCATTGCGGCCGCCCACGCTGGTCGTGTGGTTCTCATCTGGCCTGCGCGGCCCGGGCGTCGCCGCAGGGCGGGGAGAGGCTCAAGTTGCTCGGCTCGAAGTAGCGTTGCCGTCCGGCTCGACAACTAGGCCAGTGCCGTGACCACGAACGTTCGCGGTGTTGGATGACACGCCGTCCGGCTTGGCTGACGGACGGCATCGCGGCCATCAGGCTGTGGCGGCGGCAGAACCCGTGCGCGTCCGGCGGCTCAGTGACCAAGAGGGTCAGCAGCTGCCGAGGATCACCCGTCGTGGTACCGGCTCGGCGGTCCGATTACGGCGGGCCATGGTCGTGCTCGCTTCAGCCGGTGGGAACACCGTTCCGGCGATCGCCCGGCTGGTGCAGGCGGATGAGGACACGGTCCGGCAGGTCATCCACCGGTTCAACGAGATGGGCATGGCCAGCCTGGACCCTAATGGGCCTTACCGGGAACCCGGCGGCATTGCTTCTTGACGTTGCTGCAGGAGACTCGGACGGTAGCCGCTGGCAGGTGAGCACTCTTGGACCCTGGACGTTGAGTCCTGCACTGAGACCGTGCCCCTGTCGGTGTTCCGGGGAGGCTTGACCGTTGATGGGGTGTCGTGCCGTCCGAGCGTTCGACCCCGCTCGGGATGAGCAGTGATCCATTAGGGCACGTGCTGTCCTCCTCCTGGCTGCTGATCGATGCCATCGAGGTTGAGGAGGGGCAACGTTGCTGTTCGTCGGTGATGACTG
>NZ_JBEXFP010000061.1:0-36543 GCF_040606825.1 Micromonospora sp. NPDC005367 | reverse complement strand
ACCGGTCCGGCTGCCGCCACGCACCTGCGTGATCAGGCCCGTCGCCGGTAGCGGACGGGCGCCGCCACCCGGGCGGGCAGCGCATCCTCGTGGACGCCCGGGGATCGTCCCGGGCGGACCGGCCGCGCCGGGTCCGGCTCAGCCGACCTGGATGCGTACCGCGTCGAAGGCGAGGGTCTGGTTGGCCCGCTCCATCATCGGCAGCCGGTGCGAGCCGTCACCGGCCCGGACCGCGCACTGCGCGATGCCGGACTCAGGCAGGCCGGGCACCTGGGTGGTCGCCTCGTCCGGTTCCGCGCCACCGCCGCCGTCCTCCGTCGCCACGAAGAAGGCGGGCACCTCCTGCGGCGCCGGCGGAGCGTCGAGGCTGTCCAGCATCCGGCAGGCGGTGTGGAAGTGGCCCCGTACCAGCCCCTGCTCGTTCAGCAGGGAACTCTCCACGTAGTAACCGCCCTGCCATCCGACGAACTGCTCGCGCCGGTCCCCCTCAGCTGCCAGGCGCCGATCGGCCTCGGCGATCTGGGTCTGCAACTGGCTGAGGTTGCGTTCGGCCTCGGCCCGGGCGCGGCGCGGCACCTCGGGGAGCTGACCGGCCACGTCCGGACAGGCGATCGCGGAGCCTCCGGAGCCGCCGCCCCTGCCCGCGCCCGGCCGGCACTGCTGTCCGTCGCCCCAGTGGTTGCGCACCCACCGACCGTGCTGCCAGCTGCGGCCGGTGAAGTCGCGGCCGCCCGGCGGCGCCGCACCGGGACTCGGCTGCACACAGGCTCCCGCCACCGGCCGAGGGCTACCGGACCCCAGATTCTCGGCCGAGGAAATCTGGGTCACGGCGACAATCCCGCCGAAGACCGCGAGGGTGCCGAGCACGGCCAGCAGCCGCCTGCTCTGTGCGTTACCGGACGACCGGCGCGCCCGTGTGGACCTGCGCATCGAATTGCTCTCCTCCGCGATCCGGTGGATCCGTGCCGCGCCGGCCGTCGGAATTGCGCGCACGCCTGGACTGCACCCCTGGCGTACCGTCACACGTCGATGGCCGACGATGACATTTCCGTACCGTCTCCCGCCTCAGGTGCCGCGGACGGGAGAGATCCTGTCCATTCCCGCTGAGGTACGGAACGTCCACGGTCGCGGTTCAACGGTCGCCGGAAAAATTGTCCGGGTGGTCACCGACCGCCCCGTGCGGGCACTGATAGCCGCTGGTCAGGTCGTACGGGCGGCGGTGCAGGAGGCGGCGGACTCAGTCGGCGCAGAGATGGTCGAAGGCGAAACCGCCGACCAGTTCGTCCCGCCGGGCCTGCAATGCGAGGATGTCGGCCCGCAGTGCCTCCCTGCCGACGAGTTCCGGCTCCGCGTCGTCCAGGTCACGCAGCCGCTCACCGATCGCGACCGCGGCGAGGTCCTCGGCCAGCTGCGCCGGGTCGATGCCGCAGGAGAAGCCGTGCTCCCGGACCGTCACCCGCTCGACCAGGCAGCGTCCGGGGCGGACCTCCACCCAGCTCCACCCCTCTGCCGGTCCACCGGACCACCGCACGTGCAGGCCGCGCACGATGGGGTCGACCAGCCGGCGGGAGACGTACGCCTCCACCGCCGCCGCCCGGGCCAGCGCGCCCAGATCGTTCACGTGCCCCGTACGCCCGTCGGGGAGCCTGCCGAGGATCTCGCGGAACCCGGTCGGCGCGGGCCCCTCCGGCTCGGGCTCGGTCGCCGCCGCGTAGCCGCGCGCGTCCAGGACGTACTCCACCAGGCGACGGCCATGGTCGGCGGGTCGAAGTGTGGACGACTCGATCCGCAGCACCGGCAGTCCGGCTGCCGCGGCGACGGTGGCCTTCATCCGCTCGGCCCGCTGCGCCGGCGAGCCGCTCGGCACGGCGGGACCGATCTCGACCGCGGCGAGGATCTGACCGGTGTCGCCGGAACAGATGACGAGGTCGTATCCCTCGCGGCTGGCCGTACTCCACTGGTTGCCGGTGATGCCCGCCGGGCGTCCCGGTACGAGCTCGCCGAGCCGGTGCGTGGGGTACACCTGGTGACCGGCGCGGTGCAGCAGCGGGGCCCGCCCGCCCGCCAGGGGCAACGCCCGCAGAAGCCTGCCCTCGTCACTGCCGGTGATCGTCATCCGCCTGATCCATCCGCCGATTCGTCGACCGGCCGAGTCTAGGGGTGGATCATGGGGGGCGCGTCGCCGGTGCGGCCCGTGCCGGAGCCACGACCAGCCAAACCCAACAGTTGTGAGCTGAATCACAGATCGGCCATGTTCCGACTCGCGGCGAGCGTGTATCCAGATCCACGCCGGTAGCGCGCCGGTCGGGAGGTGCGATGTCACGACGATCCGGCTTGCTCGCCGGTCTCCTGCTGGTGGCCGTCTGGGTGTTGGCCGGCGCGGGGATCGCCGGCATCACTCTGCTGACCGGTGTCGTCGGTTGGCTCGCCCGCCGGGTGCTGGCCGGCGACGTCGCGGTGACCGGACTCGGCGACCGGGCCGTACGGCGGCGGTGACCGACAGGGAGGCAGCGATGAGCTACCCGATCGACCGGACCCCCACCCGGGTCACCCCGGACGCCGTCGCGCGGATCAGCGCCCACGCGGCCCGACAGGCACCCGGCGTGCACGCGCTGGTCGCCGTTCCGGCCCGGCCGCACGGCGTGACGGTCCGCCTCGACGACCGGGCGGTGAGCGTCGACGTGGACGTCGTCACCTGGTACGGGCACAGCGTGCTGACCGTGGCCGACGCGATCCGGGACGCGGTGATCGAGCGGGTGGAGTCGTCAACCGGGCTGGCCGTACGTGAAGTCACCGTCACGGTGCAGGACGTCGTCGTACCGGGCGTGGACGTGCCGGTGCCGACGTGACCGGCCGGACCGCCGGAGGTTGAGATGCGTACCGCCAACCGGCTGGCCACGCTGCTGCTCGCCGTCGTCCTGCTCGTCGGCGGCGTGCTGCTGGCCGTGGAGGCGCTGCTGTCCGCGGCCGGCGGCCCGGCGCTCTTCGTCGACCGCGCCGGCTGGGCCGCGACGCTCGGCGGGACCCGGTGGGACGAACCGGCCGTACGCGCGGCGGCGATCGCCGTCCTCCTGCTCGGGCTCTGCCTCCTCGCCGCCGAGCTGCGCCGGTGGACACCCCTGCGGGTGGACGCCGGGGCCGGCTGGCACCTGCACCGCCGTTGCCTGGAGCGGCGGCTGACCGTGGCCGCCGGTTCGGTGCCGGGTGTCCGGCGGGCCCGGGTCCGGGTACGACGGCACGGCGCCGAGTGGCGACCGCGGGTGGCGGTCGTCGGTGATCCGGCGACCCGCGGCGAGGTCGAGTTCGCAGTGCGTCAGGAACTGCACCGGCTGGCCGTCACCCGACCCGGCCGGATCGAGGTGCGGTTGCTCCCCCGGCGGCGGGCGGCGTGACCAACGCCGCGCACCGGGTGCTCTGGACCGTCGTGGCGTTGCTGCTGGTCGCGCTCGGCGGCGTCGCGCTGGCGCTGAACCTCGGCGGGCCACCCGGCGGTGACCCCGGTGGGGAGCTGCTCGGCGCGGGGCCACGCCACTCCTGGCGGCTCGCCGCGCCCTGGGGCGCGCTGGCCGCGGCGGCCGCCGGGCTGCTCGCCGCGGTGAGCGGGCTGTGGCTGCTGCTGCGGGAGCTGCGCGGAACCGGCGAGGATCGGCGGGGCACACTCGTCCACCCGGGCCCGCGCGGGCGGACCCGGCTGGCCGCCGCAGCGCTCACCCGGGCGCTGGAACGCGACCTGACCGGCGATCCGCGGATACGTCGGGCACGGGTGGTGCTCACCGGCGATCCGCACCGGCCCGACCTGTGGCTCCGCGTGGAGATCGTGGCCGGCACGCGCACCGCCGGACTGCGGGAGCATGTGAGCACCGCGATCCGCCGCTACGTCGACACCGCCGACTGCCGCCCGGCCCACCTCGACGTGACCGCGCTGGTCGACGCCGGCCAGGCATGATCGACCCATCGGCGTCCGCTCGGTCGCCGCAGCGCCGAGACCTGGAGGTGGAGCGTGCGGGTCGTGTCGCTCGTACCGTCGCTGACCGAGGCCGTGGCGGTCACCCTGCCCGGCGTGCTGGTCGGCGCCACCGACTGGTGCACCCACCCGGCGGGACTGGACGTGCCGCGGGTCGGCGGCAGCAAGTACCCCGACCTGGCTCGGGTGCTCGCGCTGCGCCCGGACCTCGTCCTGCTCAACGTCGAGGAGAACCGCCGGGAGGATGCCGACGCGCTGGTCGCCGCGGGCGTGCCGGTGCGGGTCACCTACCCGCGTACCGTGCCGGAGGCGCTCGCCGAGCTGACCGAACTGCTCGCCGACCTGGGCGCGACGCGGGAGCCGGCCTGGCTCGACGCCGCCCGCCGCGCCTGGGCCGACCCGCCGCGGTTGTCGCCGGCCCGCCGGGCGGTGGTGCCGGTCTGGCGTCGCCCCTGGGTGGTCCTCGGATCCGACACGTTCGCCGGGGACGTGCTGCGCCGGTTGGGGACGCTGAACCTCTACGAGGGACACCCCGAGCGTTACCCCCGCCCGGAGCTCGCCGAGCTGCGCGACATCGGCGCGGAACTCGTGGTGCTCCCCGACGAGCCGTACCGCTTCACCGCCGGCGACGGCCCCGACGCCTTCCCCGGTAAGCCCTGCGCCCTACTCTCCGGCCGGCATCTGACCTGGTACGGACCGTCGCTAGCCGAGGCGCCTGCGGTGCTCGCCGCGCAGCTGGCCCGGCCGGTGACCGCCCCGGCCTGACCTGGCCGTGGCGATCACCCGCTCGGCCACCGCCGCCGGCCCGGTGGTGATCGGTCGCCCGAGGCCGTTGCCGGATCGCGGCGTCAGGGCTCCCCGCCCCCGGCCGGGCGGTCCGCCGAGCGGCCGCGGGCCCGGCCGCGCCCCCGCCGGACGGACAGCGCGCTCCATCCGATCGACACCGACAGGGTCAGCACCACCACCGCGAACGTGAGCCAGAGCGGCAGCTTGCCCACCGGCGTCTCGGCGAGGATCAGCTTCAGCCCGGCGAAGGCCAGCAGCACCGCCAGGCCGTACCGCAAGTGGCCGAAGTGACGCAGCAGCCCGGCGAGGCAGAAGTAGAGGCTGCGCAGCCCCAGCACGGCGAACGCGTTCGCCGTCCAGACCAGGAACGTGTTGGTGGTGATGGACAGGATCGCGGCCACCGAGTCGATCGCGAAGACCACGTCGGTCGCCTCGATCGCGACGAGCGCCACCAGTAGCAGGGTGGCCCGGCGCCGGCCGTCGATGCGTACCGTGAACCGGTCGCCGTGGTAGCTGGGCGTGGTCGGGACGAGCCGGCGGAACAGCCGCACCACCCGGCTGCGTTCCGGGTTCACGTCGGGTTCGCCGCGTACGGCCAACCGCCAGCCCGTCCAGATCAGGAACGCGCCGAGCACCACGCCGGCCCAGGCCAGCCGCCGCAGCAGCTCGGCGCCGGCGAGAATGAAGCCCAGCCGGAACACCAACGCCCCGACCACACCCCAGAACAAGACCTTGTGCTGGTAGCCGGCGGGGACCCGGAAGTAGCCGAAGAGCAGGGCGAAGACGAAGACGTTGTCCACCGACAGCGCCTTCTCCAACAGGTATCCGGAGTAGTACGCGACCGCCGGCTCGCCGCCGCGCCAGAACCAGATGACCAGGCCGAAGACCAGGCCGGCGCCGATCCAGACGGCGCTCCAGATCAACGCCTCGCGCAGCTCGATGACGTGGTTGTCCCGGTGCGAGAGCACATCCACCGCGAGCATGATCGCGATGACCACACTGACCGCCGCCCAGGCCCACGGCGGCGCCGAAAACGTCGCGTCGCCCACCCGGCGCCCTCCGCATCGACCGCTTTCCCGGGGTCGTCCCCGCCGCTCGGCGCGGCGACGACGGATTGAGGCAGGGGGCGCCCCCGAGCCTATTTCAACGGCGCGTACGGCGGGACCGCTCCGACGAGGTCGGCTCGCGATGGCCGCGCCGGTCCGCGTGCCGGCTGGTCCGTCGCGGACACGGTGGCGGGCTGCCGCACATCGGCCCCCCACTATCCGGCAGGATCGGAGCTGACCGGGCCACATGACCCAACACGGCAGGAGACTTCCGGATGAACCAGCCAGCAGGTGCCCGCTCGGGCAAGCCCGACGTCGCCCCGATCGAGGGTGCTCCCCCCGCCGACCTCGTGGTCGAGGACCTCACCGTCGGCGACGGCCCGGAGGCCCAGCCGGGGCAGCTGGCCACCGTGCACTACGTCGGCGTCGGACACGCGAGCGGGCGCGAGTTCGACTCGTCCTGGAACCGGGGCGAGCCGTTCGAGTTCCCGCTGGGCGGCGGACAGGTGATCGCCGGGTGGGACCAGGGCGTGGTCGGCATGCGTGTCGGCGGCCGCCGCCGGCTGGTCATCCCGCCGCACCTGGGTTACGGCGACCGGGGCGCCGCCGGGGTCATCCGCCCGGGCGAAACCCTGATCTTCGTGGTGGACCTGCTCGGCGTCCGCTGACCGCTCGCCGGGGCCGTCGACCGACATCGGCGGCCCCGCGCGCCCCAAGGTCCGCTCCCGGCCGACGCCGGCTTCAGGCGGCCACCAGCACCGGACGCGGCGGCCCGGTCCGTACCGGACGCGCCGCCGGCACCGACGATTCGACAGGTGCGACCGGCGACGGAGCTGGTGCGGGTGCGGCGGTGGGTGGGACCGGCGCCGCGGATCGCGGTAGCGAGGTGGCCTGTGCGGGCGGGCCCGCGGTCGGACCGGACGACTGGACGACCGCGACGACCCGGTGCAGCCCGGTGACCCGAAGCACCCGGGCCACCACCGGATCCGGGTCGACCAGCACGAGCTCGCCGCCCTGCGCGCGCACGCGCAGGTGCGCGGCGGCCAGCGCCCGCACTCCGGCGGCGGAGAGCAGCCGGACGCCGGACAGATCCACGCGCAGCACCCGCCGCGACGGCGCGGCCCAGAGCGCCGAGCGGAGCGCCCCCACGGTGGCGACGTCGATCTCGCCGACCGCGCGCACGTCCACGCTCTCGTCGCCCACGTTCACCTGCACGTGGAAACGGTCGCTGAGCTGCTCTCCCATGCCGTCCAATCTAGTCTCGACCACCGACAGTCCGGTTCCTGCCGGAGAGTGATTCGGGGTACGCCCAGGGTCGTACCCCGACCGGACCCTGATCCCCCGCGACCCGGACCGTACGGGGCACGCCGACGCGCCGCGACGCCGACCGGCCTGGTGACGGCCCGCCAAAGAATCGGCGGAGGAAATGTGCGGATGGTCGTGTCCGGACGCAGCGCGACGTTTCGGGATCAACTCGCCTTCCATGAAGTCGGGGTATCCGCAGCGACCGGACACCCCGACGTCAAGGATCTCGAGAACGATCAAGCCTGGGCCCGGACGGCGACGGACCGGCCGGACCGGCGGGGCCGGCCCGCACGGTGGGCGGGCCGGCCCCGGGCGGTACGGCGGTCAGCCGCCGCTCACCGAGGGGTGCGGGGCCGGCGAACCGCCGGCGACCGCACCCGGGTGCGCCGGCTGGCTCGGCGCGGGCTTCAGCCCGCTCGGCACCGGCAGCACGCTGCCCTTGACGAACTCGTCCCAACTGACGTTCCACGCGGTCCAGCCGTTGCCGTACTGCAACTCCACCTCGGTGCCCTTGACGGTCACCAGGTCACCGACCTTGGTGACGTTCATCAGCCAGTCCGCGGCAGCCGCCGAGACGTTGGTGCAGCCGTGCGAGGTGTTGGTGCTGCCCTGTTCGCCCTCGGACCACGGGGCACCGTGGATGAACTCACCGCCCCAGGTGAGCCGCTGCGCGTCCTCCACGTCCACCACGTAGGGGTCGGCCGAACCCGTCGTGTCGAACGTGGTGAACTGGAACTGCTCCATGATCACCATCTTGCCGCTGGACGTCGGCGTGCTCGGCTTGCCGAGGCTGACCGGGATCTTGCGGATCACCTTGCCGTCACGCAGCACCGACAACTGCTTCGTGCCATTGTCGATCTCCAGTGAGACCTGCTGACCGATCTTCGACGTCGACCTCCGGTCCTCGTCGCCGACCAGGTCCTTGCCGATCGGCAGCCCCTCCAGACCGGACCGGACGCTGATCGTCGTACCCGGCCGCCAGAAATCGGGCGCCCGGTAATAGATTTGGCTACCGTCTTCCACCCACGACCAGACACCCGGCTGCGGCGGATTCGTCTTTACGAACAACCGTCGCTGGACATCCGCCCTGGCCTCTTTCGGAATGGGCGGGTCGAACGCGACCGTCACCGGCATCGCGGTGCCGTACGTCCGTTTGTCGCCGAAATAGAGAGTACTGGTCACCGCCGGTTTGGTCGATTTCGGCATGGTGGTGAAGGTCGTCTTGCGTGTCGTCGTCTTACCGGAGTCGCCGGTCGCGGTCACCTCGGCCGTGTACGTCCGCTTCGGCTGCAACGGCGCGCTCGGCACCCACGCGGACCCGTCCTCGCGGGGCTCCGTCTTGATTTCCTTGCCCTTGTCGTCGGTGATCCGGACAGCGGACACGCGACCGCCGGCGACCCGGGTACCGACCTCGGCGCTGATCGGCACGTTCTTCGTGCCTTCTCCGGGCGTCACGGTGAGTTCCGGCGGCGCCGCATGCTTCTTCCCGTGCCCGTCGCCGTCCTTCGAATCCGCGGTGCATCCGACCAGGACCAGTGGAGTGGCCGCGACGACCACCCCCAACAGCGTCAAACGCCGCCTCAACCTCATGATGCGTCCCCCCGTTGTCCGCTTCCGTACGCCCATTCTCTCTACGTCGGTACGACTTCCCCCGCAATTCGCAAAATATGGGGGTGACAATTATCGGCCGCATTTTCCGGTGCTGCGCCGAAAGCGACTGATGGTCGGCGGCGGCCATGGTCGCGCGTGCCGGGCGGGTACGGCCCGCGCGCGCCCGACGCGACGGCACCGTCCCGTCCGCACCGGCGCGCGCCGTGCCGACCCGATTCGACCACGCCACCCGACTGGAGTTCGGCCGGCGGAACCCGTCGGCTCGTCCGCGCAGACGTGAGCCTCAGGCAACTTTTGTCGGCCGCAGCGAAAGTTCGGTTCCCCCGGCAGAACCTTTGCCTTCGACCGGCGGCAAGGGTACGGTGACGTGCCAGATAGATAGTTGCCCATAGATCGATCCGCTGCCCGCCCCGCCGACAGTGGCGCGCCCCGGGTGGGCTCGTCCCCCACCCGTACGCCGACCGCCCCGTCCGCCGGAGCCGCTCCGGCCGGTCCGGCGCGCCCGGGACAAGGCGGCTGGTCGACCCGTGACCGCCGGATGAGCAGCGTCCGGCAGGGAGGGGAACACCACCATGGAGCAGAACAGACAGGCGTCGGAGCCGCCGGAGGCGTCCGACACGGTCAGCCGGCGCGGGCTGCTCCGCGCGGCGACCGTCTCCGCCGCCGCGGTCGGCACCGCCGGCCTGTTCGGCGCCTCGGCAGCGTCGGCCTCCGGTGGCCCGGGACACGGCGGAGGCCGGCGGCGAGTGCCGATCGACCGGATCAGCATCCAGCTCTACACCCTGCGCGACCAGTTGGCCGCCGACCTGCCCGGCACGCTCGCCGCACTGCGCCGATTCGGCTACCGGCGGGTCGAACACGCCGGCTTCGTCGGCCGGACGGCGGCCGAGTTCCGCGCCGCCCTCGACGAGGCCGGGCTGCGGGCGACCTCGGGCCACACGGCCATCCCGCAACCCTTCGACGCCGACACCTGGGCACGCGCCCTCGACGACGCGAACACGGTGGGCTGCCGGAAGCTCGTGCACCCGTGGTTCGGGCTGGACGCCGCGGGGCAGCCGATTCGTGACCCGCAGGTCTACCGGACGCTCGCGCGTGACCTCAACCGGGCCGGCCGGATGGCCGAGCGCGCCGGCGTGGAGTTCGGCTACCACAACCACCAACTCGAGTTCGTCCCGCTGACCGGCGGCGGGACCGGGTTCGGCATCCTCACCGGCGAGACCGACCCACGGTTGGTCCACTTTGAACTGGACCTCTTCTGGGCGTGGCGAGGCGCGCAGGACCCGATCAACCTGATTCGCGCCAACCGGGGCCGGATCCGCCAGGTCCACGTCAAGGACATGAACACCGAAGCCAGCTTCGCCGACCTCGGCGACGGCCTCATCGATTTCGGCCGGATCTTCGCGCACGAACGGGAGGCCGGCATCGAGGAGTACATCGTGGAGCGCGACGACGCCGGTACGCCGCCGCGCACGCCCGCCGACGCGCTGGAGACCGCCCGCGTCGGCTTCGACTACCTCGCGTCGCTTCGTTACTGACCACGACACCCGGGGGAACCACTGTGAAGAAGAGAACCGCCGTCCTGTCCGCCCTGGCGCTGGTCACCGCCGGCCTCGCCGCCCCGGCCGCGCCGTCGGCCGCCGCGCCCGCGCCCGCCGCACCGCCGGACTCCAGCTTCCAGAAGGTGACGCTCAACGACTTCCCGGGCGAGCCGGTGAGTCTCGCCGTCCTGCCCGACCTGCGGGTGCTGCACACCGCACGCACCGGCGAGGTCCGAATCCACGACCCGCGTACCGGCCTGAACACCCTCGCCGCCGACGTCCCCGTCTACGAACACGACGAGGAGGGCCTGCAGGGCATCGCCATCGACCCGGACTTCGCCCGCAACAAGTGGGTCTATCTCTACTACTCCCCGCCCGGTGACACGCCGGCCGACGACCCGAGCACGCCGGACGTCAACGAGGGCGACGCGCCGTTCGTCGGCACCGAGCAGGACTGGCAGCGGTTCCGCGGCGCGCTGCGGCTGTCCCGGTTCAAGCTCGAGGGGATGAAGCTCAACCTCGCCACCGAGCAGAAGATCATCGACGTGCCCGTCGACCGGGGCATCTGCTGCCACGTCGGCGGCCAGATCGAGTTCGACAGCAAGGGCAACCTCTACCTCTCCACCGGCGACGACACCAACCCGTTCTTCTCCGACGGTTACACCCCGATCGACGAGCGGGCCGACCGGAACCCCGCGTTCGACGCGCAGCGCACCGCGGGGAACACGAACGACCTGCGTGGCAAGCTGCTGCGGATCAAGGTGAAGCCGGGCGGCGGCTACACCGTGCCGAAGGGCAACCTGTTCAAGCCGGGCACCCCGAAGACCCGTCCGGAGATCTACGCGATGGGGCTGCGCAACCCGTTCCGGTTCTCCGTCGACCGCCGCACCGACGACGTCTACCTGGCCGACTACTCGCCCGACGCGGGGGCGTCGAACCCGGACCGCGGGCCGGCGGGGCACGGCCGCTGGATGGTGGTCGACAAGCCGGCCAACTACGGCTGGCCGTACTGCGCCACCCCGAGCCTGCCGTACCGTGACTTCGACTTCGCGACCAACACCCCCGGCAAGTACTTCGACTGCAAGCGCCTGGTGAACGACTCGCCGCACAACACCGGTCAGCGCTGGCTGCCGCCGGTCGAGGCGCCGCAGGTGTGGTACCCGTCCGCCGCGTCCGGGGAGTTCCCGCAGCTCGGCACCGGCGGCATCGGTCCGATGGGCGGCCCGGCGTACGACTACGACGGGCGCAACACCTCCCGGACCAAGTGGCCCGCCTACTACGACGGGGTGCCGCTGTTCTACGAGTGGACCCGCGACTACATCAAGGAGTTCCGCCTCGACAAGCGTGGCGAGGTGCGCGACATCCGCCCGGTGGTGCCGTCGCTGGTGGTCGACAACCCGATGGACATGGAGTTCGGCCCGGACGGCGCGCTCTACGTCCTGGAGTACGGCGACGGCTACTTCGCCGAGAACCCGGACGCGCAGCTGTCCCGGATCGACTTCGTCCGCGGCAACCGCACGCCCATCCCGCAGATCAGCGCCGACCCGACGGTCGGGCAGGCCCCGCTGACGGTGCACTTCTCCAGCGCCGGGACCGTCGATCCGGACGGTGACCGGCTGCGCTACGCCTGGGACTTCGACGCCGACGGCTCGGTCGACTCCACCGACCCGAACCCGAGCTGGACCTACCAGACGAACGGCCAGTACAACGCGACGGTGAAGGTCACCGACAGCACCGGGCGTTCGGCCGCGGCCACTCTGCCGCTACTGGTCGGGCCGCGGGCACCGGTCGTCGAGTTCGTCACCCCGACCGCCGGGCAGCCCTTCGAGTTCGGGCAGACCGTCGCGTTCGAGGTACGGGTGACCGACGACCTGCCGGTCGACTGCTCGCGGGTGCAGGTGACGTACATCCTCGGCCACGACGAGCACGGCCACCCGCTCTCGACGGCGACCGGTTGCACCGGCACCATCACCACCTTCCTCGACCCCGGTCACGGCGGTGCCGACAACCTGCGCGCGGTCTTCGTGGCGGAGTACACCGACGCGCCGACCGACCCGGACGTTCCGCCGCAGACGGCCAGCGCCGAGGTGGTGCTGACCCCGACGGGCGGCAGCGCCAGCTGAACCAGCCGGTGGCCCGGTGCGTCGGGCCACCATTCGGCGCCGGGCACGACGCGGCAGCGCGTCGCCGGGGCCAGGACGGCAGAAGGGGCCGGCACCTCGCGGTGCCGGCCCCTTCGCGTGGGTCAGACGGCCGCGATGAGGAGCGCGGGCTGTTCCACGCAGTCCGCGACGTGCCGCAGGAAGCCACCGGCCACCCCGCCGTCGCACACCCGGTGATCGAAGGTGAGGCTGATCTGCACGACCTTACGAACCGCGAGCTGCCCGTCGACCACCCACGGCTTGTCCACGATCCGCCCCACCCCGAGCAGCGCCGCCTCCGGGTGGTTGATGATCGGCGTCGAGCCGTCCACACCGAACACCCCGTAGTTGTTCAAGGTGAAGGTGCCGCCGGTGAGCCGCGCCGGCGCGAGGGTGCCGGCCCGCGCGGCGGCCGTGGTCCCGGCGAGCTCGACGGCCAGCTCCGCGGTGGTCAGCCGCTGAGCGTCGCGTACCACCGGCACGACGAGGCCCCGGTCGGTCTGGGCGGCGATGCCCAGGTGCACACCGGCCGCCTGGACGATCCGCTGCCCCTCGGTGTCCACCCGGGCGTTCAGCTGCGGGTAACGCCGCAGCCCGGACAGGCAGATGCGGGCCAGCAGCGCGAGGATGCTGACCGGCTGCTCCGGGCGCGCGGCGTTGATCGCGGCCCGGGTCTCCAGCAGGGCGGTGGCGTCCGCGTCGACCCAGATCGTCACCTCGGGGATCTCCCGCCGGCTGCGGGAGAGCTTGTCGGCGATCGCCTTGCGGATGCCGGTCAACGGAATGATCAGATCCGCGCTGTCGGACGTCGCGGGCGGCTGGGGCGCCGCACTCGGCGCGGACACCGCGAGAGCGGCCTCCACATCGGCGCGGCGGACCACCCCACCTCGGCCGGTGCCGGTCAAAGTGGTGAGGTCCACCCCGTGTTCCCGGGCCAGCCGCCGGACGATCGGCGAGATGACCAGCGGTGCGGCCGGCGCGCCGTGCCCCGTCGAGACGACCGTGGCCACGGGCTCGGACGAGGCACGCGGGGCCGGGACGACGGCCCGCTCGGGGGCGACCGCGAGCCGCGGGCGGCGGCGACGACGTCCCGGTCCGTGCCCGGTGCCGTACCCGATCAGGACGTTGCCCGACCCGGCCCGCTCCTCCTCGCGGTAGCTGGCGTGCCCGGCGGGCTCGGGGGCGCTCCCGGGCGCGGACGCCGCGTCGCCGTCCAACACCGCGATCGTGATCAGCGGCTGGCCGACCGGGCGGACCTCACCGGCGGCCCCGTGCAGCGCGACCACCCGCCCGGCGTACGGGCAGGGCACGTCGACGACGGCCTTCGCGGTCTCCACCTCGACGACGGTCTGGTCCACCGTCACCGTGTCGCCGACCGCGACCCGCCACTCGACGATCTCCGCCTCGCTCAGCCCCTCGCCGAGGTCGGGCAGGAGGAAGATCCGTTCGCTCATGCCGGCACCCCCCGCCCGGCATCGGACGCGGAGCGAACCGCGCTCCGCGCGCTCACGCCGCCGCCTCGGTCGCGGGGAGCCAGCGCGGATCCGGCTGGTCGTCCCACTGCAGACGGGCGACCGCGTCCAGCACCCGGTCCACGCCGGGCAGGTGGGTGTGCTCCAGCATGGGTGCCGGGTACGGGATGTCCAGCCCGGAGACCCGCAGCACGGGGGCGTGCAGGGCGTGGAAACAGCGCTCCTGCACCCGGGCGGCGATCTCGGCGCCGACCCCCGCGAAGCCCTGCGCCTCCTGGATCACCACGCACCGGCCGGTACGACGCACCGAGGCGGTCACCGTCTCGTCGTCGAACGGGACGATGGTTCGTACGTCGACGACCTCGAGGTCCCAGCCCTCCTCGCGGGCGGCCTCGGCGGCCTCCAGCGCGACCGGCACCGACGGCCCGTACGCGATGAGCGTGGCGTCCCGGCCGGGGCGGCGCACGACGGCGCGGCCGAACGGCTCGGTGCGGGCCGACAGGTCGGCGTCGGCGCTGGCGAAGTAGAGCTTCTTCGGCTCCATGAAGACGACCGGGTCGGGATCGTCGATCGCCTCGCGCAGCAGCGAGTACGCGTCGTCGACGGTTGCCGGGGTGACCACCTTGAGGCCCGGGGTGTGCGCGTAGTACGCCTCGCTGGAGTCGCAGTGGTGCTCGACTCCGCCGATGCCACCCGCGTACGGCACCCGGATCACGATGGGCACGCTGAGCGCGCCCCGGGTGCGGTTGCGCAGCTTCGCCACGTGCGAGGCGATCTGCTCGAACGCCGGGTACGCGAACGCGTCGAACTGCATCTCGACCACCGGTCGCAGGCCGGACATGGCCAGACCGACCGCGAACCCGACGATGCCGGCCTCCGCGAGCGGGGTGTCGAAGCAGCGCCTGTCGCCGAATCGGGCCTGGAGGCCGTCGGTGATCCGGAATACGCCGCCGAGCTGCCCCACGTCCTCACCGAAGACGAGCACCCGCTCGTCGGCGGCCATCGCGTCAGCGAGCGCGGCGTTGAGCGCCTTCGCCATGGTGGTGGCCATCAGGCGTCCCCCTCCTGCTCGGCCGCGGCCAGCTCGGCGCGGATCTGCTCACGCTGCTCGATCAGCTGCGGCGTGGGCTGCGCGTACACGTGGTCGAAGAGGCTCAGCGGATCGACGGTGGGCTGCGCGTTCATCCGCTCGCGCACGTCGGCCGCGTACGCCTCGGCCTCGGCGGCCACGGCGGCGACCGCGTCGTCGTCCAACTCGCCCCGGTCGCGCAGGTACTTCTCCAGCCGCGCGATCGGGTCCCGGTCCCGCCACGCGTCGACCTCCGCGCCGTCGCGGTAACGGGTGGCGTCGTCGGCGTTGGTGTGCGGCTCCATCCGGTAGGTGTGCGCCTCGACCAGGAACGGGCCGTTGCCGGCGCGGGCGTGCTCCACCGCGCGGGTGAGCACGGCCAGCACGGCGACCGGGTCGTTGCCGTCGACCTGCTCGCTGGGCACCCCGTAGCCGACGCCCTTGTAGGCCAGGCTCGGTGCGGCGGTCTGCCGGGACAGCGGAACGCTGATCGCGTACCGGTTGTTCTGCACGAAGTAGACCACCGGCGCCTTGAAGACGGCGGCGAAGTTGATCCCCTCGTGGAAGTCGCCCTCGCTGGTGGCGCCGTCGCCGATGAAGGCCAGCGCCACGGTGTCGCGCCCCTGGTGCGCCTCGCCGTAGGCGAGACCGGCGGCGTGCACGCACTGGGTGGCCAGCGGCGTGCACTGCGGCGCGGTACGACGGGCGGCCGGGTCGTACCCGCAGTGCCAGTCGCCGCGCAGCAGCGTCAGCACCTCGATGGGGTCGAGCCCACGCGAGACGAGCGCCATGGACTCCCGGTAGGTCGGGAAGACCCAGTCGGTGTCGCGTACGGCGAGCATCGCCCCCACCTGGCAGGCCTCCTGGCCGCGTGAGGACGGATAGACCGCCAGCCGTCCCTGCTTGGTCAGGGCGGTGGCCTGGATGTCGAAGCGGCGACCGACGACCATCCGGCGGTGAAGCTCCCGCAGAAGGTCGACGGCGGGCTCTGGGTAGTCGGTGCGGGCGGGCAGCGGCGTGCCGGTCGGGTCGAGCAGGCTCACCGGCTCGGCGTCCGGCAGCAGCGGACGCGCCGGGTCGGCCGGGTTTTCCGGCCGGCGACGGGCGCGGGGGGATGCCCTGCGGACCGCCCGGGGTGTGGTCGTCACGGCGGGACCTCCTGGGACGTGTAGTGGCCCTATGCTCCAGCCTTGCGGATGTTTTGCTCAAGATCCACCATGAACGTGAGACAAACGGCACGCGAGAGGAGTCTCGGTGAGCCAGGAGACCGGACCGGAAGCAGCCCCGACCGCTGCGGCGGGACGTTCGTCCCGTCCGCTCGACGAGGTGGACCGGCGGATCCTGGACGAACTGGGCCGGGACGGGCGCACCTCGGTGCGTACGCTCGCCGAACGGATCCACATCTCCCGCACCAACGCGTACGCCCGGGTCGAACGCCTGCTGCGCGACGGGGTGATCACCGGATTCCGGGCCCAGGTGGCGCCCGAGGCCGCGGGCCTGGGCACCTCGGCGTACGTGGCGCTGACCATCGAGCAGAACACCTGGCGCGAGGTCTCCGCGGAACTGGCTCGGGTGCGCTACATCGAGCACGCGGCGCTGCTCGGCGGCGACCACGACGTGCTGGCGCTGGTGCGGGCCCCGGACAACGCGGCGTTGCGGGACGTGGTGCTGGGCCGGATCCAGAGCATCCCCGGGGTGCTCTCCACCCGCACCTGGCTGGTCTTCGAGGAGTTCGACGGGGCGACCAGCCCGTTCGTGTAGTGAGGAACCGACGATCAGCGCTCCGGTGTGCGGTCGGGCCGACGCCGCTCAGCGCTCCGGCGGGGCCTCCAGCCCCTCCCGGTCGGCCAACTCCAGCAACGGTTCCAGGGAGAAGCGCCGCTCATCCAGGCCGGCGTGCGGATCGCCGCGCTCGGCGAATCGGGCCGGCATGGTGACCACGTCGAAGTCCTCCGGCCGCGCGTCGTCCAGCTCCGCCCAGTCCAGCGGCGCGGAGACCAGCGCCCGCGGTGTCGGACGGATGGAGTACGCCGAGGCCATCGTGTGGTCACGGGACATCTGGTTGTAGTCGACGAAGACCGGGCGGTCACGCTGGTCCCGCCATCAGGTGGTGGTGACCAGTTCGGGCAGGCGTCGCTGCATCTCCCGGCCGAGGGCGAGCACCGCCCGCCGGCAGTCGCCGAAGCTCCACCGGGGCTCGATCGACAGGTAGATGTGCAGCCCCCGGCCGCCGGTGGTCTTGGGATGGCCGGTGAGGCCCAGCTCGGCGAGGAACGCCCGCACCGCGTGGGCCACCGGCACCACCTGGGCGAAGTCGACGCCGGGCATCGGGTCCAGATCGATGCGGAGCTGGTCGGGACGCTCCACGTCCGCCGCGGAGACCGGCCAGGGATGGAAACGCAGCGTGCCGAGGTTCGCCGCCCAGATCACGACGGCCAGCTCACTGGGCGCGACCTCGTCGGCGGTCCGCCCGCTGGGAAAGGTGATGTGCGCGGTGCGCACCCACTCGGGCGCACCGGCCGGAAGTCGCTTCTGGTAGAACGCGTCGCCGCGGTTGTCCTGCCGGGTGCCGATCTTCGCGCCCTCGAAGACACCGCGCGGCCAGCGCTCCAGCATGGTCGGGCGGTCGCGCAGCGCGCGCAGGACACCGTCACCGACGGCCAGGAAGTAGCGGACGACGTCCAGCTTGGTCAGCCCGAGCTCGGGGAAGTACGGCTTGTCCGGGCTCGAGACACGGACCACCCGCTCACCGACCCGGATCTCCTCGGCCGTCGTCGCCACGTATCACACCGTAGCGGTCGACGGTCCGCCCGGCGCCCCACCTCGCTCCGTGCGTGCCGTGGCGTCCCTGACCCGGGTGGCGGTGGGCCGTACCGGACGCCGGCGTAACCCGCCGTGCCGATGACAAGTTGTCTGGGGGACGCACACGGGCATGGAGTGGGGCAAATGACGCAGACCGTCCGCCGGCCGCAAGGGGCCGATCACCGAGCCGGATTCCGCGGCGACGTGGAAGGGCTGCGCGCAGTCGCCGTGGTCCTGGTACTCGCCGGGCACGCCGGCCAGCAACTGGTCCCAGGCGGTTTCGTCGGTGTAGACGTCTTCTTCGTCATCTCCGGCTTCCTCATCACAGGCCTGCTCGTCAGCGAGGTGAACAAGACCGGCCGGCTCTCCCTGAGCGGTTTCTACGCCCGGCGGGCCAAGCGACTCCTGCCGGCCGCCGCCGTGGTACTCGTCGCGACCCTGGTACTCACGTTCGCCTTCCTGCCACGCACCCGGTGGTCCGCGACCGGCTGGGACGTGGTGTCCAGCGGGTTGTACGTCATGAACTGGCGGCTCGCCGAACAGTCTGTCGACTATCTTGCGGCCAATCGCGCGCCGAGCATCCTCCAGCACTTCTGGTCCCTCGGCGTCGAGGAGCAGTTCTATCTGGTGTGGCCGCTGCTGCTGGTGGCCGCGTTGTGGCTCGGCCGACGCCGGCACGCGCGCACAGGCTTCCTGCTCACCGCTCTCGCGCTGGTCGCGGTGCCCTCCTTCGCATGGTCGGTCTGGCTGACCGATGACAATCCCGCGCGCGCCTACTTCGTCACGACGACGCGGATGTGGGAACTCGCCCTCGGTGGTTTCGTGGCCCTGCTCGCCGGCCACCTGCACCGCCTGCCCCGCGCGGCCGCCGCCGTGCTCGCCTGGTCCGGCCTCGCCGCGATCGTGGCGTCCGCCTTACTGCTGAGCGAGAGCTCCGCCGTCCCGGGTTACCTGGCGCTGGCCCCCACCCTGGGCACGGCGGCCGTCATCGCCGGTGGCCTCACCGCCGGTAGAGCCGGGCCCGCGGTGGTGCTGGCGGCAGGGCCGGTATGCGCCGTCGGGGCCATCTCCTACTCGCTCTACCTCTGGCACTGGCCGCTCCTCGTCGTCGCCGAGGCCCGGTTCGGCGAATTGACCACGAGCGCCGGCCTCGCCGTCGCCGCCGCCTCGGCGGTGCCGGCCGTGCTCACCTACCGGTACGTCGAGAACCCCATTCGCAGGTCGGAGACGCTCGCGTGGCAGCCCACCCGATCGCTTCAGCTCGGCGCGGTCTGCACCGGGGTGGCCGTGGTGGCGGGACTCGCCTTCCAACTGACGGTGTGGCCGCCCGCAGCACCACCGGCGCCCCCGTCACTGGCTGTGCCCACGGTGGCCGCGAACGGCACGCCCGCGGCCCTGACCTCGCCCGCGGTCGCCGGCGCGGCTGCGCTCGGCGACTCACCGACGACCAGCGCGGCCGGGATTCCCGTCGACCGGGTGGGTGCGTTCGTCCCGAATCCGCTGGTCGCCGGCCAGGACGGCCCGGACGCTTGGAAGAACGGCTGCCACACGGACCAACGCAGCAGCGCGGTGCGCCCCTGCCTCTACGGTGACCCGAACTCCTCGTTCACCGTCGCCCTCGCCGGCGATTCCCATGCGGCGCAGTGGCTGCCGGCGTTGCAGCGGGTTGCCGTGTCGAAGCAGTGGCGCCTGAAGAGTTACACGAAGTCCTCCTGCCCGTTCATCAACGGAGTCGTGGCGCTCGACAGCAAGCCGTACCCGAGCTGCACCGAATGGAACGAGAAGCTACGCGGTGCGCTGACCGGCGACGAACGACCCGACCTGCTGGTGGTGAGCACCTCCTTCTACGTCATGATCCGCGACGGCGCGCCGGTCTCCAGTGGGGCACAGGACGCCTTCGCCGACGCGCTGGGACGCACCTGGGCGGAGATGACCAGCGCGGGGATTCCGGTGGTCGTCCTGCGCGACACCCCGTACCACGGCAAGGACATCGCCGAATGCGTCTCGGAGAACCCGCGGAAGCTGACCCGCTGCGCGTCGCGCCGGGACGAGGTTCTCATCGGCGGGGGCGGCCCGGCCCACGAGGCGGCGGCGCGGCAGAACGACAAGGTGCACCTGGTGGATCTGAACAACGCCATCTGCCCGCGTGACCGCTGCGCGCCGGTTATCGGCGGAGTACTCATCTACCGCGACAACAACCACATCACGGCCACCTACGCGGCGACGTTGGCGCCGCGACTGGCCAAGGCGCTCGACCGCGTGCTGGCCTGAAGCAAGCGCTGCGATGAGGGACCTGGCGGCGCTCTGGATCGTCCGGCACGGGGAAAGCACGGCGAACGTCGCCGCCGCCCGGGCGGAGTCCAACGGCGCCGAGGCGGTGGCTCGCACCGAGCGGGACGCGGACGTACCGCTCTCGCCCGCCGGTGAGGAGCAGTCCCGGGCCACGAGACGCTGGCTGATGGCGCTGCCGCCGCACCGACGCCCGGACGTGGCGGTGTCGTCGCCGTACCTGCGCGCGCTGCGCACCGCCGAGCTGACCCTGGCGGGTAGCGGCACCCCGCTCAGCCGCGACGAACGGCTGCGCGACCGGGACCTCGGCATCCTCGACGCGCTCACCCGACAGGGGGTACGCGCCCGCTACCCCGACGAGCACGAGCGACACGACCGGGACGGCAAGTTCTACTACCGGCCGCCCGGCGGTGAGGCGTGGACCGATGTCGCGCTGCGACTGCGAAGCTTCCTCGCCGACCTGCGTCACGACCACGCCGGTCGCCGGGTGCTGCTCTTCGGCCACGACGTGCTGGTCTACCTGCTCTCCTACCTCCTCGACGGGTTGACCGTGGAGGAGGTGATGGCCCTGGGCAGCCGGCACGTCATCGCGAACTGCTCGATCACCGCCTGGTCCGCCGACGACTCGGGCCAGCTACGGAAGACCGCCTTCAACGAGGTCGGCCACCTGCGCTCGACGGAGATCGGGCCGGCCGACGACGACCAGGCGCGCTACGGCGTTTGACTGTTTCCGCAGTTCACCACCGGGGTACCGGACGATCAACCGCACGCTTAGGAGGTCAGCCGGTGTCCACCGATGCCATCGTCCTGCTGAAGGAAGACCACAAGGAGATGCGCCGTCTGTTCAAGGCGTTCCAGGACGCCGAGGAGGGCCCGGCGAGCCAGCGATCGAAGCTGGTCGGGCAGATCATCGAGGCCCTCACCGTGCACACCTACCTGGAGAACGAGGTGATGTACCCGGAGATCCGCCGGCTCGTGCCGGACGTGGAGGACGACATCCTCGAGTCGTACGAGGAGCACCACGTGGCGGACGTGCTCTGCGCCGAGCTGTTCGCCATGGACGCCGAGGACGAACACTTCAACGCCAAGACCACGGTGCTGATCGAGAACGTGCTGCACCACGTCGAGGAGGAGGAGCAGGAGTGGTTCCCCAAGGTGCGTGACGCGCTGGGGCGTAAGGACCTTCAGGAGATCGGTGAACGGATGGTCGAGATGCGCGCGGGCGCGCCGCGCAAGCCGACGGACCCGAAGGCCGTCAAGAGTTCGCTGGACGCGACGACGGCCTGAGCACGGCGGTACGACGGGCCCGGCGCGCGGCCGGGCCCGTAGCCGTGAGCGGGACCGTAGCCGTGGGTCGGGGCGGTAGCCGTGGGGCGGGCTCGTGGCGGCGGGAGTTGGCCCGGTCCGGACCGACCCGACGCCCCGTGGCGGCGACCGGCGCACCGGTGGCGCGACCGGCACGGCACTCGTCCGCCTGTCGCGGCCGGTCCCCGCCGAGGTCGCGCGGGAGGCCGGCGGTCGGTTCGGTAGGATCTGCCCGGGCCGTTACTGGCGCGTGGGGATGGAGAACCATCGGGGAGCGGCCCCGTCATGAGGACGCCTGCCGAGCGCCTGGGCCTTCCGCACGTCAGTAGGAGGTCGCATGTCGTCGCCGAACGCAGAATCCACCGCCTTCCGCAGCGCGCTCGAGGTGATCCGCGCGGTCGAGCCGCGGGTGGCCGGGGCCATCGCCGCCGAGCTGGCCGACCAGCGCGAGTCGCTCAAGTTGATCGCCAGCGAGAACTACGCCTCCCCCGCCACGCTGCTGGCAATGGGGAACTGGTTCAGCGACAAGTACGCCGAGGGCACGGTCGGCCGCCGCTTCTACGCCGGCTGCCAGAACGTCGACACGGTGGAGGCGCTCGCCGCCGAGCACGCCCGGGAGCTGTTCGGCGCCGCGCACGCGTACGTTCAGCCGCATTCCGGCATCGACGCGAACCTGGTCGCCTTCTGGGCGGTGCTGGCCGACCGGGTCGAGGCGCCCGCGCTGAAGAAGGCGCAGGCCCGCCAGGTGAACGACCTTACCGAGGCGGACTGGTTCGCGCTGCGCCGGGAGCTGGGCAACCAGCGGATGCTCGGCATGTCGCTGGACGCCGGCGGTCACCTCACCCACGGGTTCCGTCCGAACATCTCCGGCAAGATGTTCGACCAGCGCAGCTACGGCACCGACCCGGAGACCGGCCTGATCGACTACGACAAGGTCGCCGCGGCGGCCCGTGAGTTCAAGCCGCTGATCCTGGTCGCCGGTTACTCGGCGTACCCCCGGAAGGTGAACTTCCGGATCATGCGGGAGATCGCCGATTCGGTCGGGGCCACCTTCATGGTCGACATGGCGCACTTCGCCGGCCTGGTCGCGGGCAAGGTCTTCACCGGCGACTTCGACCCGGTGCCGCACGCGCACATCGTCACCACCACCACGCACAAGTCGCTGCGCGGCCCCCGTGGCGGCATGGTGCTCTGCCAGCCGGAGTTGGCCGAGCAGGTCGACCGGGGTTGCCCGATGGTGCTCGGCGGTCCGCTGCCGCACGTGATGGCCGCCAAGGCGGTAGCGCTCGCCGAGGCCCGCCGCCCCGACTTCGCCGACTACGCCGGCCGGATCGTGGCCAATGCCCAGGCGCTCGCCGAGGGGCTGCTGCGCCGTGGCGCCACCCTGGTCACCGGCGGCACCGAGAACCACCTGGCGATCATCGACGTGACGTCGTACGGGCTGACCGGCCGGCAGGCCGAGCAGGCACTGCTGGACGCGGGCATCGTCACGAACCGTAACTCGGTCCCGCAGGACCCGAACGGGGCCTGGTACACCTCGGGCATCCGTATCGGCACCCCGGCGCTGACCACCCGCGGCCTCGGCACCGCCGAGATGGACGTCATCGCGGAGCTGATCCACACGGTGCTGAACCAGACGAACACCGCTTCGAACCCGGACGGCACCCCGTCGAAGGCGAAGTACGTGCTCGACCCGGCGGTCGCCGACAAGGTCAGCCGGCAGGCCACCGACCTGCTGACCGGCTTCCCCCTCTACCCCACCGTCGACCTCACCTGACCCGCCCCTACCTTTGGCTGTCGATCAAGAGGTTCGCGTCAGAGCCCGGACGTTTCCTGACGCGAACCTCTTGATCACCGGACCGGAGGGTGGACCGGAGGGTGGAGTGGAGGGTGGGGTGGGGTGGGGTGGGGCTCAGCGCAGGGGGCGCTTGAGGTGGTAGCGGTGCACCTCGGTGCTGCCCTGCACGTTGTTGACGTCCTCGGCGGCGGAGACCAACTCCCAGCCCTCACGGCCGACCCGGTTGAGGTGCGCGATCGCCGTGTCACCGTACGCGGTGATGTCCTTGCGTGACCCGTCCGGCCCGTACCAGACGAACGACACGTGGAAATTGCGGCCCTGCCCCTGGTAGCGGCGGACCAGCAGAGCGTACTCCCAGGCAACCATGCGCCCCATTATGACCGTCCATCCAGGACGGCAAAACGGCGGAGGTGGCGCTTTGCCATGCGGTGAACGCGGTGTGTCAACACCGCCGGCACCGACCCCGGCCGGGCCGATCCTCCGTGCCCGGCCCCTGCGCGGCCGACCCCGGATGTTCGCCGGCCGTTCGCCGACGGGTCGTCCGGGTGCCGATTTCGCGCCCTAACGTGACCGGCCGGACCGAACGCCCCGGCAGGAGGGCCGGCCATGCTGCGGTTACCCGACGGCCGGCTGTTGGCCGGGGTGCGCCTGCTCGACGGCCGCGCCCGCACCGCGATCTGCGCGGTCGACGCCGACCGGGGCGAGCTGACCGAGTTGGTGACGCTGCCGTCCGGCGGCGACACCAGTTACCCCGGCCTGGTCTGGCACGACGAACTGCTCCGGGTCAGCTACTACTCCTCCCACGAGGGCCGTACCTGCGTCTACCTCGCCGACGTGACGCTCGGCCGGTGAACCGGCGCGCTGTTCGTGGCCCGGTCGCGGGCCGCGCCGCCGCGCGTCGCCGGCCGCGGCGAACACGGCGCCGGGCGCTCAGACGGGCGCCGGCGTCTGGGCGTGGACGTGGAAGCGCAACGAACGGGCGTCGGTGAAGCACTCCCGCATCGGCCGGACCAGCTCCCGGTGCTCCGGGCTGCGTTCCCAGTTCTCGAAATCGGCGAGGCTCGACCACTCACTGGTGATGAGCCACTGCTCCGGGTCGGCCGACGAGCGGCACACCTGGTCCACCAGGTGCCCGGTCACGCCGCCGGCCACCTGGTGACGGATCGCCTCGTACGCGGCCAGGAACGCCACGGTACGGTCCGCCGGCACCCGGACCAGGAACACCACCCTTGCCCGCTGTTCACCCATCCTCGTCCTCCCTCACCGGCGCGGCCCCGCGAAGGACCAGCGCGCTGTTGTAGCCGTCGAAGCCCCGGGCACAGACCATCGCCAGCCGGCTGCGGGGGCGCCGATGTTCGCGCAGGAAGTCGAGCTCGCAGCCGGCCGCCACCTCGTCGGGGCCCGCCGAGGCGGGCAGGGTGTCGTGCCGGAAGGCGAGCAGCGCGGTGGCCACGTCGAGCGCCGCGCTGCCCTGGTGCGCCCGGCCGGTCAACGGCTTCGAGGTGCTGACCGGCGGCCGCCGGTCGCCGAAGACCGACCGCAACGCGGTCGCCTCCGTACGGTCGTATCGGGGCACACCCAGCGCGTCGGGCAGCACCACGTCGACCTCGTCCGCGCCGACCCCGGCCCGATCGAGGGCGAGCCGCATCGCGCGGGCGTACTGGGTCGGGCTCCCCGCCGTGTCGGGGCCGGTGTGGATCGCGTCGTGGGTGGCACCCCAGCCGGTCAGCTCACCGTAGATCCGGGCGCCCCGGGACAACGCGTGCCCCAACTCCTCCACGACGAAGACCGCCCCTCCCTCGGCGGGCAGGTAGCCGCTCGCCGCCGCGTCGAAGGGCCGGTAGGCCCGCTCCGGGTCCGCGACGTCGCTGAGCAACCCGCCCGCCAGCTGGCAGGCCAGGGCGTACGGGCTCAGTGGGCACTCGGTGCCGCCGGCGATCACCACCGGGGTGCCACGGCGGATCGAGCGGACCGCGTGCGCCAGGCTGTCGAGGCCGCCGGCCGCCTCGCTGACCAGCACCCCGCACGGCCCCTTGAACTGGTGGTGGATGGAGAGCTGCCCGACGCTGGCCGCGTAGAACCAGGCGATCGACTGGTACGCCCCGACGGTCCGCGACGGTCCACCCCAGAGGCGTTGCAGCTCCCGCTGACCGAACAGGTTCCCACCGGAGGAGCTGGCGAGGGTGACCGCGTAGCCGTACGGGTCGGGCGAGCTCTGCGGCAGCCCCGCGTCGGCCAACGCCAGCCGGGTGGCGGCGAACGCCAGGTGCGTCCACCGGTCGGTCTGCACGAGCTGGCGGCTGTCCGCGTACCCGGTGGCCTCGAAACCGGTCACCTCACCGGCGAGGCGGGTCGGGTAGCCGGCCGGGTCGAACAGGGTGATCGGCCCGATCCGCTGGGTGCCGCCCAGCACCGTCCGCCAGTGCGCCGACGCGCCGACTCCGCTCGGGGCGACCACCCCGATGCCGGTGACCACCGCCCGCCCGGTCACGCGGCCCCCGCCGTCGACAGCCGCCGGAAGATCATCGCGGACTGGAAGCCACCGAACCCGCTGCCCACGGAGAGCGCCACGTCGACCGGCAACTCCCGGGCCTCGTTCGGTACGTAGTCCAGGTCGCACTCCGGGTCCCGGGTGGTCCAGTTCGCCGTCGGCGGCACCACGCCGAACTCGATGGCCAACGCGCACGCCGCCATCTCGATCGAGCCGATCGCGCCCAGCGAATGCCCCACCATCGATTTGATCGAACTGACCGGCACCCGGTACGCGGCCTCGCCGAGCGCCCGCTTGAAGGCAGCGGTCTCGTGTCTGTCGTTCTGCCGCGTGCCGGAGCCGTGCGCGCTGATGTAGGAGACCTGTTCCGGGGCGAGCCGGGCCTGTCGCAGGGCGGCCGTGATGGACAGCGCCATCTCCACACCGTCGGGCCGCAGCCCGGTCATGTGGTAGCCGTTGCTGTGGCTGGCGTACCCGGCGACCTCGCAGTAGACGTGCGCACCACGCCGCCGGGCGTGCTCGGCCTCCTCCAGGACCAGCACAGCCGCGCCCTCGGCGAGCACGAAACCGTGCCGGTCGGCGTCGAACGGACGGGAGGCGTGCGCCGGATCGTCGTTGTCCGGGCTGGTCGCCTTGATCGCGTCGAACGAGGCGACGGTGACCGGCGAGATCGGCGAGTCCGCGGCGCCGGCGAGCACCAGGTCCGCCTCCCCGTCGGCGATCAGCTGATGGGCGTACCCGATGGCGTCGATCCCGGAGGTGCAGCCGGTGGAGACCACCTGCGCCGGGCCGTGCAGCCCGTACCGGCAGGCCACGTCGGCGGCGAGGCTGCTGGGCACCAGCGCCTGGTAGAGGTAGGGCCCGCCCAGGGTGGCGTCGACGAGCCACCGCCGGCCGCTGTCGGAGACCGTCACGTACTCCTGTTCCAGCGCCATGGTGCCGCCGACCGCCGTACCGAGCACCACCCCGGTGCGGTCCCGGTCGGCCTCGGTGAGTTCCAGGGCCGCGTCGGCGACCGCCTCGTCGGCGCAGGCGAGCGCGAACTGCACGTACCGGTCGGCCCGGCGGCGCTCGGCGTCGGTGAGCCCGGCGGCGACCGGATCGAAGTCGCACTCGGCGGCGATCCGGGACCGGAACGGCGACGGGTCGAAGAAGGTGATCCGCCGGGTCGCCGTCCGGCCCTCGGTGATCGACTTCCAGAACCGGTCCCGGGTGACACCGCCCGGAGCGACCACGCCGATCCCGGTCACCACCGTGCGGCGCCCAGTCATGACGGACCCCGCTGCTCGACCAGCTCGGTGTCGACGTGGCCGAGCTCCGGGCGAGGCGCCAGCGGCCCGAGGTGGAACACCACCTCGGCCGGCTCGTCGCCGGTGTTGCGCAGCCGGTGCCGTACGTTGATCGGCACGTGGAGCGCCTCACCCGCGGTCAGCGACACCGGCTGGTCGTCCAGGTCCACGGTGATGACGCCACGGGCGACGTAGAGGAACTCCTCGCTGTACGGGTGGTAGTGCTCGGCGATGCGCTCGCCCGGACCCAGCCGGGCCACCCCCATGAAGCCGGAGGTGCTGCCGACGGTGCGCGGGCCCAGCAGCACCCGCAGCTCACCGCCTCGCCGCCGGTCGGCCGGTACGTCCCGGGCCGCCACCAGGCCCACCGTCCGCTCACTCATCGCCGTCTCCCGCCGCCGCGAGCTCCCCGGTCTGCACCCGGCGCTCGATCCGTTCCTTGATGACGGCCAGCTGCACCAGGCTGTTGGCGTTGATCCGGTCGGTCATCCCGGCGTTGTCCACCGGCGCGGTCGGCTTCATCGAGAAGTCCTGCACCCAGGTCATCCGGGTGCCCTCCGGCTCCTCGGTGTAGCGCCAGTGGATCCGCATGTATTCGAACGGTCCGGTCTCCACCCGGTGCGCGTGCACCTGCCGCGTGGTCAGGTCCGCGGTACGTTCGCTGACCCAGCTCCACGACATGTCGTTCTCGTCCGGGTGCATGGTGAGCCGGAACCGCACCGTGTTCCCCTCGCGGTGCAGGATCTCCACCACGGCGTACTCGGTGAACAGTTCGGTCCAGTTCGCCACGTCGTTGGTGATCTCCCAGACCAGCGGCAACGGCGCCGCGATCACGATGCTGTTCTGGGTGTGCCCCGGTTGCTGTGCGCGCTGCTGCGCCGGCACGGCCTGCTCCGGGGGGCTCAAGCTGTCCGTCTTGCGGGCGACGAGGTCGGCCACCGCCGGGATGCTGAGCTGCGCGGCCTGCTCGGGAATCTGCACCCGGTACCGGTCGGCGACCACCGCGGACAGTTCGAGCAGGGCGAGGGAGTCCAGTCCCAGTTCCTCGAGGGAGGCGGCCGGCGTACGGGCGGCGGCCTCGGGATCCAGCCCGCAGTGTGCCACCAGGATGTCGGTGATCGCGGTGGTGAGCGGGTGGCCTTGGGTGACGGTCATCAGTTCTCCTCAGTCGGACGTCGGGCTGTCGGTGGCGGTCGACGGGCGGGACTCGGTCACCGGGCTGGCCGGCGGGTCCGATGTGGTCGCCGGTGAGTCGGCGGTGAGCAGCCGGTCGACCAGACCGGTGTTGTGGCGGGCCTTGCGGAACTCCGCGTCGTCGAGCACCCGCCGGGCGAACGGGATGGTGGTCCGTACGGCCGCGCCGGCGACGTCGAACTCGTCGAGCGCGCGTTCGAGCCGGTTGAGGGCGAGTTCTCGGTCGGGCGCCCAGACCGCCACCTTGGCCAGCAGCGAGTCGTAGTGCGGGCCGATCACGTAGCCGGGGTACCCGTGGGTGTCGACGCGGGTGAACGGGCCGCCGGGCGGGACGAAGCGCTCCAGCCGGCCGGGGGTCGGGGCGAAGTCGCGGTCCGGGTCCTCCGCGTTGACCCGGCACTCGACCGCCACCCCGTGCAGGCGGATCTCCTGCTGTCGCAGGCGCAGCGGCGTTCCTGCGGCGAGGTGCAGCTGCTCGTGCACCAGATCGACACCGGTGATCATCTCGGTGACCGGGTGCTCCACCTGGATCCGGCAGTTGATCTCAAGGAAGTGGAATCGTTCCTTGGCGTCGACCAGGAACTCCAGGGTGCCCGCGCCGGTGAAACCGGCCTCGAGCGCGCCACGCAGCGCGGTCTCCGCGATCGTGTCGAGGGTGGCGGCGGAGAGCGCCGGCGCGGGCGCCTCCTCGATGAGCTTCTGGTGCCGTCGCTGCACCGAGCAGTCCCGCGTGCCCAGGTGCACGCCGTTGCCGTGGGCGTCGCAGAGCACCTGCACCTCGACGTGCCGGGCGTCGGTGAGGTACCGCTCGACGTACACCCGGTCGTCGCCGAAGACCTTCTGCGCGGTGGCGCGGGTCTTCGCGTAGGCCCGGGGCAGGTCGGCCGGCGACCAGACGACGGTCATACCCCGTCCCCCACCCCCGGCCGCCGCCTTCACGATCACCGGGTAGCCGATCGACTCGGCCACCTCGACCGCGACGTCCACGGTGGGCACCGGCTCGACGCTGCCCGCCGGCAGCGGCAGCCCGGCCCGGCTCATCAGGGCGCGGGCGGACGACTTGTCACCCAGCGCCGCCATCACCTCCGGGCGGGGGCCGATGAAGGTCAGGCCGTTCTCCGCGCAGATCTCGGCGAAGTCGGCGTCCTCGGAGAGGAACCCGTACCCGGGATGCACCGCCTGGGCGCCCACCTGCCGGGCCGCCTCGACGATGGCGGCGGCGTTGAGGTAGCTGCGCCGGCTGGGTGCCGGCCCGATCCGGACCGCCTCGTCGGCCAGACGTACGGCCGCGGAGTCGGCGTCCGCGGCGGAGTAGACCACCGCCGTACGCACCCCGAGCTCACGGCAGGCGCGTAGCACCCGCACGGCGATCTCACCACGGTTGGCGATGAGCACCTTCTCGAACATCCCACACCACCTCAGGCCGCTTCCAGCGCGACCAGCGGCTGGTCGTACTCCACCGGCTGGCCGTCGTCGGTCAGCACGGCGGTGACCCGGCCACCCCGGTCGGTGGTGACCTCGTTCATGAGCTTCATCGCCTCGACGATCCCGACGACCTGGCCGGGCCGCACCAGATCGCCGACGGACACGAACGGAGTCGCGCCCGGCTCCGACGCCCGGTAGAAGGTGCCGACGATCGGCGAGCGGACCACCGTGTGCCCGGCCGGCTCGGCAGGATCGGCCGTGGACGGCGCGACCGGGACCGGCTCCTGCGCCGCGACGACCTCGGCGGGGGCGGCCGCCCCGACGCCGTGCCACTCCACCTCCAGCACGGTCTCTCCGCTGCGCAGCCGCACCCGCCGTACCGGCCCGGCCAGCTCGGCCACCAGTTGCCGGGCGTGCCGGCGCAGCCCGGCCAGCACGGCGTCGGTGCCGGCTCTCCGGTCGGCGCCGTCGACGACGGTCTCGGGAGTCGCCGCGGCCTCCGGCCGGGTCGCTCCGGCGGTCACCGGACACCCGGCCGGCTGCCGGCGCGCGCGGCGCCGAAGCGGCGGAAGCGCCGGCGACGATCGCGTACGAGGGTGGCGGGCGGCACGTCGAGCAGCGGCAGCAGATTGGCCCGCACCGCCTCGCGCAGCGCCTCGGCCGCGGCGTCCGGGTCGTCGTGCGCGGCGGCGGCCGGCTCCGGCACGATCACGTCCACCACGCCGAGCCGGTGCAGGTCCGGCGCGGTCAGTCGTAGCGCGCGGGCGGCCTGCGGCGCGGCCGAGCGGTCCGGCCAGAGGATCGCGGCGCAGCCCTCCGGACTGATCACCGAGTAGACCGCGTGCTGGAGCATCAACACCCGGTCGGCCACCGCCAGGGCGAGCGCGCCGCCACTGCCTCCCTCGCCGGTGATCACCGCGACGACCGGGGTGGGGAGCACGGTGAGCGCGAGGATGTTCTCCGCGATGGCCGCGGCCTGGCCCTGCTCCTCGGCGCCGACACCCGGATCGGCGCCGGGCGTGTCCACCAGCGTGACCACGGGCAGGCCGAGCCGTGCGGCCAGCCGCATCAGCCGCAACGCCTTACGGTGACCGGCCGGGCTGGCCATGCCGAAGTTGCGGGTGACCAGCTCGGCGGTGCTGTGCCCCTTCTGGTGGCCGATCACCATGAGCGGCCGCCCGTCGAGACGAGCCAGTCCGCCGACCACGGCCGGGCAGTCGCCGCCGAGCCGGTCGCCGTGCAGCTCGACGAAGCTGTCGAAGGCCGACTCCAGATAGTCCAGTGTGGTCGGCCGGCCCGCGTGCCGGGCCAGGCGTACGGTCGCCCAGGGGTCGGCCACCTCGGCCGGGGTGGCGTCGGCGGCGGCGTGTGGCGGCTGCTGCCGGGGCACCGGCGGGCGGTGCGCCGGGGCACCGGCCCGGTGCGGACGTCCGGCGCGGGCCGCGGCGAGCAGTGCCACCAGCCGCCCCCGCAGGGCCCGACGCGGCACCACCATGTCGACCTGGCCGTGCCGGAGCAGGAAGTCGGCGGTCTGGAAGCCGTCGGGCAGCGCCCGGCCGGTGACCTGGCGGATCACCCGGGGGCCGGCGAAGCCCATCCGGGCGCCGCTCTCGGCGACGACGACGTCGGCGTTGGTGGCGAACGAGGCCGCCACTCCGCCGTACGTCGGGTCGGTGAGCACGCTGACCGTGAGCAGGCCCGCCTCGCGGAGCGCGGCGATGGCCTGGCTGACGGTGGCCATCTGCATCAGCGACAGCGCACCCTCCTGCATCCGCGCCCCGCCGGACGCGGTCACCAGGATCAGCGGCGCCCGCTCGTCGAGCGCGCGCTCGGCGGCTCGGGTGATCAGCTCGCCGACGGCGCAGCCGAGGCTGCCGCCGAGGAAACGGAAGTCCATCACCGCGAGCACGGCCGGGTGACCGCCGAGGGTGGCGGTGCCGCAGAGCACCGCCTCGGCGAGGCCGGTGCCGGCCCGGGCCGCGGTGAGCCGATGCGCGTACGGCACCACGTCGACGAAGTCGATCGGGTCCACGTCGGCGGGGCTGTCGGGCAGCGGCCGGAACGAGTCCGGGTCCACCAACTGCCGCAGCCGGTCCGGCGCGCCGAGCCGGGCGTGCGCCCCGCACTCCGGGCAGACGTCCAGGTTGCGACGCAGCCGCTTGCGGTAGAGCAGGGTGGCGCAGCCGGCGCAGCGCGACCAGAGCTGCTCCTCGCGCGGCGCGGTGGCGGTCACGGCTGCCGCCCGACCGGTGCGGCCGCGTCGAAGCGGTAGAAGCAGTGCGCCATCGCGTCGCGGGGCGAACGCCAGGTCGGCGAGTACGGCGTGATGTACGGCCGCAGTCGGGCGCTGACCCGGTCGAACTCCGGGTGGCCCCGGGCGGCCTGCACCGCGGTGTCGCCGGCCAGTTCGGTCTCGAGCAGGTGCACGTACAGGTCGTGCAACCGGTACAGCGACCGGTGCCGCACCCCGGCCAGGTGCGGCAGCTCCGTGGCGTCTGAGTCGGCGAATATCTGGGCGACCTGCGCCTCCGCGGTCGGGACCACCTTCGCGACGATCAGCGATCGATCCATGGACGGGCCTCCCATCGAGGCGTCCGCCGGGCGTGCACGGCGGCGCCGGTCGAGCCGGACGACTGCCGCCACGATGCGTCAGGACTCGTCACGAGGGCGTCACCGCGAAGGGCTCCGCAGCAGCCCCCTCTGGTGACGCTGCGTTGACGCAAACTGTGCAGGACCCATGCGTCGGCTTTCCTGAGTCCTCCTCGGTAGCAGATATTCGCAGTTCAGAGCCGGTCTCGCGGTTGCTAGGCAACGATCTGCACCGACATCATCGTGTTGACCCAGAGTGACGATTATTGATAATCTTCGTCACGGTCAGCCCGGCGGCCCGCCGCGACGCCGCGGCCTCGGCGAAGCGACGACAGCGGTGTCACGGGCAGCCGCGCCGGGGGACACAGCAGACAGCCGGAACGAGCGTTCCGCAGGGGGTGCCGCCGTGGCCGCTGATCCGTCCGTGCCGTTGACCGGGAATCGTCCCGGCGCCGGCGTCTCGCTGCACCTGCTCGGCGGCTTCCAACTGCTGCACGGTGACACGCCGGTGGTGGTGCCCCGCGGTCTGCAACGGGTCATCGCACTGATCGGGCTGCGCCCCGGCGCGACCCGCTCGCAGCTGGCCGGCCTGCTCTGGCCCGACGCCGCCGAGGAACGGGCGCTGTCATCGCTGCGGACCGCGCTGTGGCGGCTGCGACAGGACCCGTACTGTCCCCTCACGGTCAGCGCGGACACCGTACGGCTGGCCCCGTCCGTCCGGCTCGACGTCGACGAACTGGTCGGCACCGCCAGCCGGGTACGCGACGGCGACGATCCCCGCGACGCGAGCGGGGCCCTCACGGCCGGCCGGCACGACCTGCTCCCCGGCTGGTACGACGACTGGGTGCTGCTGGAGCGCGAGCGGCTGCGGCAGCTCCGCCTGCACATGCTGGAGCAGGTGGCCGGCCAGCACCTGGCGGCGGGCCGGCACGGCGAAGCCCTGGACGCGGCGTTGGAGGCGATGGCCGCCGAGCCGCTGCGCGAGACACCGCACCGGCTCGTGGTGCGCATCCACCTCGCCGAGGGCAACGCCTTCGAGGCGGTGCACGCCTTCTACGTGTACCGGGACCTGCTCCGGCGCGAGCTGCGGCTGGAGCCCTCGGCGGCGATGTGCGCGCTGCTCGACGACACGCTCGCGCCGATCCGCCGCGCGACCCGCGAGGGCGGCGCCGCACCGCGCCGCTCCCCCGGCCACCCGGGCCGCGCGCCGGGCGGACCGGCCCGTCCGGCGTCACCGACGCGGCGCAACGCGTGACGGACAGGTGACAGGCCGGGCGGCACCGTGGGCCGCACGACAGTCCCGAGGCCTCCGACGGGGGCCACCTGCGGAAGGGGTCCGATGAGCCGTCTACTGATCGTGAGCAGGATTGCCCCCGGCGCGGAGGGCCGGGTGGCGCAGATCTTCACCGAGTCCGACGCCACCGAGCTGCCCGGCCTCACCGGCGTCACGCACCGGTCGCTGTACTGCCTGCACGACGTCTTCGTGCACCTGATGGAGACCGCCGACGTCGCCCCGGAGGCGTTGAGCGAGGCGCGTAACCATCCGCTCTTCCGGCAGGTCAACGAGCGGCTCTCGGCGCACACCTCGCCGTACCTGCCCACCTGGCGTTCCCCTCGGGACGCGATCGCCGGCTGCTTCTACCGGTGGGACGCCGCCACCGCGGCCGCGCCCGCGCCGCGTGCGGCCGGCTGAGGGCAGCCATGTCCACCTCAGCGCCGCACGTGCTCATCATCGGCGCGGGCACCGGCGGCCTGTGCCTGGCGCACGGGCTGCGGCGCGCCGGGATCAGCGTCGCCGTCTACGAGCGGTACCGCACCCGGGGTGAGGGACTGCTCGGCTACCGGGTCGGTATCGGCCCGACCGGCAGCCGAGCGCTGCGCGAGTGCCTGTCACCGGAACTGTTCGACATCTACCTGGCCACCTGCGCCCGCTCGCCGCGCTGGTTCAACGTCGTCACCCAGCGGATGCGACGGACCGCCTCGTTCGAGCTGCGCCCGGACACCCATCCGGTCGACACCGAACGGTCGGTGGCCCGGATGACGCTGCGCCAGGTCCTGCTCACCGGCATGGAGGACGTCGTCCACTTCGACAGGACCTTCACCCACTACGAACAACGTGACGACGGTACGGTCACCGCGCACTTCGCCGACGGGAGCAGCGCGAGCGGGGACCTGCTCGTCGCCGCGGACGGCACCCACTCCGCGGTCCGCCGGCAGTACCTGCCGCACGCGGTGACCCGCGACGCCGGAACGATCAACATCGCGACCCGGATCCCGCTCACCGAGCACACCCGCTCGCTCCTGCCGGAGCGGCTCCAACGCGGCATCTCGCTGATCTTCGGCACCGGCGGGATGATGGGTGTGCTGCACGTGATGGATTTCAAGTGGGACGCCGAGGGCCGCCTGAAGCCCGGGGTGAGCGAGGCCGACGCGGCTCTGCTGTCCCGGTGGCCCGGCACTGCGCACGACCCCACCCGCGACAACATCAACCTCGTCGTCTGGAGCACCGCACGCCGGTTCCCGCACGACGTGATGCAACGCCGCGGCGACGAACTCGTACAGGTCGCGCTCGACCTCACCGGGAACTGGCACCCGAACCTGCGTGAGCTGTTGATGCGCGGCGACCCGGCCAGCGTGCTACCGATCCGGGTCACCACCTCCGAGCCGGTGCCGCCGTGGAAGAGCAGCACGGTGACGCTGCTCGGCGACGCCATCCACACCATGACCCCGGGCCGCGGGGTGGGCGCGAACACCGCGCTGCGCGACGCCGTCCTGCTCTGCCGACAACTGCGCCTCGCGGCGGCCGGTGAGAAGACCCTGCTCCAGGCGGTCGCGGACTACGAGACGGAGATGCTGCCGTACGGGTTCGCCCGGGTCGCCGACTCGCTCAACCGCAGCGGCACCAATGGGAACGACCGGATGTACAAGCCCGTCGTCGGCCGGCTCGCGCTGCTCGGTGCGCGGGGCTACTTCGGCGTCACCAGCCGGGTGCCCCGGCTACGACGCAACTTCGTGGACGACTTCTACACCTACCGGGGCGAGGAGGACTGAATCCACCACCTAAACGACCCCGGCGCCGCGGTGCGCCGGGGTCGTCGCCGTCGTGACCGGCACCCTGAGTCACGCCCCGCACACCCCTGGTAGCGGACGGATGCGCCGTTACGGTACGACCCCGAGCCTCCCGAGCGCCCCGGCCGCGCGTATGCGAAGCTGCGGCGGGTTTTCCCACGTTATTTATCGACGAGGTGAGAGGGAGGTCTGCCGTGGCGTGGTCCTTCGGGCACTCGCTGACAGTGATCCTGGCTCTGCTGCTCGGCGTGGCAGGCGGCTGGGTCCTGCGCGGCCGGCGCGACGCACAAGAGTCCGAGAAGGCCACCGTGGACGGTGGAGCGATCGCCCCGGCGGCCGTGCTCGCCACCCCGGCGCCGGCCGCGGTCACCGACCCCGGACCGGCGGCGGCGACGATCGACCCGGCGCCGAGCGAAGTCGCCGACGAGACGACCACTGATTCGCTCGCGCGGCCGAACGACACCGTGGTGCCGGGCGACACGGCGCTCGCGGCGACGACCGACGCCGCACCGACGTCCGACGTCGACCCGGCGTCCGACGTCGACCCGGCTGACATGGCGCTGACCGACGGTCCGGCGCCCGTCGTCGCACCCCGTTCCGCGCCCGAGGCCGAGCGGCTCGACGCCGCCGGAGCGAGCGATCTCCTCGAACCGGCGGCGGTCACCGCCGAGTCCGAGCCGGTGACGGGTTCGACCGTCGCCGAGGAACCGGTCCCCGCCACGACGCCGCGGACCGAGACGGGCTTCACCGCGTCCTTCGCGGCCGAGCCGTTCGGTGTTCTCGTGCCCGCGACCGACTCCGAGGAGGACACGCGGACGCACGTCGATCCGGCTCCCCAGACCTCCACCGACGCCGATGCGGCGCCCGAGGCGTCCGCCGACGTCGAGCCGGCCGTGGACACGCGGGCCGAGGCGACGCCGGACGAGGCCGCGCCCGCGGGCGGGCCGGCGACGGACGGCCCGGTCGCCACCGAAGAGGCCGAGGACGAGGCCCGTGCCGAGGCGCCGGCCGAGGCGGCCCGGCGGTCCTTGGTCGCCACCCCGCCGGTCCGCCCGGTGGCCGCGACCTCGGTCGAGGTGGACGACTTCCGCCGGATCCAGGGCATCGGCCCGAAGATGGCCGCCGCGCTGCAGGCCGCCGGTGTCCGCACCTACCAGCAGCTGGCCGACCTCGACGAGACCGCGCTGCGCGAGCTCATCCGGGGCGCCGGCCTGCGAGCCGCGCCCGGCCTGGCCACCTGGCCGCAGCAGGCGAGGGTGCTCGCCTCCGCGCCGGACGCGGCGGCGACCGCACTGCCGGCGCACAACGGCACCAGCGAGGGCTGACGGCGACCCCCGGCCCCGTGCCGCCGAGCGGATCG
>NZ_JBEXFP010000060.1:28078-38105 GCF_040606825.1 Micromonospora sp. NPDC005367 | reverse complement strand
GACCGCCGGGCGACGCGGGCGAGCTGGTCGGCAGAAACCCGGCCGCGCCCGTCCCGGGCATCGCCGTGGGTCGTACGCGCCGTGGGCGTGCTTCCGGAGGGCGAGCCGCCGGGGCACGGCGTACGACGATCCTGGTGCGGTCGGCAACGGCTCCGCCGACCGACCGCCCATCCGGTGTGACGCCGGTCGGCACGGCGGTGATCACGGGCCGGCCGCCGCGTGGACCGACCCGCGCCCGCGGTCCGGCCTCCGCTGGGCGCGAGACGGTTCGTGCCCGGCGTGGGCCCGCTGGACGCGAGCCGACCCGTACCCCGCACCGGCCAACCCCGGCGGGGCGCGAGCCGGGCAACGTACGGCGCGAGCCGGGCAACGTACGGCGCGAGCCGGGCAACGTACGGCGCGAGCCGGGCAACGTACGGCGCGAGCCGGCGTCCGGGGGTTGCCCGGCGGGGCACCGGCGTCGCGCCCGCGCTCATCGAGCCGGCAGTCGCGCCGGTGTCGCCGCGCGCACCGCGGCACGGACCAGGGCCGGGCCCCGGTAGATGAAGCCGGTGTAGAGCTGGACCAGACTGGCGCCGGCGTCGAACATCCGCGCCGCGTCGTCCGGGTCGAGGACACCCCCGACCCCGATCACCGGCAACCGTCCGTCCGTCTCGCGGTGCACGAAGGAGACCACCTCCCGGGCCCGCGCCCCGAGCGGCCGCCCGGAGAGACCGCCGGTCTCCGCGCCTCGTGCCCGGTCGGCGTCGGCCAGACCGCCCCGAGCGAGAGTGGTGTTGGTGGCGATCACCCCGGCGGCGCCCCGTGCGAGGCAGACCTCCAGCAGTTCGGCGATCGCCGGTTCGGTGAGGTCCGGAGCGATCTTCACGAGCACCGGTTTCTCCCCCACCAGCGCGGCGAGCAGCGCGTCCAGATGAGACCGGTCCTGTAGGGACCGCAGGCCCGGGGTGTTCGGTGAGGACACGTTGACCGCGAAGTAGTCGCCGTACCCTTTCAGCGCCTGGTAGGAGGCCAGGTAGTCCTCGACCGCCTCGTCGAGCGGGGTCACCTTGGACTTACCGAGCGAGATCCCCAACGGCACGCCGAGCGGCCGGGGCAGCGCCGCCAGACCGGCCGCCAGAGCACGCGCCCCGGAGTTGTTGAAGCCCATCCGGTTCACGATCGCCTCGCTGTCGCGCAGCCGGAACAGCCGGGGCCGCGGGTTGCCCGGCTGGCCGTGGGACGTCACCGTGCCGACCTCGACGAAGCCGAACCCCAGCGCCGGCCACGCGGGCAGCGCCACACCGTCCTTGTCCATCCCGGCGGCCAGGCCGACCGGGTTGGGGAACTCCACCCCGAACACGGTGCGCGGGGCACGCGCCGCGTAGCGGGCCCGCATCGCCGCCAGCAACGCCGGCCGGCGGGACACCACGGCCAGCCGGCGTAGCGTCCACTCGTGCGCGGCCTCGGCGTCCCCGCCCCCGATCCGGAACAGCACGGGCCGTACGACGCGCTCGAACATCACCATGCCCGACCACCCGGAAACCGGCCGATCATGAAGCTGTCGCCCGCCGGCCCGGCGTGTCGCGTCAACAATCTCATGATCAACGCGCCTGGCCGGGCCCGGGCGGCGGGGGCGATGTGGGCGGGGGTCACTGGGCCGCCCGCAGGGCGGCGTGCAACTCCTGGAGCGGACGGACCCGCATGTCGCCCCGGATGCGGGCCTCGATGCCCATCACCGCGGCCGCCGCGCCGGGCACCGTGGTGATGCACGGGATGTCCCCGGTGACCGCCGCGCTGCGGATCTCGTAGCCGTCGGAACGGGCACTCGCACCGGAGCCCTGCGGGGTGTTCAACACCAGGGCCACGTCACCGCCGAGGATCATCGAGACCGCGTCCTCGCCCTCGCCCGCCTCGTAGTGCTTGCGGATCTGTTCGCACGCGATGCCGTGGCGGCGCAGCACCTCGGCGGTGCCGGTGGTGGCGACGATCTCGAAGCCCAGATCGGCCAACCGCTTGATCGGGAAGATCATGGCGCGCTTGTCCCGGTTGGCCACCGACACGAAGATCCGGCCCCCGGTCGGCAGCGAGCCGTACGCGGCCGACTGCGACTTGGCGAAGGCGTGACCGAAGTTCGTGTCGATGCCCATCACCTCGCCGGTGGACTTCATCTCCGGGCCGAGCAGCGAGTCGATGCCCTTGCCGGTGGGCGTACGGAACCGCTTGAACGGCAGCACCGCCTCCTTCACCGCGATCGGGGCGTCCGCCGGCATCGTGCCGCCGTCCCCCGTCGCCGGGAGCAGCCCCTCGGCACGCAACTCGGCGATCGTCGCGCCGAGCGCGATCCGGGCCGCCGCCTTCGCCAGCGGCACGGCGGTCGCCTTCGAGACGAACGGGACGGTACGCGAGGCCCGCGGGTTCGCCTCAAGCACGTAGAGCACGTCATCCTTGAGCGCGTACTGCACGTTCAGCAGGCCGCGTACGCCGATGCCCCGGGCGATCGACTCCGTGTACCGGCGGACCTCGGCCAGGTGCGAGCCGGCCAGGGTGATCGGCGGCAGGGTGCAGGACGAGTCTCCGGAGTGGATACCGGCCTCCTCGATGTGCTCCATGACGCCGCCGAGGTAGACCTCGCCGTCGGCGTCGCAGAGCGCGTCCACGTCGATCTCGACGGCGTCGTCGAGGAACCGGTCCACCAGCACCGGATGGTCCGGTGAGATGTCGGTGGCCCGTCCGATGTAGCCGCGCAGCGTCGCGTCGTCGTAGACGATCTCCATGCCGCGTCCGCCGAGCACGTAGGACGGGCGGACCAGCACCGGGTAACCGATCTCGTCGGCGATCGCCTTCGCCTCGTCGTACGAGGTCGCCATGCCGTACGACGGCGCGCGCAGCCCGGCCCGGGTCAGCAGGGCGCCGAAGGCCCCCCGCTCCTCGGCCAGGTGGATCGACTCCGGGGAGGTGCCCACCACGGGAACTCCGGCGTCCTTGAGCCGCTGCGCCAGCCCCAGCGGGGTCTGCCCGCCCAGCTGCACGATCACGCCGACCACACCCGGCCCGCCGGCCGCCTTGCCGGAGGTGTCCTCCGCGTGCCAGACCTCCAGCACGTCCTCGAAGGTGAGCGGCTCGAAGTAGAGCCGGTCGGCGGTGTCGTAGTCGGTGGAGACGGTCTCCGGGTTGCAGTTGACCATCACGGTCTCGTAGCCGCCGGTGCCGGCGCCACCCGCCGGGGCGGCACGCAGCGCCTGGACCGCGTGCACGCAGGAGTAGTCGAACTCGATGCCCTGCCCGATCCGGTTCGGTCCGGAGCCGAGGATCAGCACCTTGGGCCGCGTCGACCCGACCACCTCGGTCTCCAGGTCGTACGACGAGTAGTGGTACGGCGTGGTCGCCTCGAACTCGGCCGCGCAGGTGTCCACGGTCTTGTACACCGGCCGGATGCCGAGCCGGTGCCGCAGCGTCCGTACCCCGTCCTCGGCGGCCAGCTCCGGACGCAGTGCGGCCAGTTGCCGGTCGGAGAGGCCGGCCCGCTTCGCGCGGCGCAGCAGCTCGGCGTCGAGCACCGGCGCCGCCACGATCTCCGCGCGCAGCTCGACCAGGCCGGCGATCTGGTCCAGGAACCACGGGTCGATCCCGCCGGACGCGGCGGCCACCTCGGCGATCGAGGCGCCCAGCCGTAGTGCCCGCTCGACGGTGTAGAGCCGCCCGTCGTGCGGCGTACGCAGCGCGGCGAGGGTGTTCTCCTTGGTGGCTCCCACCGGGTCCGGCACACTCCAGAAGCCGCCCGCCCTGGTCTCCATCGAGCGCATCGCCTTGTTCAGCGCCTCGGTGAAGTTACGCCCGAGGCTCATCGCCTCGCCCACCGACTTCATGGTGGTGGTCAGCTCCGCGTCCGCGCCCGGGAACTTCTCGAACGCGAATCGCGGGATCTTCACGACCACGTAGTCCAGCGTCGGCTCGAACGCCGCCGGGGTCTTCAGCGTGATGTCGTTGGGGATCTCGTCCAGGGTGTAGCCGATGGCCAGCTTCGCGGCGATCTTCGCGATCGGGAAGCCGGTCGCCTTGGACGCCAGCGCCGAGGAGCGCGACACCCGGGGGTTCATCTCGATGACCACGATCCGCCCGTCGGCCGGGTTCACCGCGAACTGGATGTTGCAGCCGCCGGTGTCCACCCCGACCTCGCGCAGCACGGCGATGCCGAGGTCACGCAGGCGCTGGTACTCACGGTCGGTGAGCGTCATGGCCGGGGCCACGGTGACGCTGTCGCCGGTGTGCACACCCATCGGGTCGACGTTCTCGATCGAGCAGACCACCACCACGTTGTCGTGGCGGTCGCGCATGAGTTCGAGCTCGTACTCCTTCCAGCCGAGCACGCTCTCCTCGATGAGCACCTCGTGCACCGGGCTCGCGGCCAGGCCGTCACCCGCGATGCGTTCCAGGTCCTCCTGCGTGTGCGCCATGCCGGAGCCGAGGCCGCCCATCGTGAACGACGGCCGGATCACCACGGGCAGGCCCAGCTCGGCGACGGTCTCCCGGACGTCGTCCATGGAGTGGCAGACCCGCGAGCGCGGTACCAGCGCCGACGGGTCCGGGTAGCCGAGGCGGGCACCCGCCTTCGCCACGATGTCCTTGAACAGCTGCCGGTCCTCGCCGCGGTTGATCGCGTCGATGTTGGCGCCGATCAGCTCAACGCCGTACTTCTCCAGCACCCCGGCCTCGTGCAGGGCGACCGCGGTGTTCAGCGCGGTCTGCCCGCCCAGGGTCGGCAGGATCGCGTCCGGACGCTCCTTGGCGATGACCAGCTCGACGAACTCCGGGGTGATCGGCTCGACGTACGTGGCGTCGGCGAACTCCGGGTCGGTCATGATCGTGGCCGGGTTCGAGTTGACCAGGCTGACCCGGATCCCCTCGCTGCGCAGCACCCGGCACGCCTGGGTGCCGGAGTAGTCGAACTCGCAGGCCTGCCCGATCACGATCGGCCCCGAGCCGATGACCAGGATGTGCTTCAGGTCGCTCCGCTTGGGCATCAGTTTCCGCCTTCGCTGTGGTTCGAGTAGAGGCCACGGCCCTCGCTGCGTCGCCGGTCGAGGGCACGGCCCTCGCTGCGCCGCCGGTCGAGGGCACGGCCCTCGATCAACTCGGCGAAGCGGTCGAAGAGGTAGTCCGCGTCGTGCGGACCCGCCGCCGCCTCCGGGTGGTACTGCACCGTGAACGCGGGCACGTCCTTGGCCCGCAGCCCCTCGACCACGTTGTCGTTGAGGCAGACGTGCGAGACCTCGACGCCGCCGAACTCGGTGTCGATCACCTGGTCGGGGACCACCGCGCCAGGCCCGGCTCCGGGTACCTGCACCGCGCTGAGCTCCTGTTCGCGGCCCGGCCAGGCGACCGCGAAGCCGTGGTTGTGGCTGGTCACCTCCACCTTGCCGGTCGACCGGTCCAGCACCGGCTGGTTGATGCCCCGGTGGCCGTAACCGAGCTTGTAGGTGCCGAAGCCGAGCGCCCGGCCGAGGATCTGGCTGCCGAAGCAGATGCCGAAGAGCGGGATCCGCCGGCTCAACACCTCGCGGGCCAGCGCCACCGGACCGTCGGCGGTCGCCGGGTCACCCGGCCCGGGCGAGAAGAAGACCGCGTCCGCCCCGGTCGCGAGCAGCTCGTCGATCGTCGACGCGGCGGGCAGCACGTGCGTGGTGACCCCGCGGGCCGCCAGCCGGCGCGGCACGTTGCGCTTGATGCCGAGGTCCAGCGCGGCGACCGTGAACCGGTGCTCGCCCTCGGCCTGCACCACGTACCGCTCGGCGGTGGTCACCTCGGCGGAGAGGTCCGCGCCGACCATCTCCGGAGCCTGGCGGACCCGGGCCAGCAGGGCCCGCGGATCCTCCTCGACGCTGGAGATGCCGACCCGCATCGCTCCGCGCTCGCGCAGGTGCCGGGTCAGCGCCCGGGTGTCCACCCCCGCGATACCGACCACGCCCTCGGCGGCGAGCCGGTCCTCCAGCCCGCCACTGGCCCGCCAGTTGGAGCCGATCCGCGCCGGGTCACGCACCACGTACCCGGCGACCCAGATCCGGGACGACTCGTCGTCCTCACCGTTGACCCCGGTGTTGCCGATGTGCGGCGCCGTCTGCACCACCACCTGACGGTGGTAGGAGGGGTCGGTGAGGGTCTCCTGGTAGCCGGTCATGCCGGTGTTGAAGACCGCCTCGCCGAAGGTCTCCCCGACGCTGCCGTACGCCTCGCCGTGGAACGTCCGCCCATCCTCGAGAACCAGGATCGCCGGCCTGCGCTTCACCATGCCGCATTCCCTTCGATCCGGACTGCGGGGCTCCGCTCCGCTGCACTCCTCGCTCGGATCATTTGACAGCCTTTCCGTCCAGAACCGTCGGCTCACCGCGCAGGAAGGTCGCCACGACGCGACCCGGCAGCGACATGCCGGCGTACGGGGTGTTGCGGCTCAGACTGGCCAGCTCACCGGGCTCGACCACACGGCGCGCCGCCGGGTCGACCAGGGTGAGGTTGGCCGGCACACCGGGTGCCGGGTCGAGCCCGTGGGATTCCAGCCCGGCGATCCGGGCCGGGGTGCGGGACATGCGCTCGGCGATCAGGTCCCAGCGGGGGCCGAGCACCTCCAGCGCGATCGACAGCGCCGTCTCCAGGCCGAGCATGCCCGGTCGGGCGTACGCCCACTCGCACTCCTTGTCCTCCACCGCGTGCGGCGCGTGGTCGGTGGCGACGATGTCGATCACGCCGTCCACCAGCGCGGCGCGCAGCGCGGTGACGTCCTCGTCGGTGCGCAGCGGCGGGTTGACCTTGTAGACCGGGTCGTACGTCTCGGCCCGGACGTCGGTGAGCAGCAGATGGTGCGGGGTCACCTCGGCGGTGACCCGTACGCCGCGGGCCTTGGCCTGGCGCAGCACCTCCACGCTGCCGGCGGTGGAGACGTGGCAGACGTGCAGGCGGCTGCCGACGTGCTCGGCGAGGAGCACGTCGCGCGCGATGATCGCCTCCTCGGCCACGGCCGGCCAGCCGGTGAGCCCGAGGCGCGTCGAGACCGCGCCCTCGTGCATCTGCGCGCCCTCGGTGAGGCGCGGCTCCTCGGCGTGCTGGGCGATGACCCCGTCGAACGCCTTCACGTACTCCAACGCGCGGCGCATCAGCCGCGGGTCGGCCACGCAGTGCCCGTCGTCGGAGAAGATCCGCACCCGGGCCGCGGAGTCGGCCATGGCGCCCAGCTCGGCCAGCCGCTCGCCGGCCAGCCCGACGGTGACCGCGCCGATCGGCTGCACGTCGACCAGGCCGGCCTCACGGCCGAGCCGCCAGACCTGCTCGACGACGCCGGCGGTGTCGGCGACCGGGGAGGTGTTCGCCATCGCGCAGACCGCCGTATACCCGCCGAGCGCCGCCGCGCGGGCGCCGGACTCGACCGTCTCCGCGTCCTCGCGTCCGGGCTCGCGCAGGTGGGTGTGCAGGTCGACCAGGCCGGGCAGGGCGACCAGGCCGGCGGCGTCGATCACGGTGGCACCGTCGGCGGCCAGGTCGGCGCCGGTCTCGGCGACCACGCCGTCGCGGATCAGCAGATCGGTCGGCGCGGCGCCGAGCAGGCTGACCCCCTTGATGAGGTACGCGGTCATGCGTTGTTCCCCCCGAGCAACAGATAGAGGACGGCCATCCGGACGGAGACCCCGTTGGTGACCTGTTCGACGATGGTGGAGCGGGCCGAGTCGGCCACCTCGGGCGTGATCTCCATGCCCCGGTTCATCGGTCCGGGGTGCATGACGATCGCGTGTTCGGGCAGCCGCCGCATCCGCTGCCCGTCCAGCCCGTACCGGCGGGCGTACTCGCGGGCGGAGGGGAAGTAGGAGTCGGTCATCCGCTCCCGCTGCACCCGCAGCATCATCACCACGTCCGACGTCGGCAGCACCGCGTCGAGGTCGTAGCAGACGGTGATGTCGGGCGCCTGGGCCGCGCCTGCGCCCGAGGTGTTCGCCGCGGTCGCCCGGGTCGCCCAGTCGACCGGGATCAGCGTGGGCGGACCGACCAGGGTCACCTTCGCACCGAGGGTGGAGAGCAGCAGCACGTTGGAGCGGGCCACCCGGCTGTGCAGCACGTCGCCGACGACGGTCACGGACAGCCCGGCGAGCCGCCCCAGCCGCGAGCGCATGGTGTACGCGTCGAGCAGCGCCTGGGTGGGGTGCTCGTGGGTGCCGTCGCCGGCGTTGACCACCGAGCCGTCGACCCACTCGGCCAGCCGGTGCGGCGCACCGGAGGCGGGGTGCCGGACGACCACCGCGTCGGCGCCCATCGCCTGGAGGGTGAGCGCCGTGTCCTTCAGGCTCTCCCCCTTGGCGACGCTGGAGCCCTTGGCGGAAAAGTTGATCACGTCGGCGCTGAGCCGCTTCGCGGCCGCCTCGAACGAGATCCGGGTCCGGGTGGAGTCCTCGTAGAAAAGGTTCACCACCGTCCGCCCACGCAGCGCGGGCAGCTTCTTGACCTCGCGGCCGGCGACCGTGGCCATCTCGGCGGCGGTGTCCAGGATCCGGGTGGCGGTGGCGGCGTCCAGGTCGGCGCCGGAGAGCAGGTGCCGGATCATGAGCTGGTACCTCCGTAGAGCTTGACCCCGTCCGTGCCGTCGGTCTCGGCGAGCGTCACCTTGACGCTCTCGGCCAGTGAGGTCGGGATGTTCTTGCCCACGTAGTCGGCGCGGATGGGCAGCTCCCGGTGGCCCCGGTCGACCAGGACGGCGAGCTGCACCGAGGCCGGGCGGCCCACGTCGTTGAGCGCGTCGAGCGCGGCCCGGACCGTCCGGCCGGAGAAGAGCACGTCGTCGACGAGGATGACCCGCTTGCCGTCGATGCCGCCGGGCGGCAGCTGGGTGGGGCCGATCGCGCGGGTGGCGTGCCGGCGCAGATCGTCGCGGTAGAGAGTGATGTCGAGCACACCGACCGGGACGGCCACGTCTTCGAAGGTGCTGATCCGGGCGGCGAGCCGTCGTGCGAGCGGGGCGCCCCGGGTGGGAATGCCGAGCAGGACGGTGTCAGCGGCGCCCTGGGTCTTCTCCAGGATCTGGTGGGCGATGCGGTCGACCACGCGCTGGACGTCGGCGCTGGCGAGGATCACCTTCACCGAGGGTTGCCGCGCAGGTGGTGATTCGGCAGCCGGTGGGCAGGCCACGGCAGACCTCCTTCCCCGCCTCACGGGACGGGTCGTTAAAGGATGTCGGACGCCTCCGCCGCGGGCCGCGGACGGCCCACGCGAAGGCTTCACGCCACGTTACCAGTGGTCACCGGGCCGGCCACCGCCACCCACTGACCACCGGGTCAGTGTGGCGGAACGGCGAAGACTTCCCGCACGCTCCCCAACGGTAAGGTCACGAACACTTGACCAGGTGTCGCAATCCCCGTACCGTCACGCTCCGTAGCGAATCGCTGGGAGAACCCCCGCAGCACTGGGAGTGTCCGAATGCCCTCTGAATACGCCAAATCTCTGGGCGCCCGCCTGCGCTCGATCCGCCAGCAGCAGGGGCTGTCCCTGCAGGGGGTGGAGGAGAAGTCGAACGGGCGGTGGAAGGCCGTGGTGGTCGGCTCGTACGAGCGCGGTGACCGGGCCGTCACGGTGTCCCGCCTGGCCGAACTGGCCGACTTCTACCGCGTGCCGGTGTCCGAACTGCTGCCCGACGGCAGCGGAGTCCGTCACGAGCCCACCAGCAAGATCGTGCTGGACCTGGAGCGGCTCTACGACGAGGCCTCGGAGGACCTGGCCTACGTCGCCCGCTACGCGCGCGCCATCCAGCAGCAGCGCGGCGACTACAACGGGCGGGTGCTCTCGATCCGCGCCGACGACCTGCGCGCACTGGCGATCGTCTACGACGCCTCGCCGTCCGGTCTGATCGAGCGGCTCACCGAGCACGGCGTGCTCGTCGCCGACCCCCGGGCGTTCTTCGCCTCCTGATCGCCTGACCAGCAGAAAGGGGCCCGGCCGGCAGGCACCGGGCCGGTGAGGTACCCGGTACGGTGCGGCGGGGGACGCCGGTGAGCCAGACCCGGCCCGCATAACC
>NZ_JBEXFP010000060.1:0-28068 GCF_040606825.1 Micromonospora sp. NPDC005367 | reverse complement strand
CGGCGGCCCCGCCCCCCCCCCCGGGGCGTTCTCCCCCCCCTGACCCCCTCACCACCACAACGGCCCCGGGCCGACCGCCCGGGCCCCTTTCTGTTCCGCTGTCCGGTGCGGCGTTGCACGCTGTTCCGCCAGTCCGTGCCGGATTCCGGGGGGTCGTGCCGGGCGGGTGCCCGGTGGGGCCCGTACGGCATCCCGGCCCGAACGGTCCGTGCGAACCGTTCGGCCGGGAGTCGTTCAGCGGGTGGCGTACTCCGCGATCCGGCCGAGCACCCCGTTGAGGAAGCGCGGGGAGTCGTCCGTCGACATCTGCCGGGCCAGCTCGACGGCCTCGCTGATCGCCACGGCGTCGTCGATCTCGTCGAGGTAGAGCAACTCGTAGACGGCGATCCGGGCGAGGTTGCGGTCGACCGCGGGCATCCGCTCGAGCGTCCAACCCTCGGCGTAGCTGGCGATCACCTCATCGATCCGGTCGAGGTGGTCGGCGACCCCCTCGACCAGCCCCACTGCGTAACCCAGGTGCTCCGGGTGTGGCCGCTCGATGCGCTCGAGGTAGCCGGCCAGCACCTCCACGGGCGGGCGGTCGCGCAGGTCGGCCTCGAAGAGCACGTCCAGTGCCCGCTTACGCGCCTTGCGGCGCGCCGGCATCTGCTGCTTGGGACCCTCGGCCATCAGGCGCGGCCGAGGTAACGGCCGTCCCGAGTGTCGACCTTGATCTTCTCGCCGGTGGTGATGAACAGCGGCACCTGGACGGTCGCCCCGGTTTCGACGGTGGCCGGCTTGTTGCCGCCCGTGGAGCGGTCGCCCTGCAGACCCGGCTCGGTGTAGGTGACCTCGAGCACGACGCTGGTCGGCAGCTCGATGTACAGCGGAACGCTCTCGTGGGTGGCGACGGTCGCCTCGGCCTCGGGCAGCAGGTAGTTGGCCGCCTCGCCGACGGTGCCGCCCGGGACGGTGATCTGGTCGTACGTCTCCAGGTCCATGAAGACGTAGTCCTCGCCATCGGCGTAGAGGTACTGCATCGTGCGCTTGTCGACGGTCGCCGTCTCGACCTTGGTGCCCGCGTTGAAGGTCTTGTCGACCACCTTGCCGGAGAGCACGTTCTTCAGCGTGGTGCGCACGAAAGCACCACCCTTACCAGGCTTGACGTGCTGGAACTCGACAACGGACCAGAGCCCCCCGTCGAGGTTGAGTACCAGGCCGTTCTTCAGGTCGTTGGTGGTGGCCATTTCCTGCCTTGATCATCAATTGGCGGACAGACCTGGGAAGTCTACTAGTCCCACCAGGGCAGGGCCTCGCTCCACCCGTCCCGCCGCTGCCCTCGCGGTCCCCGGCCCGCCGAACCCAGCCCGACCCCGCCCCACACCCCGTGATCAACGTCACCCCACGTGCCCCACCGCGCGCCACCTAGCACCACCCGCCGCCCCCTTTGCTCTGCACCCACGGACGCGCCCGTAGCGGACGGTGAGCGCCCATCGACCACCCACGGCCGCCCCCACCCGGCTGAGCACCAGGTCATCGGGGCGGTGCGGATAGGGGTGCAGAGCAAAGGGAGCGAAGCACGGCACAGGACAGCACAGGGATCGTCACTCAACGTGAAGACGCACGGTGGTTGCGGTGCGTGAAATGCCGGCCGTGACGTGGACAGCGGCCAGCCCGCAGGAGCCGGGCGCCGCAGGGCCGGGGGCGCGGGGCCGGGGACGGGGCAGTGCGTCAGCGGGTGGTGGCGCTGGTGGCCAGGTGCTGCAGGGCCAGGCGGTACCCGTCGAGGCCCAGCCCGCAGATCACCCCGGTCGCCACCGCGGACACCACCGAGTGGTGCCGGAACTCCTCGCGACTGTGAATGTTGGAGATGTGTACCTCGATCAGCGGGCCGCGCAGCATCGCGCAGGCGTCGCGGACGGCGTACGAGTAGTGCGACCACGCCGCCGGGTTGAGCACCACCGCGGCACCCTCGTCCGCGGCGGCGTGCAGCCAGCCGAGCAGCTCGTGCTCGGCGTCGGTCTGCCGCACCGTGACGTCGAGGCCGAGCTCCCGGCCGGTCGACTCGCAGAGTGCCACGAGGTCGGCGTAGGTGCTCGCGCCGTACACGTCGGGCTCACGGGTGCCCAGCCGCCCGAGGTTCGGCCCGTTCAGCACACGGACCTTCACCGCTGCGCCACCTCCTCGTACGCGGCGTGCAGCAGGGCGTCGTCCGGGCCCTCCAGGATCGCCGGGCGGGCCAGCCCGTCCAGCACCACGAAACGCAGCCGACTCCCCCGGGCCTTCTTGTCCACCCGCATCGCGGCCAGCAGCTGCGGCCAGGCGTCCGCCGGGTAGCTGGTGGGCAGGCCGAGCGCGGCCATCGCCGTACGGTGCCGGCGGGCGGTGGGCTCGTCGAGCCGGCCGGCGAGCCGGGCCAGCGCACCCGCGTAAACCACGCCGACCGCGACCGCGTGCCCGTGCCGCCAGCGGTAGCCTTCCACCTTCTCGATCGCGTGCGCCAGGGTGTGGCCGTAGTTGAGGACCTCACGGACGCCGGACTCGCGCAGGTCGCCGGAGACCACGTCGGCCTTCACCCGGATCGCCCGCTCGATCAGCTCACGGGCCACCGCCCCGGTCGGGTCGACGGCCGCCATCGGGTTCGCCTCGACCAGGTCGAGGATCACCGGGTCGGCGATGAAGCCGCACTTCACCACCTCGGCGAGCCCCGCCGCCAGGTCCGCCGGCGGCAGGCTGTCCAGGGTGGCCAGGTCGCAGATCACCCCGACCGGCGGGTGGAACGCGCCGACCAGGTTCTTGCCCGCGGCGGTGTTGATTCCGGTCTTGCCGCCCACTGCGGCGTCGACCATGCCGAGCAGCGACGTGGCCACCGGCACCCAGCGCACGCCACGCAGCCAGCAGGCGGCGACGAAGCCCGCCAGGTCGGTGACCGCGCCACCACCCACCCCGACGACCGCGTCGGTACGGGTGAAGCCGGCCTCACCGAGCCGGTCCCAGCATTCCGCGGCGACCTCGACCCGCTTGCCCGCCTCGGCGTCCGGCACCTCGATCGGCAACGGCGCGATGCCGGCCGCCCGCAGCCGCTCGCCGAGCGCGTCGGTCAGTTCCTTGAGCGGTGGGGCGTGCAGCAGCGCCACCCGGGTCGCCCCGGGCAGCAGGCCGGGCACCGTGTCGAGCAGGTCGCGTCCCACCAGCACGTCGTACGACTGTTCGCCGCCGACCGGGATCCGGGTCACCTCGTCCATCGCGGGCAGCCTAGCCGAGCCGACCGGCGCCGGCGACGTCAGCGCTGCTTGAGCAGCGCATGGATCTCCGCCGCGATCTCTGCCGGGCTCCGCCCGTCGGTGCGCACGGTCGCCGTGGCGACCTCTTCGTAGAGCGGGCGGCGCTGGTCCATCAGATGCTTGAGGGTCGCCCGCGGATTGATCGCCAGTAGCGGGCGACCGGCGCCCAGCCCGACCCGCTTGACCGCGTCCGGCAGCTCGACGGAGAGGAACACCACCGGGTGTCCCACCAGGGCGGCCCGGGTCTCCTCGGCGAGCACCGCGCCGCCACCGAGCGCCAGCACACCCGGGCAGGAGGCGAGCGCCGCGGCCACCGCGGCGCGTTCGAGCGCACGGAAGTGCGCCTCACCCTCGTCGATGAAGATCTCCGGGATCGGCTTGCCGGCCATCCGCTCGATGTCCACGTCGGTGTCGCGGAACTCCACCCCGAGCCCGGCGGCGAGCGCCTGCCCGACCGTGGTCTTGCCCGAGCCGGGCGCGCCGACCAGTACGCAAACCGGCCGGGTCACCCCGGCTGCCGCCGCCCCGGTCACCGGATCACCAGCGCGTCCAGGTAGCCGGCCAGGTTGCGGCGGATCTCGGCGACGGAGTCGCCGCCGAACTTCTCCATGGTCGCCTCGGCGAGCACCAGGGCGACCATCGCCTCGGCCACCACGGCGGCGGCCGGGACCGCGCACACGTCCGACCGCTGGTTGATCGCCGTCGCCGGCTCGCCGGTGGTGACGTCGACCGTGGCCAGGGCCCGGTTCAGCGACGAGATCGGCTTCATCGCGGCCTTGACCCGCAGCGGCTCACCCGTGGTGATGCCACCCTCCAGCCCGCCGGCCCGATCGGTGACCCGCCGTACGCCGGTGGCCGTGCCGATGATCTCGTCGTGGGCGGCGGAGCCCCGCGACCGCGCCTGCTGCCAGCCGTCGCCGATCTCCACACCCTTGATCGCCTGGATGGACATCAGCGCGGCGGCGAGCCGGGCGTCGAGCTTGCGGTCCCACTGCACGTGGCTGCCGAGGCCCGGCGGCACTCCGTACGCCAGCACCTCGACCACGCCGCCGAGGGTGTCGGCGTCCTTCTTCGCGGCGTCGACCTCGGCGACCATCCGCGCGCTCGCCTCCGAGTCGAGGCACCGCAGCGGGTCGGCGTCGATCCGCTGGGCGTCCTCCGGGCGCGGCCGCAGTCCGGGCTTCGCGGCGACCGAGCCCAGCTCCACCACGTGCGAGACGATCTCGATGCCGAGGGTCTGCTTCACCAGCGCCTTGGCGACGGCGCCGACCGCGACCCGGGCCGCGGTCTCGCGGGCGCTGGCCCGCTCCAGGATCGGCCGGGCGTCACGGTGGCCGTACTTCTGCATGCCGGCGAGGTCCGCGTGCCCGGGCCGCGGGCGGGTGAGCGGGGCGTTTCGCGCCTGCCCGGCCAGTTCCTCCGGGTCGACCGGATCGGCGGCCATCACCGTGCGCCACTTGGACCACTCGGAGTTGCCCACCCGGATGGCCACCGGGCTGCCGATGGTGAGGCCGTGCCGCAGGCCGCCGATGATCTCGACCTCGTCCTGCTCGAACGACATCCGGGCACCCCGGCCATAGCCGAGCCGCCGGCGGGCCAGCTCGGCGGAGATGTCGCCGGTGGTCAGCTCGACCCCGGCGGGCACCCCCTCGAGCAGCGCGACGAGGGCGGGTCCGTGCGATTCACCTGCGGTCAGCCAGCGCAACACAGGCGCAAGTTTGTCACGCCGTGTGGTCGGTCCGGTGCGGTGCCCACCCCGTCCCGCCCTGCGGACGGTGGTGTCCGCCGACCGGCCGGGGCGCGCCGACCCGCCCCGACCGGCCCACCCGACAGCGGAGAACCGTCGGATGCCGCTCGTCCGGGCACGGGCACCGACGACCCGGATCACGACGTCCTGATCGCGATCAGCGACTTGGTGAATCCCACCAGGCGCTCGCTGCGGATGGTGGCGTCCGGGAAGAGGTAGCGCAGTTCCGCCCGACCGATCAGCTCCGTCGTCAGGACCTGTCGCATCGCCGCCTCATAGGACTTGCCCGGGGTGTACGCCAGCGGCCACCTGCGTGCGACGACCACCCGCGCCGACACCGGCAGGAACTGCATGCCAGGCGCCACCCAGTGGGGCTCGATCGGGAAGTACCGGTAGGGGGTCTGCACCCAGTACGCGGGCGCCAGCTCGCGGATCGCCTCCGCCATGCGCCGACGCCGTTCGTGCCCGCCGACGTGCTCCAACACGCTGTTGCTGAAGACGAGGTCGTAGCGGCGGCTCAGAATGCCCTTCGGCAGTTCGCACGCATCGGCGTGATCCGCCTCAGCCCACTCGGGCAGCTCCGCCGGGAGCGGTTCCAGGTTGACGACGTGGACGCGGCCCGGCCGGACCGGCACCCGGGCCCAGCTCTCTACCCGCCCGCCGAGGTCGAGCACGCTCATCTCGGCGAGGTGGGGGAACGCCTCCGACAGCCAGAGCGCGCGCCGCGCGCGCCGCTTCGCGCCGAGCGATGTCGGCGAGTCGACCAGACGGAACCTGAGCGAGTGAAGTGCCATGGGCCGGGATCCTTCTCTGCGAGGTCGGGGGGTGGCGCCGTGCCCGGCGCGGGCGGCGTGCGCAGTCGACGGGCGTGGCTCAGAGGCCCCGACCGCGCTTGTGCAACGTGCGCAGAACGGCGTCCGCGCGGACCATCCGGCCGGCCACGGCCAGCGCCAGGTAGGCCCGCGGTTCGCGGGGGTTGCGGCGCAGCGTGCGACGGGCCCAGTGCAGCGCCCCGCGCCGGTCCCCGGAGGCGGCCCGGGCGAAGGCGATCTGCCCGGCCACCCTGGCTTCGCCGGCGGGCTGGCCGGCGAACTCGGGATAGCGGTCCAGAAGCCACTGCAACGCGGCGGAGATGGTGTCCCACCGCTGGGCGAAGTACGACTTTTTGTGCCAGCGCACCAGCACGTACGGGGTGCGCAGGTTGACCAGCGGTGCGCTGCGGGCGGCCCGGAGCAGGAACTCGTAGTCCTCCGCGTAGCTGCCCGGTATCTCCTCGTTGACCAGCCCGAAACCGTCGCGCAGCGCGGCCGCGCGAATCAGGAACGTGGACGGGTGCAGCTCGGTCATCCGGTCGCGCAGCAGATCGGCGAGGGTGATCCGCTCCCGGTCGAGCACCCGGTCGATGGTGTGCCCGTCGTAGCTGACCCGGATGCCGCAGCTCACGAACTCGGCGTCGGGCGCGGCGGCGATCGCCGCGACCTGGGCGGCGAGTTTGCCGGGCAGCCACTCGTCGTCGTCGTCGCAGAACGCGATCAGCTCACCCTCGGCGGCCAGGGTGCCCGCGTTGCGCGCCCCGGCCAGCCCCGGCGTCCGCTCGTTGCGGATCACCCGGACCCGCCGGTCGGGCCGCGACAGGTCTTCGAGCGACCGGTCCGGCTCGGACTGGTCGTGGACCACCACCACCTCGATCGGGCCGGGGTGCTCCTGGTCGAGGACGGCCCGCACCGCGGCCCGGAGCAGCTCCGGCCGGTCCCGGGTGGGCACCACGACGCTGACCGAGGGGGCTGCCGTCACCGGTCACTCTCCTCACCGCGGGCCGACCGCGCCCGCACCCGCCACCAGCGCCGGCGCCGCGAGGCGGCGGCGACCAGCTCGTCCACGATCTGGCCGACCCGGGCCACCGCAACCTGCTGCGCGTGGGACGCGGCCGCGTCGGCGGCGACCGCGAACCGGGTCGGGTCGGCCAGCCCGGCGGCGAGCGTGTCGCGCAACTCGGCGCGGGACTCGCAGAGGGCCACCATGCCCGCCGCGCCGAGCCGGCGCGCGAAGAGCTGCTGGTGGTCGTCCACGTGCTCCCCCTGAGACGGGTCCCGTGGGACCACGATCGGTAGATGACCGTGGCGGCGGGCCTCCAGGATGGTGGCCGGCCCACCGTGGCAGAGCACCAGGTCGGCGCCGGCCATCGCGCTCTGGAGCGCGTCGTGGCCGAGGAACGGCACCGCGCCGGGCACCTCCGGAGCCCGGGTGTGACCGTGCTGGACGGTGAGGCCGACCTGGTCGGCGGCCTCGACGTGCCACTCCTCCAGCCAGCTCACCAGGCGGTCGAAGGGATGCTTGTCGGTGCCGACGGCGACGAGGAGCTGGAGCCGGGCGGAGTCGGCGCGGTCGCGCTGCCGGGGCACGCGCGTCGGATCCGGGCGGCCGACCGGCCGGGCGATGTGCAGGGTGCTCCGACCCGGTGCCGGCCGGTGCGCCGGGGCTGTCCCGGTGCCCGCGTCCCCGCTCACAGCAGCGTCCCCACGACCGTCGCCTCCGGATACTGGCGCCTCTGCTCGTCCCACTGCACGAGCATGGCGGAGAGGAACGGCCGGCAGAGCCGAGCGGTCAGCGTCGGCGTGTCGATCCGGTCGTACACCTCGATGTAGACGGTCGGCACGCGCCGCAGCCGGGCCAGTACGACGAACGGCACGGCGACGCCCGCGCCCGTGGTCACCACCGCGGCGACCCGACGGCGTCGCAGGATCCGCCAGGCCAGCACGGCGTTGCGCAGCAGGTTCGGCACGTTCCGGGTGGTCGGATGGTGCGCCGGCACCAGCTCCTCGCCGGCGAGCAGCGACACCGCCTCGGGCGTGTCGAACGTGACCCAGCATCGGCGCCAGTTCTCGTACCAGGGGCGCAGTGCCAGCAGTTGGGCCAGGTGTCCACCGCTGGATCCGACCAGCAGGAGAACCGGTGGCCCTCCGTCCTCGATGTTCACGTCCACGCGACTCCCCACAAGTTCGCTTGGAATTTCGGCCGGCGCCACGCAGAAGCAGATCACAGGTCAACCGGCCGGTGTATAGGGCGACTGGGTGATCGATCGATGGTCCGCCGGTGTCCACGGAGCCACCGGCCGCGGCGGCACATCGACCGCCATCACGACGAGCAATTCTTCCGTCACGCTACGCCAATGGTCAACGCCCGTCGGCGCGGCGAACCGCCCGGATCAGACGCTATGTCGTTTCTCGATGACGTCGAGCAGCGCCGGATGCAGCGCGGCGTTCCAACCCGCCCCGGCATCGGCCAGCCGGAAGGTCCGCAGCCACATCTCCACCAGGTACGCGTCGGCCACCGCCCGGCGCTGCGCCGGCCCGAGCCCCAGCTGGTCGCCGTACCGGGTGAGCCGGGTGCCGACCGCTCCGGCCGCGGCCGCGGCCGGCTCGCCGCGCAGGACCAGCGCCCGCTGGAACGCGTCGTGCGCCAGGTCGAAGCCGAGCGGGACGTCCGGTCCACTGTGCTCCCAGTCCCAGGCGACCAGCTCGCCGGCGTGCCGGCCCAGGTTCCACGGCACCCAGTCGCCGTGCCAGTGCCCGAATTCGAGCGCCGTGCCGCCGTGCCGGCGGGCCAGCGCGGCCACGGCGGCGACGGCACGCCGGCCGGACGGGTCGGCATCGGCCGCCCGAGCCGCCTCGGCGGCCAGCCGGTCGAGGAACGACGAGCCTGCCAGCGGGCGGGACGGCGGCGCGGGGCGGCCCCGGCGAGCCACCGCGAGCAGCGCCGCGATCCGCGGCGGATCGCTGACCGGGACCCCGCGTACCCGCGGTGGCAACGGCTCGACCACCGCGACGACCTGCCCGGCCCACTCGATCTCGGTGAGCAGCCGGGGCGTCACCGGATGGTCGGGCACCCCGGTCAGCTCGGCCAGCTCGCGCAGCGCCGCGGCCTCGGCGGACACCAGGGCCCGGGTCGCGCCGTTCCAGCCGATCTTCGCGTACCCCTGGGGCCGGCCGTCACCGGTGAAGAGCGCGAGGGTGGGCTTGTGGTTCGGGTCGGGCGGACGCACACCGCAACCCGCGTGCAGCGGACCGGCGGCCAGGTCCACGGCGAGCCGCTCGGCCAGCAGCAGCTCACCCGCGGCCGAACCCGCCGGCACCGACACGGTGAGGGTGGGGAAGGCCGGACCTGCCGCGCCCACCCGGGACAGCCCGCCGAGCGCCGCCCGTACCGCACGCACCCGCGGTGGGCGCAACGCGTTGTACGCCAGCAGCGCCGCCGCAGTGGCCCGTGGCGCGCCGAGCGGCAGCAGGAACCGGGGCCGGGACAGCGACGGGACGACCGCGTACCGGGCCGCCACCCGGTGACCGGCCGGCGCCGCGCCCACGGTGAGCACGACCCGCTCGTCGCCGAAGACCGCCCGCGTCACCCATCCCAGGCCGTCGCCACGCAACCGGGGGTCGCCGGACGTGGTCACCGTGGCCGTCACGCCGGCCGTCCCGGCCAGTCGAGGTCCAGACCGAGCCGCTGCCGCAGCGCGTCGTTGTACGGCCGGTAGTACGCCGTCAGCTCCTCCCGCACCTCCGGCTCCAGCGGCGCGGACCGCCGATCGTTGTAGACCTTGAAGTCCGGCAGGTCGTACGGGGGCAGCCCGAGGAAGTCGAGCGTCCGGCGGTAGGTCCCCCGGGCGTCCCGGTAGAGCCCCTCGCTGGGCAGGAAGAGGAACTGGCTCCGGTCAAACCGCTCCAGCCAGGGCTCCAGGTGCTCCAGGTAGCGCCCCCGGGTCCGGTAGCTGTACCAGTCGTAGCGCTCACTGTGGTATTCCGGCTCGGCGATCAGCCGTTCCCGCTCCCCCGCGATGCGCTCGTCCTCGGCGGCCAGGGCGTCGGCGAAGTCCAGCGGCTCGATGCCGTGCGTACGCCGCTCCTTCCAGTGCGAGTACGCCCGCTCGACCGGGTCGCGCAGCAGCACGACCAGCCGTACGGACGGCATGAGCGCGGCGACGCGCTGCGCGGCCAGCGGATGGAACATGTACAGCGGGGCCGCCTCGCCTACCCGCACGGACCCACCGTGCCGGCTCGCCAGTGCCGCCCGCTGCCGCTGCGTCGGGAAGTGCGACCGGTACCAGGCCTCACCCCGGCCCCAGTACTCCTCGAAGTAGTGCGACGCCTTCGTGTTCCACGCGGGAAAGAGGCGCGGCACCAACGGGTGCTGGATCAGGTAGTTCCACAGTGACGTGGTGCCACCCCGCTTGGTGCCGATGATGAGGAAGTCCGGTAGCGGTCGCCGGTCGCTTGTCCGCACCCCGTAGTCGACCAGGGACTCCTTCACCCGGTCGGTCACCTGGGCCGGCACGAGCTGCTTCACCCGGTTACGGATGGACGGCACGACGTACCTCACCTGCCCTTCGTCGTCGCGGCGGCGCCGGCGTCGTCCGACGACGCCGGCCGCCCGCGGATCTGTCCCATGGTCGCCCGGATGCGCCGTCGCACCCGGGGCAGCGCCACCATCACGATGCAGCCGGCCGTCAGCACGGTGATCGCCACCGCGAGCCCGGGGATGCCCCGACCCGCGGTGAGCACGCCGACCGACGCGGCGAGCCCCACTGCGGCGATCGTCACGACCGCCGCGCGCAACTGCCCCCGGTCGACCAGCCGCTCACCCACCACGGCCCGGGTGAAGCCCGCCGCCATGAGGTTCTCGGTGGCGATTCCCACCGCCCAGGCCACCGCCGCACCGGTCACCCGATGCTCGGGGATCAGCCAGAGTCCCAGCGAGACGGTGACCAGCAGGTTCGCGACCGTGGCACAGAGGTGCAGCCCACTGCGCCCGCTCATCAGCAGCAGGCTCTGCACGTTCCCCACGCCGGTGTTGAGCAGCATCGCCAGCGCGAGCACGGTCATCGCGGTGGCGCCCGCGGTGAACTCGGGGCCGAAGAGCTGGAGGAAGGCCAGCCCGAAGACGGCCAGGAGCAGGTAGACCGGCCAGGACAGCACCAACGCCCAGGTGGTGAGCTGCCGGTGCACCGCCGCCGCGGCTGCTCGGTCGCCACGGCCGAGCAACCGGGACAGCTGCGGCGACACCGCCACCCGCAGCCCCTGCATCGCGAGCTGCCCGGCCAGGACGTAGCGGCCCACCGCCCCGAAGACACCCGCGTCGGCCTGACCGGCGAGCACCGAGGTGAGCAGTACGCCGACCCACACGGCGCTGGCGTCGATCGCCGCGGACGCGGCCCGGGGCAGGGCGAACGCCCAGAACGTCGACCAGTCGGCCCGCTCCGGACGCAGCGCCGCCCCCCGCCCGACACCGAGCGGACCGACCACCAGCACCAGGCTGACCACGATGGTGAGCGCGGCCGGCACGAGCCAACCGGCCAACCCTGCGAGCAAACCGCCGCCGGCCAGGACGGCGGCGCCGACCAGCGCCGGCCGGGCGAGCGGCATCAGGACCGACTGCACCCCGACGTACACGCGCATCGGACGCAGACAGCGCAGCGCCGCCAGGAGCAGCGTCATGGTGACCACCAGCGGAATCGCGGCGAAGCTCACCGCGATCAGGGCGGCGCCGTGGTCCGCCGGGCCGTCCAGCAGGCGCGGCGCGAGCGCGTCGGCGGCGAGCAGACCGGCCACCCCGACGAACAGCGCGGCGACCAGCGGTGGCAGCAACGCCACCGCGAGGACGCGGGCAGCGTCCCCCCGCCCCCCGGTGCGCCGGCGGGGAAGGGCCCAGATCAGCCCGGTCTCCGCGCCCAACGTGCAGACGGCCGCGGCCACCGTGACCACGCCGATCAAGGTGAAGAACACGCCCGAGCCGACGGTGCCGTAGCCGCGCGTGATGACGACCGCCAGCAGGAACCCGAAGAGACCGTTGACGGCCGCCCCGGCCAGCCCGGCGACGCCACTGCGGGCGCTGCGGCGGGCCTCCGCCACCCGGTCGGCTGCACCCTCCGCTCGGCCGGCGGCACCCGGCGACCCGCCGTCGCCGGGACGGGCGGCGGCGCCCGGCCGGGTGCTCGCGGTCACGCCGGCACCGCCCGACGCGGGGGCGGTGCGAGGTGCCGCCGGCCGGGGGCGTGCTCCCGCTCGGTGAGCGCCAGGGTGAAGGCGACGGCGAAGAAGGCGACCGCGAGGTTCGGGCTGGCCATTCCGTAGAACGGGATCTGTACCAGGCAGATCAGCGGAACGACCGCCAGCCACTGGCCGGCCGCCGAGCGGACTCGCCGCACGTTCGCCGCGACCACGACGAACCAGGCGACGAAGCAGATCAGCGCCGGTACGCCGTGGCTGAACAGCACCATCCACAGCTGCCCCTGCGTACCGACCGGCGCCGGCGCGGAGACCGTGTCCGTGCTGGCCGGCGCCCCGTAGCCGAGCCATGGAGAGTCGCCAATGCGGCGGATCACCTCGGCATAGAGGGAGAACCTGTCGTCGTTGGTGTCGCTGGACTCCACGCGGTCGCCGATCAGCTCGGTCACCGGGATGAAGAGCGTGGCGAGGCCGCCGATGACCAGCACACCGACGACCGACGCACCCACCCGCAAGTTGCCGCGCAGCGCGGCGCGCAGACCCAGCACGGCGAGGCCCACCCCGAGGCTGGCGAACATCACCCGGTTGAGGGTGAGGAAGGCCGGCGCCAACGACAGCGGAAGGGAGGCCAGGAGCCCCCAGCGCAGCACCCCACGCCGGCGCAGCATGGTGTACGCCACCACACACGGCAGCGTCAGGGCGTACGCGCTGCCGTAGTTGTTGGTGTACGGGAACGGCGCGGCCGGCCGGAAGATCGGATCGAGGGAGCGGACGCTGTACTCGGCCGCGCCGACGTGGACCAGGTCCTGGATGTAGGAGTTGCCGACGACACCGCCCGGCAGAAGCACCTCCACCGGTGTCGTCAACGCCAGCCGCGGCGCCAGCACACCCAGCCAGCCCAGCGCCACCAGGCCGAGCCAGAACGCGCAGAGCGGCACGAGCACCGTCGCCTGGTCGGCACGTTCCCGGGCGAGGGTGTACACGTAGACACCCACCACGATTGCGGTCAGGTAGAAGCCGAGCCGCAGAGCGAACATCGGCAGCGATCCGGCCGACGGCAGACGGACGGCGCTCGCCACCACCAGGGCGAGGAAGAGCAGCCAGATCCCCGTCGCCGGCGGCAGTGGGATCCGACCCCGGGTCGACAGCAGCGCGAAGAGCAGCGCGCCGAAGATCGACCAGCCGAGGTAGAAGGCGCCCGCCGCCCACCAGAGCGGCACCAGGCCGAACATCACCGCCAGCGGCCAGAGCGGCAGCAGCGGCGGGTACGATCCGGCCGGCTCGGGCAGCCCGACGGGCCGGGGTTCCCCCGGTGGTTCGGCGGTGGCCGGTGCCCGGGCTACGGCCACGCTCAGCCCCTGCCGTTGCGGGTCAGGACGAAGCCCAGCGGTGTGACACCCGCCGCCCGGAGCCGGTCGACGAGCCGGCGCAGGTCACTCTGCCGGGTCCGGTCCCGCTCCACCACCACGACGGCGGTGCCCTGGCGGGCGATCGCCACACCGCGTTCGTCGGACTCCGCGGGTGGGGCGTTGTAGAGCACCAGACCGTGATCCGCGCCCTGCCGCCAACTGCCGAACCGGACGTTGCCGAGCCCCACCGACACCCCGTCACCGCCCGGCCGGCCGTTCTCGCCCGCGCGAGCCGAGGGGACCCGAGGCAGGGTCAGCGTGGCGTCCGGATCGGTCGACGGCCGGGAACCGGGCGGCAGCGGCGACGGCCGGCGGGCCGCCGGCGGCTGCGCGGCCGGGCCCCCGCCGATCGGGGTGCCCGCCGGGCGCGGCTTCGGCACGACCGGCCGGGACTGGTCGGCGACGGCCGGCAACCGGCCCAGATCGGCGAACACCGCGCTGCGCAGCTGCTCCACCCGCCCGCTGTCGTCGGCCACGAAGATCTCCCGCCCCTCGGCGGCCAACGCCACCGCGAGTCCGGCGGTGAGCACGGTCGGCTCCTCCCGGGCGGCGAGCAGCGCGATCCGGGCGGGCTGGCGTACCTGCTCGGCGAGGGCCATCGCCACGTACCGCACGTCGGTGTCGACCGGCCGGCGCCGCCCGTTGAACCGTTGCCGGCGCACCGCGCCCAGCATCGGCAGCCCGGTGACGTCGCGGACGTCCACCACCGAACGGACCCGACGGTCCATCGACTCCCAGGCGTACGCCAGCACCACGCCGACCAGCACCCCACCGACCAGCCCGCTGAGCAGGTACAGCGGCCGGTTCCCACCGGTGGAGACCAGGGCCAGTTCGGCGGTACGGGTGACCCAGCCCGGGTTGACGTCGACCGACGCGATCTCCGTACGCGCCGAGTTGAGCTGCGTGAGCTGACTGTTGACCCCGCCGAGCTCGGCGATCGCGGCGTCCAGGGCACCCGACCGGGCGGCGGCGATCCGCCGTTGGAGGGCGGCCCGCTCCTCGGTGACCTTGGCGATGCTCTCGTCGTACGAGCGGACCATTTCCTGCCGCTGGTTCTCGTACATCGCCCGGCGTACGTCCAGGTAAGCCTGTGCGGCGAGGTTGACGCTCTGCACCGCCCGCTGGCCGGAGCGGTCGCGGTAGGAGAAGCGCAGGATCTGCCCGCCGGTGGGCACCTCGACCGCCAGCGCGTCCCGCACATCACGCTGGTCCTTGCCGCTCGCCTCGGCCAGCCGATGCACCACTTCGGTGCCGGTCGCGATGCCGCTCTCCACGTTCATGTTCACCGCCCGGTCGGCGGCCGCCCCGCTGGGGGTGAAGGCGTCGGTCACGACGGGACGCACGGCCACCACCGCGTTCGCGGTCACGGCGGGCGGCACCAGCACCAGGTAGCCGAGCGCGGCGAGTAGCCCGGTCGCCGCGACGGCGCCGACCAGGCGGATCCGGTGCAGCGGGACGCGGAGCAGGTCGACCAGGGTCACGGCGCGGACCGGGCCGCCGGGGATGTCGGCGGCCCGGCCACCGACCGGTGCATCAGTCATGAACGGCCTTACCCCGTCTGTCCTCTGTGTGGTGGGCCACGAGCCGCGGTGAGGGAGCCGTGACGCCCTGCGCGTCGCACCATGCGGCAACCGCGACGCGACGACCGGTGGCGGCCAACAGCACTCTCCCGAGGGTCATGGTGGGGCCGGCGGCGTCGATCCGCCGCCGGCGCACCAAGAGCAATCTACCGATATTTGTTCACCGAGCGTGAGACCGTCATTGCACCGAGAAGAAAGTGCGTGGCGTGGACCAGGTCAGCTGCGCGCTCTCCGGAGCGATCACCGTGATCGCCGCCCCGTTGACCGCTGGCGTCGCCGTCGCATCGAACGGGACGCTGCGCAGCGTGCCGTCGGTCGCGCCGTAGACGATCCGGCCACCGACCCAGGCCATGCCCCGCACCGTCGACCAGCTCACGCCGGTGGTGGGCAGGACGAACTCGGTCGCGCCGAGGTAGTTGCCGTCGATCTCGAAGTACCGGTAGTAGAGGGCGTTGCCGCCCGTACGGGTGTAGTAGAGCCGCCCGTCGAGGAAGAACGCGCCGGTCATCGTCGCCGGGTTGAACCAGTCGTTGTAGCCGGAGGACTCCCACGGCACGCCGATGGCACCACCGTTGAACATCGAGATGTCGAGCCGACTGCCCGTGGGCGTACCGGCGACGACGTGCGACCAGTAGATCCGGTCACTGACCCGCCAGGTCGCACCGGCACCGGTGTAGTTCGGCTGGCTGACGGTGGTCGGCGTACCCACCGCCGTGCCGTCGAACGGCACCTTGGCCAGTTGGCCGTCGCCCGTACCCAGGTAGAGGTTGCCGGTCGTCTCGGCCGGCGGGTTCTTCGGGGTCACCGTACGGCCGCCTGCGATGGGGAAGACGCCGAGCCGGCCGCGGTACTCGCCACCCATGCCGTCGGAGTTGTGCCCGAAGTAGAGCCCGTCGCTGCCCCGCCAGAGCACGGGCACCGCGGATCCCCAGGTGCTGGTGCCGGCCGGCATCGAGGCGCCGCCGCGCCGGCCGGGGTTCCAGTTGACCGGCATGCCGGTGGCCGGGGTGACGGCGGCGATGCCCAGCCGGTCGACGGCGCCCGCTCCTGCCGCGTCGCTCGCGTTCGGATTGTTCAGCCAGCGGAAGTGTCCGCCGAGGTAGATGACGTTGTCGGCCACCTCGACCGAGGTGATGGTGTCGTTGCCGGTGAAGTCGATCCAGGTGGCGAGCTGGCCGCTGCCCCGAGCTGCGGTCTCGAACCGGACGAGCGCGTCGCAGTACGCCGTCGGCCAGCCGGCACCGCCGTTGGACCCGACCACGAACCAGCTGCCGTCGCCGCCGAACTTGACGTCCTGCACGTAGTGGACGAACGTCGCGGGCGCCGCGCACGGCGGCACGTACTTTTCGGTGCTCCAGTCGAGCACGGTCGGCGTTCCCGTCAGGTCGACCAGGGCCAGCTGGTTGCGCGGCAGGCCGTCGACGTACAGGAAGTTGCCGCCGACGACCAGCGTCCCGCCGTCCGGTGTGACGTCGATCGTCCAGGCGTAGTGCGACGTGCCGTGCCGGCCGGTGCTGATGTCGACGGCGAAGGTCGGGTCGATCGCACCCGTGGTGGCGTTGAATCGGCCGAGACCGGCGTGCGCGGCGCCGTTGAGCCAGTTGAAGGCGCCGGCAACGTAGAGCCAGTTGCCCTGCAGCACCATGTCGCGGATCATGCCGCCGTCCGACCGGCCGGCCCAGCTGGCCACGGTCGCGCCGGTGCTCGGATCGAGCGCCACCAGGTTCTTCCGGGATACGCCGTTGACGGTCTTGAAGGATCCGCCGACGATGAGCCTCCCACCCGGGCCGGCGATCAGCGAGTTGACCGCCCCGTCCAGCGCCGGCAGGAAGGTGGTGGAGATCGTTCCGGTGGAACGGTCGTACGCGAAGAGGTATGGGCGCGACACCCACGCGGAGCCAGCGGTCTGCCTGATCTGGGTGAACGTTCCACCGACGTAGACCAGGTTGCCGACCTGTGCGAATGCGCGGGCCTCGCCGTCACGGGCGTGCGGGGTGTTGTCGGCGGGGTTCGTCGACACCAGGGTCTCCGGCTCCGGCACGGGTACGACGGCCGCCGCGGCCACGGTCGGCACGGCCACCAACGCGGCGACGGTGGTCAGTGCGACCGTCCCCGCCCAGATGCGAAGTCTTCCGGCGGAACGCCGGCGGATCGGGAGCTCAGGCACGCTGCGCCTCCAAGGTGGATGACAACGCGCGTAGCGTGCCCCGGCGAACGCGTTGAGCGACATCCGCCGATTGGGCGGTCGGTGAATCCGTTACCTGACAGAACCCGGAGGGTCGGAGGGCGGCTTCCCCGGGCCGGGCCGGTCACCCGTCGGGGCTTCGGTCATCAGCGGCTCCCCCGGGTGGGTTGCCGCAGATAGCCGTCCTGCCCGGCGCGGGTGAACCCGGCCAGCGCCGCGGAGTCGTGATTCATCCTCATGTCGCAGGTGGCGGTGGTGGTGGTCATGCCCGGCGAATTGAAGTAGATCGCTGCCTTGATCTTCGGGTGCGCCTTGAGCGCGGCCGGGAACTCCTCGAACCAGCGCCGCTTGGCGCCCGGGTCGGCGGCGTCGAAGTTGGTGCCGAACTCGGCCAGCATCCGCGGCTTGCCGGCGCCGATGCCGTGCTCGTCCAGCCAGCGGTAGAAGTTGCCGATGGTGGCGCTGGGGCTCTTCCACACCTTGCTGCCGTTGCAGACGTGGAAGTTGTACGGGTCGTACGCCACCCAGTCGACGTACCGGTCGCCGGGGTAGAGGCCGGCGTACCGGTCGTAGTGCCCCGACCAGCCCATCATCGTCCACACCCAGACCGCGTTGTGCGCGCCGGCGGCCGCGAACCGGTCGTGCACGTACCGCCAGGCGCGGACGAACTCGGCGTCACTGCCCTTCTCCGGCTCGTCTTCCGGCTCGTGGTCGAAGCCCAGGAAGACCGGCACACCGCTGTCCCGGATCCGCCCGGCGACCGCGTCGATCGTCGCGTCGTACCGGCCACCGTAGACGTCCGACCAGGCCAGCACCTTGCCGGTGGAGAAGATCCGCGACTCCCAGGCGAAGAACATGAGCCGCCCGTCGCGCATCTGTTCGCGCTGGTAGACGTCGGGGAAGGCGCCGTTGCTGCCGGCGTTGGAGAAGTCGTGGTAGCGGTGCACGATGTCGAACTTCCGCCCGACCTGCTCCTCCACCTCGGCGACCGCCCGGCCGTGGTCCCAGCCGTCGGCGGCGCTGGTCGGCGAGTACATGCCCCACCAGGCACCGCAGGAGGGTACGAGCTCCGGCGACACCTCACCACAGCCGCCGGTGCCGGTCGACGCGCTCGGCGTCGGGCGCGGGGCGGGCCGGCTCGGGCTCACCGTCGGCGACGGCTTCGCCGGGGTGCTCGGTGACGCGCTCGGCGTCGGCGGCGCCGGGCTGGCGGTGCTCGGGGTGGGTGCCGGCCGGTTGCCGACGTCGTAGGTGACCAGCAGGCGGGGGCGCAGCTCGGGATCGCGGTTCTCGGCGGACGCCCAGTAGATCCGGGTCTCCGGACCGGTCTGCGCCAGCGAGACGGTGACGGTGCCGTTGTCGGTCACCAGCGGGGAGACGTCCCACTCGTTGAAGCCGGATCGCACCCCGGTCACGGTGTCCACCGCCGGGCTCGGAGCCGTCGCCACCGGACGGGGCGCTGCCGCGTCGATCCGCGAGCCGTGCGCGGTCACCGTGGCCGCGAACGTCCGCCAGGAGTGCACCCGCAGGGTGGCCCGGACGTTGACCGCCGTCGCGGGCAGGGTGGTCACCGCGAACCGGATGACCGCGTCCCGGGCGCCCCGGGGGTTGCCGTCACAGCGGGCCGGGCAGGTGGCGAGGGTGCTCTTCACCGCGTTGTCGCCGTCCTGCGGCACCCGGGTGGCCGTGGTGTCCGCCACCGCCTGGATCGCCAGGTCCTCCGCGGCGAGCAGCGGCATCATCGTCGCCACGATGCCGGTCACCACCGAAGCGCCGATCACGCCGAGCGCGAGGGCCTTGCGCCGGGGACGGCCGCTACGGGGATGGCGGTGCAGTCCGTGCCTGCTCACGGGAACTCCCTGTGTCTACTTCGGTAACGGAGAGCAGCGTATCGATGACACGGACGGTCCGTGCGCAAGTCCGGCGGACCTAAGAGCTTCTTAACTGTCGGCTAAGGCAGGCCACAACGCCGACGCCGGCCGTCGACGGCCCTCACTGCCGGCGGTCGACAGCCTTCACTGGCCGCGGGCGTCGGCGAGCGCGACGGCCATCGCCGCGCGCGGCGCCGGCACGCCGGTGAACTGCTCGAACTGGCCGATCGCCTGGGCCAGCAGCAGGTCGAGCCCGGAGACGACCCGGCACCCGGCGGCCGCCGCGGCGGCGGCCAGCGGGGTCGGCCACGGGTCGTAGAGCGCGTCGAAGAACACCGCCTCCGGCCGCCACGCGGCCGCGTCGGCGAACGGGTCGGCGACCCCCTTCGGCACCGTCGAGATCACCACCTCGGCGTGCAGGCACGCCGTGGCCTCCGCCCAGCCGGCCCCCAGCATCGGTACGCCGACCGCGTCCGCCACCGGGCGCAGTTCGTCGACGGCGTCCTCCCGGCGAGCCACCACCGTCACTTCGCGGGCGTCGAGGCGGGCCGCCGCGGCGAGCGCCGCGCGGGCGGTCCCGCCCGCCCCGAGCACGGTCACCGTGGCGCCGGGGCGTACGCCCGCTCCGGTGAGCACCTCGACCATGCCGGTCACGTCGGTGTTGTCCGCATACCAGGAGCCGTCCGGGCGGCGTACCAGCGTGTTCGCCGCGCCCACCGCGACCGCGACCGGCGAGGCGGCGTCGGCAACCGCGAGCGCCGCCTCCTTGCCCGGCATGGTCACCGACAGCCCGGCCCACTCCAGGCCCAGGCCGGCGACGAGGCCCGGCAGCTCGGACTCCGAGCACTCGATCCGGGTGTACGACCACCCGGCCAGCCCCGCCGCCGCGTAGCCGGCGTTGTGGATCACCGGGGAGAGGGAGTGCGCGATGGGTTTGCCGAGCACCGCCGTCCGCCGTCGCACCCCCATCAGATGATCCCGGCCTCCCGGGCCTTCTGCTTGTTGCGCTCGTGCTCCTCGGCGGTGTCCGCGAAGGCCGAATGCCCCGCCTTGTCTATCGCCACAAAGAAGAGCCACTTGCCCTTCGGCGGGTCCATCGCCCCCGCCATGGCCTCCTTGCCCGGGTTGTTGATCGGGGTCGGCGGCAGGCCAGGCAGCTTCCGGCTGTACGGGTTCTTGGTGTCGAGGAGTTCCGCCTCGGTCATGTCGGCGGAGCGTTTGGTGTCCTGCCCGGTCAACTCCAGGTAGTAGTTGACCGTGACGTCCATCTCCAGGCAGTTGCACGGGAATTCGCCGTAGATCCGGTTGTAGGCCACCCGGGCGACCTTGCCCAGGTCGTCCTTGTTGCCCGCCTCGGCCTGCGCCAGCGACGCGACGATCAGCGCCTCGTACGGGGCGATCTTCCGCTCGCTCTGCACCTTGTCCGCGAACTCCATCTGCCCGGTGACGGTGAGGAAGTTCTCCACCATCATCGTCAGGATGCTCTCCGCGGTGGCCTTCGGCGGGATCTCGTACGTGTCCGGGTAGAGGAAGCCCTCGATCGACGGCTTGACCTTCTTGTTGTCGCTGCGCTTGAACCACCAGTCCGGCACGCCGAGCCCGATCGGGTCCTTCGCCGCCGCCTCGAAGTCCTTCACCGGGATCTTGGTCTTGTCCGCGAGCAGCTTGAAGACGTTCTTGGCGGTACGACCCTCCGGGATGGTGATCCCGTTGACGATCTTGTTCTTCAGGTCGAGCATCGCGGTCACCGCGTGCGACCCGCTCATCTCCTTGCGCAGCTTGTACAGCCCCGGCTGGATGTTCTTGCTGCGCGCGTTGTCCGCCGCGGCCTCGATGAACGCCTTCGGGCTCTTCACCACCCCAGCGGTGTAGAGAGCGTCAGCCATGTCGGCGAGCAGCGCGCCCTGCTTGATCTCGACGGTGACCTCGCCGGTGCCGGCGCCGTCGTAGTCGGGGGTGACGAAGTAGTTCTGGATCCGGTCGAAACCGTAGAACGCGCCACCGCCGATACCACCCAGCAGCACCATGGCCAGCAGCAACGCCAGGACCGTCTTGCCCCGGCCACCGCCCTGGCCGTTGCGTTTACGGACGAAGCCGCGCCGGTGCCGGCCCTTCTCCCCCCGCTCCGCCTCGTCGAAGCCCAGATCGAGATCGTCGATCATTACGTCCGCCTCCGCTGCGCGTCCAGCCAGCTCTGCAGAATCTCCACCGCGGCGGCCTGGTCGACCACCGCACGTTGGCGCTTGCCTCGGACGCCACGCTCGGCCAGCCTACGAGAAGCCACGACCGTTGACATCCTCTCGTCGGTGAGCGTTACCGGTACCGGCGCTATCACCCCGGCCAGCCGGTCAGCGTACGCCTTCACCTGCACCGCCGCCGGTCCGTGCTGACCGGCGAGATTGACCGGAAGGCCCACGACCACCTCCACCGCCTCGTGCTCGACGACCAGCGCGGCCAGCTCCACCAGGTCGGTGGGGGTCGCATCCGGCTCTGCCGTACGGTCTCGGGCGACGGTGACCAGTGGGGTGGCCAGCACCCCGTGCGGGTCGGAACGGGCGACGCCGATCCGCACCTGACCGACGTCCACGCCGAGCCGGACGCCCCGCGACAACTCGGTCACGCGCGACCACCTTCCCGGTTCGGAAGAACCGGGGTGGACCTGCTCGTCCACCCCGGTTCCCGATGGTCTCCGGTCACGCCTCAGCGATCGCCTTCTCGACGGTGAGCAGCAGGTTCGGCGCCTCGGCCGCCGGCAGCCCGCCGCCCTGGGCCAGGTCGGGGCTGCCGCCGCCACGACCCGAGAACGCCGCCTTCACCAGGTCGGAGGCGGCCAGGCCCCGCGCGCGGGCCGCCTGGTTCACGGCCACCACCAGCGACGCCTTGCCGTTGCTGCGGGCCGCCACCGCGACCACCGCCGGGCGGGCCGGGTCGATCTTGCCGCGAATCTCCTGGGCGAGGGTCCGCACGTCGTTCCCGGCCGCGCCCTCCGGCGCCTCGGTGCCGACGTACGCGACCCCGCGCACATCCTTCGCCTGCGCCGCCAGCGCGCTCGCGCCGCCCAGCACCAGCTGGGCGCGGAGCTTCTCCAGCTCCTTCTCCGCGTCCCGCAGCTGCGTGACGGTCTGCTCCACCCGGTCTGCGACCTGCTCGGACGGCACCCGGTAGAGCTCGGCGAGCCGGGAGACCAGCAGGTGCTCCCGGGCCAGGAAGTTGAACGCGTCCATCCCGACCAGCGCCTCGACCCGGCGTACGCCCGAACCGATGGACGACTCGGAGAGGATCTTCACGAGACCGAGCTGCGCGGAGCGGGCCACGTGGGTGCCACCGCACAGCTCCCGGGCGTAGTCGCCGACCTCGACGACCCGCACCTGCTCGCCGTACTTCTCGCCGAAGAGCGCCATCGCGCCGATGCGGCGCGCCTCGTCCAGCGAGGTGATGAAGGCGTGCACCTCCAAATCGGCCAGGAGCACCTCGTTGACCTGCTGCTCCACGTCCCGCAGGACGCTCGGCGCCACCCCCGTGGGGGTGTTGAAGTCGAAGCGCAGCCGGCCCGGCGCGTTCAGCGACCCGGCCTGGGTGGCCGACTCACCGAGGAAGTTGCGCATCGTCTGGTGCACCAGGTGGGTCGCGGTGTGCGAACGGGAGATGGCCCGCCGCCGGCTCGTGTCGATCTCGGCGTACGCGCTCTCACCCGGACGCACCTCGCCCCGGACCACCCGGGCACGGTGCACGATCAGGCCGGGCACCGGCTGCTGGACGTCCAGCACCTCGAGCTGACCGCCACCGACGGTGATCAGGCCCTGGTCCGGCTGCTGCCCGCCGCCCTCCGCGTAGAACGGGGTGGTGTCGAGCACCAGCTCGACGGTGTCGCCCTCGACCGCCGCGCCCAGCGGGCCGGCCGCGCCGAGCAGCGCCCTGACCCGGGACTCGCGGGACACCTCCTGGTAGCCGGTGAACCCCACCGGACCGTCCGCGTCGAGCACCGCCCGGTAGGCGGACAGGTCGGTGTGTCCGGTCTTGCGGGCCTGCGCGTCGGCCTTCGCCCGGGCCCGCTGGTCGGCCATCAGCCGGCGGAAACCCTCCGCGTCGACCTGCAGCCCCTGCTCGGCCGCGATCTCCAGGGTCAGGTCGATCGGGAACCCGTACGTGTCGTGCAACTGGAACGCCTTCTCGCCGGTCAGCGCGGCGCCACCGGCGCTGCGGGTCTCGGCGATCGCCGCGTCCAGGATCGTGGTGCCGGCCCGCAGCGTGGACAGGAACGCCTCCTCCTCCGCGTACGCGTAGTCGGCGATCCGGTCGAAGTCGGTCGCCAGCTCCGGGTACGACGGGGCCATGCAGTCCCGGGCCACCGGCAGCAGCTCCGGCAACGCCCGGTCCTGCCAGCCCAGCAGTCGTACCGCCCGGATTGCCCGACGCATGATCCGGCGCAGCACGTAGCCCCGCCCCTCGTTCGACGGGGTCACGCCGTCGCCGATCAGCATCAACGCGGTCCGCACGTGGTCCGCGATCACCCGCAGCCGTACGTCGTCGGGGTGCGACTCGCTGGCCACATGGCTGGCGCCCGCGCCGTAACGCTTGCCGGTCAACTCGGCCGCCCGGTCCAGGATCGGCCGGACCTCGTCGATCTCGTACAGGTTGTCGACGCCCTGCAGGATCGAGGCCATCCGCTCCAGGCCCATGCCGGTGTCGATGTTCTTCGCCGGCAGCTCACCCAGGATCGGGTAGTCCTCCTTGCCGACGCCCGGACCCCGCTCGAACTGCATGAAGACGAGGTTCCAGAACTCCATGTAGCGGTCCTCGTCGACCGCCGGGCCGCCCTCCTGGCCGTACTGGGGACCCCGGTCGTAGAACAGCTCCGAAGAGGGGCCGCACGGGCCGGGAATGCCCATCGACCAGAAGTTGTCCGCCTTGCCGCGACGGACGATCCGCTCGGCCGGCACCCCCACCGACCGCCAGAGCTCGAACGCCTCGTCGTCGTCCAGGTAGATCGTCGGCCAGATCCGCTCCGGATCCAGACCGAAACCGCCCTGCTCCTGGGACTTGGTGACCAGGTCCCAGGCGAGCGGGATCGCTCCGGACTTGAAGTAGTCGCCGAAGGAGAAGTTGCCGTTCATCTGGAAGAACGTGCCGTGCCGGCTGGTCTTGCCGACCTCGTCGATGTCGGGCGTGCGGAGGCACTTCTGCACGCTCACCGCCCGGCGGTACGGCGCGGTCTGCTGCCCCAGGAAGTACGGGACGAACTGCACCATGCCGGCGTTGACGAACAACAGGTTCGGGTCGCTGATGGCGGGCAGCGGAGCGGACGGCACCACGGCGTGGCCGTTCGCCTCGAAATGCGCGAGGTACCGCCGCTTGATCTCCGCCGTCTTCATCGCTGGTGTTCCTCCGGAAAGATCTCTCGGTCGCCGATCCGCGGGTCCTCCCGCAGATCGGCGAACTGGTCGTCGAACGCCTCGCCCTGGGCGAACGCCTGGTGAATCTCCTGCTCGCGTTCGGCCATGCCGACTCGGACGTCCGCCACGAAGCTACGCAGCGATCCGGCCAGGCCGCCAGCAGATTGTGACAGCGTGCTCGCGATACCGGCCGGGGTGTACGACTGCGCGGTGCGGGTCACCTTGCGGACCACCACCACACCGACGGCCAGTCCGATGCCCAGCCAGAACAAACGTCTCATTCCTCCGCACCCTCCGGTCGCGCTCGGCGGTCAGCCCTCGCCACGGCGCGCGGCCCGCCGCTGCTGCTTGATGGTGTCGCGCACCTCACGCTCGGTCTCCGCATGCCGGCGTGCCGCAGCCGCCTTGCGTACGCCGTAGCCGAAGGCAGCGACCTTGACCAGCGGGTTCGCGGCGGCTGCGGAGACCACGGCGACGAGGTTGGCGACGTTGGCGGTGACGTTCTGGGCGTGCCCGGTCATCGTGTCGACCTTGGCCAGTTGGAGGTTGACCCCGTCGAGGGAGGTCTGCACCTGCTCAAGGGTGGTGTTGACGTTCTTCACCGTGGTGTTCACGTCGCCGAGCAGCGGACCCGTCCGCTCGCTCAGGTCGTTGATCATCCGGGTGGTGGCGTCCACGGTGTGCCGCAGCCGCAGGATGGGCAGGGTAAGGATCAACACCAGCATCGCGAACGCGATCGCTGCGATCAGCGCCGCGATCTCCAAAATGCCCACGCCTGTCCTCCTCAAGCAGAACTACACCGAACCGGACGACCCCGGAAACGCACGACCGTCGTGCCCGTACCGCCGCTCCACCACCGATGCCGGTCAGCGGGCGCGGGCGGGCCTGCCAGCCCCAGACCCTACCGTCCGTGATGGAAATCGGCTCACGACGGTGAGGAGGTCGGCTCGTCGAGCGGATCGCCGCTCAGCGTCGGTAGCGGCTCCTCCCCGGTGAGCGGCGGATCAGTGCTGGGCAGCGGTCGCGTCCGCTCGTCGTCGATCGCGTTGCGCACTTTCACCGACACCAACGATCCGGTGCACGTCTCCGCAGCGGTCGACGGGTCGGGAGACGGCACGATCGCCGGTTCGCCGTCGACGGGCGGTGGCACGCAGGCCGGTGCTCGTACCCATAGGTCCAGGGTGAGCTCGTCCTTGCGCCAGCAGGTGTAGCTGCCCTTCTCCTCCTGCTCCGGGCACATCGCCACCTGCCACGGGCGCCAGCCGTCCTGCCGCAGCGCGGCCTCGTACACCTTCACGGTGTCCTCGGGGGACCGCTCCGACGTGATGGTGCGTTCCCGCAGCCGGCACTCGATCAGGCACCAGCGGCTGCCGCTGACGTCGTCCACCGTCTTCGCCGTCGCCCAGCCCGGCACGTCCAGCGCGTCGAGGGTGTCGAAGACCGGGTCACGACTGAGCGTGCGGAAACCGAAGTAGAGCGGCACCGCCCCGAGCAGCACCAGGCTCACCAGGGCGAGCACGATCATCCGTAGCCGCCGGCGCTCGCGCATCTGCCGGCGCAGCTCCGAGCGGGCGGCACGCAGCCCACCGGCCGGCGCACCGACCTCGCCCGCGTCGGCACTGTCGCGCAGCGACGGGACGTCCACCGGTCGGGGCGCCGCGACGTCGGGTTCCGGACCGGGCGGTGGTACGACGGCCGAGGCCCGCGCCGCCACGGGCGGCTCCGCCGGGTGGGCGGAAACCGGTGACACGCCGGACGGTTCGGGGCGGCTCGGGTCCCGCTGCGGCGGCAGGGCCCGACCGGCGGCCCGCTCGTCGGGTCCGACGGCGGCCGAGCGGCCGGCCATGGCACGGCCCTGCTCATCCGGACCGCCGAGTGGCCGACCAGGACCGTCCGGACCGGACCGTCCGGCCGGAGCCGGACCGGGACGCGGGGGCCCGTCGGGGCGGGCGGCACCACGGGCGGGGCCGTCCGGGCCGGGACGGGCCGCTCCACGAGCCGGGCCGGGCGCGACGTCCTGGCCGGGTACGGTCTCGGGGCCGGTCCCCGGACGCGCGGCCCCACGAGCCGCAACCTCCGGACCAGGCCCGGAACGCGCCGCCCCACGAGCCGGAACCTCCGGACCCGGCCGCGGACCGACCTCCGGACCAGGCCCGGAACGCGCCGCCCCACGAGCCGCGACCTCCGGATCCGGTTCGGGGCGGGCCGCGGCGCGGCCCGGTGCCGGGGCAGCGGCAGGAGTCTCCGAGGTGGGTTGCTGGGTCGCCGGCCGGCCGGTGGCCGGCGCGCGGCCGGGCCGGGCAGCGCGCGGGTCGTCGACCGGGCGGGGCGGCGCCACGGCACGGCGGGTGGCCGACTCGCCGGACGCCGGTTGGTCCGGCGCTCCGTGCCGACCACCGGCGGAGCCGTCGACGGGGGCGGCGGCGCGCATGCCAGCCGGCCGTTCACCTGTCGGTTCGTCACCGGGTGGCGCAGCGGCGCGGGCGCCACGACGCCCGGTCGCCCGCGCCGGGGGCCGGTCCTGAGCGGGAGGCACGAGGCCGGGTGCGGGTCGCCTGCCGGTGGACCGGTCCGACGACGGCGGTGCGGAAGGCGCCGCGCCGCCGGTTTCGATCACCGGCAGCTTCGGGTCGGTGTGCGGCAGCCGTCCGGCCTGCCGGAGCCAGTCGGCGGGGCGTTCGGGACGTTCGCCCCGGGCGGCCACGCCCTCCGGTTCGGCACGACGGCCGGTGGTCGGGCCCGCCTCCTCCGGGGCCCTCCGGCGACCGGGGACCCGGTCTGCCTCGTCCTCCGTCGCCGTCGGGCGACCGCGGACCACGCCGTCGGCCCCGTCCGGGCCCTGAGCCTGGTGCGCGGCGGGTTCCGTCTCCTCCCGGGCCGCTCGGCGGCGGCGCCCGCCACCGCGGCCGGACGCCGGCTCGGCGGCGCCGGGGCCCCCAGTCACCGGCTGGTCAGCCCTCGTCGGCTCGTCGGGATCGGGCGCACGTCGTCGACCGGTCGGCGCGGACGCCTCCCCGGTGACCGGTACGGCACCCGGCGTTTCCGGTGCCGCCGCCGGCCGACGGCGCGGGTCGGCACGGCGGTCGCGCGTCACGGGCGGCTCGGTTCCCGGGTTCCCTGCCGTCGCCGGCGGCCCGGTGGGAAGGCCGGGCACGCCGGTGGGCGCGACGCCGACCGGACCGGTGACCCGGCCCGGGTCGGTCGGGTCGACGGCGGCTCGCCGGCCGGTGGGGATCTCCCCGGTGGGCTCCGGGCCGGTCCGCCGCCGCGGCGGCGTCGTTCCCGGCTGACGCCCGACCGGCGCACCCGAGGTCGGGTTCCCGGGAGCCGCGGGCTCACCGGGGACGGGGCGGGCCGCAGGAGCGGCGGGGCTACCGGGGACCGCGGCCGCGGCGCCGAAGCGTCCGGTACGGCCGTCGGTCGGGCCTACCGGCCCGGCCTGCTCGCCGCCGGCCGGCGGCCGGTCGAAGGGTGCGGTCGGAGCGCTGGCGACCGGAGGGGCCTGCGGACCGGCGGGATCGGTCGGGCTCGGCCGGGACGCCGACGGGCGGGGCTGCGGGCCGGTCGGACCACCGGCGTTCGGGCGCGGGCCGGGGCCCGGAGCCGGTGCGGGGCCGGGAGC
>NZ_JBEXFP010000059.1:0-39852 GCF_040606825.1 Micromonospora sp. NPDC005367 | reverse complement strand
CGATCTCGTGCGTCGGAGGACCCTCCGCCGCCCCGGCGGCGGGCCCGACGGCCGGCACGACCGGATCCGGCGCCGGTTCGCGGCGGCGGCTCACGGCCGCCCGCGGCCGGGGCGTCGGCCGGCTCCGCACGACGGTGCGGCGGCGGTCCGGCACACGGCCTACCACGTCCCCCACGCCCGGGGCCGGCTCGTCGGTGATCAGGTCGGCCGGGACGAGCACCACGGCCGTGATCCCGCCCGCCTCCGACCGGAGCAGGTTCACCCGTACCGCGTGCCGCGCGGCCAGCCGCGCCACCACGAACAACCCGAGCCGGGCACTCTCGGCCGGGTCGAACTCGGGCGAGCGGGACAGCCGCCGGTTCGCCTCCTCCAGGGCGGCGTCGGACATGCCCAGGCCGTGGTCGGTGACCTCCAGGGCGTACCCGCCTGCCACCCGTTGACCGTTGACGGCGACCCGGGTGGCCGGCGGAGAGAAGGCGGTGGCGTTCTCGACCAGCTCGGCGAGCAGGTGGATCACGTCGCCGACCGCCCGCCCGAACACGCCCGCCGGCTGCACGTCGACGATGTCCACCCGGTCGTACGCCTCGACCTCGGAGATCGCCCCCCGAACGAGGTCGACGACCGCGACCGGATTGCGCCAGCCCCGGCCGGGGGCGGCACCGGCCAGGATGACCAGGTCCTCGGCGTGCCGGCGCAGCCGGGTGGCGAGGTGGTCCACCTGGAACAGCTCGGCCAGCTCGTCCGGATCCTCGGTGCCCCGCTCCATCCGGTCGAGCAGGGCGAGCTGCCGGTGCACCAGGCTCTGACTGCGCCGGGCGATGTTCAGGAAGACCTCGTTGAGCCCTCGCCGCAGAGTGACCTCGTCGACCGCCGCCCGGATCGCGGTGCGCTGCACCTCGTTGAACGCGCGACCGACCTGGCCGATCTCGTCGTCGCCGTACTCCAAGGGGGGCGCTTCGCGGCCGACGTCCACCTGCTCGCCACGGCGCAGCCGGGTGACCACCTCCGGCAACCGCTGTTCGGCGAGTTCCAGGGCGGCGGTCCGTACGCCGCTGAGCCGGCGGGCCAGCGTACGGCCGACCCGTACCGCGACCAGCACGGAGACGACGACGGCGACCAGCCCGAGCACTCCGGCGACGGCGAGCCGGATGAGGATCCGGACGGCGGTCGGGACGGACCGGTCGGCGAGCCCGTCGGAGGCGTCCAGCTCGTACTCCCGCAGCTGCCGTTGAACCTCGTCGTAGCTGTCCTGCCAGCGGCCCGGATCCACTGTGGGCACGGCCCGGGGGTCCGCGGTGACCAGGCTGTCCTGCATCGCCCGCAGGCGCGCGAAGTCGGCCTGCTCGGTGAGGCGCTGGTAGGCGGTCCGCTCGGCGGCGGGCATGTCGGCCACCGCGTCCTCGACGAGGAAGCGCTGGTTGCCGATGATCTGTACCAGTCGGGCGTGCTCCCCCTCGGCGAACCGTCCCGCGGCCACCACCCCGCTCAGCAGGGCGTCGGCCTGTGCCAGGAGTTCCCGGGACCGGCCGAGCGCGGTCAATGCGTGCGCCTCCCGGTTGAGGTCCGGCTCGGGCAGCGTCGCGGTGGCGGAGAAAGCCTGGAACGCCGAGGCGATCATTCCGTTGTAGAGGCCGAATGCGCCGGCCCGGTCCAGCTTCCGCTGGTCGATGAAACCCCGTCCGGCGGGGAGCGCGTCGAGGGCGGTGACCAGCTGATCGATGCGCGCCTGCAGCGACGCGTCGGCGGCGTCCCGCAGCTCGTCGCCCGCGATCCGGCGGCGCAGCTCGGCGAGCGCCCGGTCGGTCCGCGCCCGCTGCTCGGTGAGCGCGGCGAGCGGCTCGGTCCCGGCCAGCTGCACGACGGTGAGTCGGCGCTCCCGTTGCAGCTCGGCCACGACCGCCTCGCCGGGGCGACCCAGGTCGTAGAGGAACGTGCGAGCGGCGAGCAGGTCGAGGGCCGGTCCGAAGGTGAGCGTGGTCGCGAAGATCCAGAGCGCCAGCAGAGCGGTCACCGGCACGACGACCAGCGCCGTCAGCTTCGAGCGGATCGGCCAGTCGCGCGTTCTCATCGGACCTCGCCCGGGCGGTATGGCAGGAGGAGCGCCGGCGACGGCCGGGCAGCGCTTTCACCGGGCAGCCTCCCGGCATCGGCGCCGGGCACCGGCACGGGCGCCTTGGGCAGGATACGTAATCAAGGCGAGATGCACTACCGCCCGTTGCGGTCACCACAACGCTCCGATGTGGAACGGCACCCGGACGGTCCCCCCGCCCGGGGTGGCCGCAGTGGCCGCACTCAGGCGACGTCCTGAGAACCCACCGCGGCGATCTTCTTGGAACGAGTCAAATTTCTGTCTCCGGCCGGGTGCGGCGCCCCTCGGTACGCAACCCGGCCCCTGCGGGCCCGCCGCACCGATCACCTGTCGAGGCGAAAACCGGACAAGCAGCACAACGACCACCCACCGGCGTGCGGGGGCCGAACGGATCGCCCAGGAAAAGTGCGGCGGATCGGGATTGGCGATCACTGAGCCGAGGGAATACCGGGTGACGAAGGAGGAGCCATGTCGCTCACGCAGATAATCGTCATCGTCATCGCCGTACTGGTGGTCGTGGCGGTGGCCGTCGCCGCCCGGTCACTGGCCCGCCGCCGTTCGCTGCGGAACCGGTTCGGACCGGAGTACGACCGGATGGTCGGCGAACGGGACAGCCGCGCCGCCGCCGAGCGGGAACTGCGCGATCGGGAACGCCGGCACTCGGAGCTGTCGCTCACCCCGCTCTCGCCGGATTCGCGGGCCCGGTACGCCGCCGCCTGGGAGGAACTCCAGGCCCGCTTCATCGACTCCCCGGCCGATACCGTCGGGGAGGCGGACGAACTGGTCACCCGGCTGATCGCCGAGCGCGGGTACCCCACCGGTGACTTCTCCGACCAGATCGCCCATCTCTCCGTCGAGCACGCCCGCACGCTGGCCCACTACCGCGATGCGCACGAGATCCACCTGCGTAACACTCGGGGCGAGACCGGCACCGAGGAGCTGCGGCAGGCCGTCGTGCACTACCGCGCGCTCTTCGCCGACCTGCTCGGCGAGGAGCCGGTGCGCCCCCGGCTACCGGAGCAGCGCCGACCGGAGGATGCGCACCCCGAGCCGCGTGAACCGCAGGAAGCCCGCCCGGAGTCGCGCGAGCCGGAGGGGAAGGACCCGGACGGGCGCCGGCTGGAGCAGTCCCACGACGCCACCAACCGTTGAGGAGGCACCGCGATGCGCCAGGACAAGCAGCAGGTGAGCAACGACCACCCCGAGGCCGTCCGGTCCAGCCCGGTACCCGTGTCGCCCAACGGCGGCCGTACGGAGGTGCCGGAGGACGCGCTGGACGACCGGGGCACCTTCGACGACCCGTCGGTCGCCGCTGACGGCCACCGGACCGGGCGCACCGACGCCGACGACGACACCCGAGTCGCCCGTACGGCAGAACGGGACTCAGGTGAGGGCGGCTTCCACGAGCCGGGGCCGGTGCCGACCGCGTTCGGCGCCCCCACGGTGGCCGGCGCGGTCGCCGCGTCGGCGCTGGCCAGCCCACGTCCGGAGGACGAGCCGGACGCCCGGGAGGAGCAGACGGCCCGCCCGGGCGACGGCGCCGAGGAGGGCGATCGTGAGGGTTTGCGGGCCGATCCGACCGCCGAACTGCATCGTCGGGGCACGGCCGTCACCGCTGCGGCCGCCGCGTCCGGAGCTGTCCGAACGGACCCCTCGGCGGCCGGAGCGGTCCGGACGGACCCCTCGGCGGCCGGAGTTGCCGGTCCCGCCACGGCCGGTCAACCCGGCACCCTCACCTCGGCGGGAACCGCCCGACCGGCCGGCTCCACCGTGGCAGCCGAACCGGCGAGCCTCTTCGACTCGCTGACGGCGCAGGGGTTCCGCGACCGCTGGCGGGACGTCCAACTGCGCTTCGTGGACGACCCGCGGGCAGCTGCCGGCGAGGCCGAGGCCCTCGTCGAGGAGGCCATCGAGGCGCTCTCCACGGCGCTGGAGGCGCAGAAGAGCGCCCTGGGCGGCTGGCAGGAGGCCAGCTCCGCGGACACGGAGGAGCTGCGGATGGCGGTCCGCCGGTACCGGGACTTCCTGGACCGCGTGCTCGGTCGCTGACCGTTCGTTCTCGAAGGGCGCCCCGGCCACCGGCCGGGGCGCCCTCGTGTCCGGGTCCGTCCATCGTGTGCGGTGGGTCATCCGGCGCGATCGTGCTGGCCTACATCACCATCGGCGGCCTCTCCGGCGCGATCTACAACGAGGTGCTCCAGTTCTTCGTGATCCTGGCCGGTCTGATCCCGGTCACCGTGATCGGCCTGGTGAAGGTGGGCGGTGTCTCCGGGCTGATGGACGCCGTCCGCGACTCGAAGCTCGGCGAGGCGGGACTGCATGCCTGGCAGGACACCGGCACGACGGCGAACCCCCTCGGGGCGCACTGGCTCGGCATCGTCTTCGGCCTGGGCTTCGTGCTCTCGTTCGGCTACTGGACGACCAACTTCGCCGAGGTGCAGCGGGCGCTGCCGGCGAAGAACATGAGCGCGGCCCGGCGTACTCCGATCATCGCCGCGTACCCGAAGCTGCTCATCCCGGTCGCCACCGTCGTCCCCGGCCTGATCGCCCTGGTGCCCGTCAAGGGTCTGGGCGCGCCGAGCGGTGACCTCCAGTACAACAACGCGATCACGCTGCTGATGCGGGACCTGCTCCCCAACGGTGTGCTGGGAGTGGCCGTTACCGGCCTGCTCGCCTCGTTCATGGCCGGCATGGCGGCCAACGTGAGCGGATTCAACACCGTGTTCATCACCGACGACATCTGGCAGGCGTATGTCCGTCGCGATCGGCCGGACGACTACTACCCGCGGATCGGCCGGTACGCGACGATCGCGGCCGTGGTGATCGGCATCGGCACCGTCTTCATCGCGGCCGGCTTCAGCAACATCATGAACTACATCCAGGCGCTGTTCTCGCTTTTCAACGCCCCGCTGTTCGCCACCTTCATCATCGGCATGTGCTGGAAGCGGATGAGCGCGCTGGCCGGGTTCTGGTCGCTGCTGCTCGGCACGCTGGCGGCGCTCGCCACCTACCTGCTCCACAAGAGAGGCTTGGTTCAACTCCGACCTGGAGGAGAGCTTCTGGGGTGCCGGCATCGCGTTCGTCACGGTGGCCGTGGTCGCGGTGATCCTCACCCCGCTGACCGCACCGAAACGCGACGAGGATCTGCGCGGGCTGGCCTACGGCACGGGCGTCATCGACCTGAAGGCCGGTGTGCTGGCCGGGGACGCCGCCTGGTACCGCTCCCCCGTGCTGCTCGGCGTGATCGCCCTCGCGCTCGCCGTCGTCCTCTACATCCCGGTCTTCTAGGAAACGTGTTCGCGAGATGGACAACCACAGCGAGCCGGCCCGCGATCCGCTGGTCGACGGGGCCGAAGCGGAGAAGCGCCGCTCGGCCGCCGCGCGCCTGTTCGACATCCGCCGGGTGATCGGCGGCCTCTTCGCGGTGTACGGGATCGTCGTCACCCTGATGGGGGTCTTCGACAGCCAGGCCGAGATCGACAAGGCGGAGGGTGTTCGAATCAACCTCTGGGCCGGCCTCGCGATGCTAGCGTTCGGCCTGCTCATGCTCTTCTGGCAGTGGGTTCGCCCTGCCGAGCCGCCCGCCGCCGCCGAGCGGGACCGGGTGAGCGATCAGCCGGACGACGCCGGGTCCGCCCACCCGGAAGGTTCCTGAGCCGGCGCGAACACCCCGCCACACCCCAGGCATGACAGGCCACCCACGGGGTACGCGATCGGATCAGGAAACGTTCGGGAGGGGCCACGGGACAGGAGGGCAGCAGCATGAGCGATCGTGACCGCCAACCGCCGCTGGAGGAAAGCCCGGAGATGGCCGCGGCGGCGGACGACGACAGCACCGTCCCGCAGCTCCGGACCGGGGGCGGTGGCGACCGGGACAATCCCGCCTTCGCCCAGCCGGGTGACCCCACGAACCGGGGCGCGCCGACCGAGGATCTGCTCGGTGATCCGTACGCGGCGGGCACCGGAGCCACCGGCACCGGAACCGGCGCGGGCGGGGACAACATCCGCACCGGGGTTGAGCAGCCCTGGGATCCGGAGGACCTGGTGATGGCCCGCGGGCAGGACCTGACGCCGGAGAACCTCGAACGTGCCCGCCGGGACCTCGACGAGCTGGGCCAGGCCGCCGTGGAGCGCACCGTGCCCTGACCCGTCGGCCGCCACGAGGAGAGGCCCCCATCTGACCGTAGGACGGTCGGGTGGGGGCCTCTTCGCGCGCCGTCCCCGCCCCCCTGAGCTGGTAGTCCGCCGCGGCATCTCGTTGTCGGGGTGACCTCACACGCCGGACACCACGCCCGCAAGGAGCCCTAGCGGCGCTGATGGGACGGAAAGCCGCGTACCACCCGCTTAGGGCTTACCTCCTATGTACGTAGGAACACGAATCTTTCCCTTGATAAGTCGTGAAACGGTCTAACGTCGGTCTCAGCTCGGGTGCAACCGAGTTCAGGACAACAGGGATGGAGTGACGCAGGTCATGGCTAAGAAGATGCTCGGGAAGGTCGTCGCGGGCGCCGCCCTCGGTGGGGCGTCCCTCCTCGTGTTCACCCCCGGGATCGCCCTCGCCGACGGACACCACGACGGCAAGGACCGGGATGGCAAGGTCCTGGCCGAGCCCCACGCCGTGAAGGCCGGCGAGAAGGTCAAGCTCCTCGAGATCTGCTCCGAGAAGCAGGAGCACGCCTTCGTCTGGTCGAAGGTCACCGGCAAGGTCGACCTCAAGCCCGCGAAGCAGGACCGCGGCGAGGACCGCGGCGACTGGGGCCGCGAGGACGACAAGGGCAAGGACCACAACGGCAAGGACGAACACGGCAAGGACGACAAGGGCAAGGACCACAACGGCAAGGACGAACACGGCAAGGACGACAAGGGCAAGGACGAGCAGGGCAAGGACGAACACGGCAAGGACGAGCAGGGCAAGGACGAGCAGGGCAAGGACGAGCAGGGCAAGGACGAGCAGGGCAAGGACGAACACGGCCAGGACTGGAACGGCAAGGACGAGCAGGGCAAGGACGAACAGGGCAAGGACGAACACGGCAAGGACGACAGCGGCCGTGAGCAGGAGGGCCGCAACGAAAACGGCGGCAACTACGAGAGCGGTCAGCCAGGTGGCCAGGGCGGCGCGGACGCGGCCGCCGACGACCGCAAGCACGAGGACGGCAAGAAGGACGAAGACCGCAAGCACGAGGACGGCAAGAAGGACGAAGACCGCAAGCACGAGGACGGCAAGAAGGACGAGGACCGCAAGCACGAGGACGGCAAGGACTGGAGCGGCTACGAGGCCGGCCAGGACGCTGAGGGTCGTGGGGACCACGGCGACAAGGGCGACAAGGGCGACAAGAAGGACTACGAGAACGGCTGGAACGGCGAGGAGTCCGGCGACTACAGCCGCGAGGACAGCTGGAACGGCGAAGAGTCCGGCGACCACGGCCGCATGGGCGAAGAGTCCGGCGACTACAGCCGCGAGGACAGCTGGAACGGCGAAGAGTCCGGCGACCACGGCCGCATGGGCGAAGAGTCCGGCGACTACGGCCGCGAGGACAGCTGGGAGCACAAGCGTGACTTCGTCTACTACGGCGAGGCCAAGGTGGACAAGGACGCCAAGCCGGGCCGCTACGAGCTGAAGGGCTCCTGCGGCGAAGGCGAGCTGGTCGTCCTGCCGCACGGCGGGGTCGACGGCGGTGACGGCGGCATGACCGGCGGCACCGACATGAACCTGGCGGCGGGTGGCGCCAGCCTGCTCGGCGCTGCCGCGCTGGGCGGGATCGTGCTGATGCGTCGTCGGCGGACCGATGAGTCGGTCGCCTGACGCGACGGCGACACGGGCCGGCGGCCGTCACGGGAAACCGTGGCGTGCCGCCGGCACCGCCGTTGTCGCCCTGATCGCAGTGGTCGGCGCGGGCATGATCGGTGCCGCCCTGAAGACCACGCCCGCGCCCCGTCCGCCCCAGCCCCAGGCCCAGGCCCAGACCGCCCCCGAGTCCAGCCAGATCGCCGAGGCGGACCAGCCGGCCGAGGGGGACCAGTCGGCGCAGGCGGGGGGCGCGGCGCCGACCGGGCTTCCACGCGCCACGCCCACCACCATCGACATCCCCCGGATCGGGGTGGACGCGAAGATCATGTCGCTCGGGACCAATCCCGACGGGACGGTCGAGGTGCCTCCACTGGACCAGGCCGAACTGGCGGGCTGGTACGAGCCGGGACCGAGCCCCGGTGAGGTCGGCAACGCGGTAATCGTCGGCCACGTGGACTCGGCCAAGATCGGCCCGGCGGTCTTCTTCGACCTGGGAGCCCTGCAACCGGGTGACACCGTCACGGTCAACCGGTCGGACGGCAAGCCGGCCACCTTCCGGGTCGACTCGGTCAAGTCGTACCCGAAGGACGAGTTCCCCACCGAGTCGGTCTACGGGCCGAGTGAGGAACCCGGCTTGCGGGTGGTCACCTGCGGTGGCCAGTTCGACGAGACGGCACGTAGCTACCTGAACAACGTGATCGTCTTTGCCAGCCTGGTCAGCTGAGAAAACGGCGCGGTCCGGCGGGTCGGGGAATCCCGACCCGCCGGACCGCGTCCGGCGTCGGTCAGGCCGCGGCGGAGGTCCGCACCAGGGTACGGATCTGACGCAGCAGCACCGACAGCGCGGCGAGATCCGCGCGCGACTCGTCGAACTCGCCCATCGCCCGCCGGGTCCGGTGGATGGAGGTCGAGTTCGACTTCTCCCACCGTTGGACCCGCTCCTGCGGCGACATGTCGTCGGGCGTGGAGTCGAGCACCTCCGCGGTGAGCGCGGCCAGCGCGGCGTACAGGTCGTAGCGCAGCGCCATCCGGGCGAGCGTCTGCCACCGGTCCTCGCGCGGCAGCAGGGAGATCTTCGACAGCAGCGCGTCCACCCGGAAGAGGTCGGAGAGCACGAAGTAAACCGGTGCCACCTCGCCGACGTCCCGTCCCCGGTTCGCCGCCGTCTCCACCACGTCCAGCAGGCCGAAGCTGTACATCAGCCGGGTCGCCTGCTCGGCGAGCTCGCGCGGCAGACCCCGCTCGGTCATCGAGTCGATGTGGGCCGTGATGGCCTCCCGCTCGCTGCCGTAGAAGAGGTCCTCGAGCCCGGGCAGCAGCCGGGCCACGCCGTCGCGAAGCCGGCGGATCTCTGCCGGCACATCGATCGGCGAGCGACGGTTGGTCACCAACCACCGGACCGCCCGGTCGAGCAGCCGGCGGGTGTCCAGGTAGACGCTGGTCTGTAGCTCCGGCGAGACCTTGTTGTCCAGGGCCTCGACCGCGTCCCACAGCTCACCCAGCCCGAACACCTCGCGGACCACCACGTACGCCCGGATCACGTCGGCCGGGGAGGCCGCCGTCTCCTCCATCACCCGGAACACGAACGAGATGCCGCCCCGGTTGATCGACTCGTTCACCAGGACCGTGGTGACGATCTCCCGGCGGAGCCGGTGCCGGGCCATCCGGTCGGCGAAACGCTCCCGCATCGGAGTCGGGAAGTAGTTGACCAGGACGTCGGTCGTCCACTCCTCGTCGGCCAGCCCATCAGCCAGGATGTCCCGCTCAAGGACGATCTTGACGTACGCGAGCAACACCGCGAACTCCGGCGCGGTCAGCCCCGACTCGACCCGGACGGCGAGATCCTCGTCCGGCGGCATCGCCTCGAGCGCCCGGTCGAGCCCGCCGGAGCGCTCCAGCTCATTGATCATCCGCCGGTGCACCGGGAGCAGCGACGCGGCCTGCGCCTGGGCATTGTTGATCGCCCGGGCCTGGTCGTAGTTGTCCCGCAGCACCAACTCTCTGACCTCGTCGGTCATCCCGGCGAGCAGCTCGTCCCGCTCCGCCGTACTCAGTTCGCCGTCGGCGACCGCGGTGTTGAGCAGGATCTTGATGTTCACCTCGTGGTCGGAGGTGTCCACCCCGGCCGCGTTGTCGATGAAGTCGGTGTAGATGCGACCGCCGGTCAGGGCGTACTCGATCCGGCCGAGCTGGGTGAAGCCCAGGTTGCCGCCCTCACCGACGACCCGGCAGCGCAGGCTCTTGCCGTCCACCCGGATCGCGTCGTTGGACTTGTCGCCCACCTCCGCGTCCGTCTGGCTGGACGCCTTGACGTAGGTGCCGATACCGCCGTTCCACAGCAGGTCCACCGGCGCGGTCAGGATCGCCTGCATGAGCTCCTGCGGCGAGATCTGGTCCACGTCGTCGTCCAGGCCGAGACTGGCCCGGACCTGCGGCGAGACCGGGATGGACTTGGCGGTACGCGGGTATATGCCGCCGCCGGGCGAGATCAGCTCCGGGTTGTAGTCCTCCCAAGACGACCGGGGCAGCTCGAACAGCCGCTTCCGCTCGGCGTACGAGGTGGCGGCGTCCGGATTGGGGTCGAGGATGATGTGCCGGTGGTCGAAGGCGGCCACCAACCGGATGTGCTCGGAGAGAATCATGCCATTTCCGAACACATCGCCCGACATGTCACCGACGCCGACCACCGTGAAGTCCTCGGTCTGGGTGTCGTGCCCCAGCTCCCGGAAGTGCCGCTTGACGGACTCCCAGGCGCCACGGGCGGTGATGCCCATCTTCTTGTGGTCGTACCCCGCGGAGCCGCCGGAGGCGAACGCGTCGCCCAGCCAGAAGTTGTGCGCCGCGGAAACCTCGTTGGCGATGTCGGAGAAGGTGGCGGTGCCCTTGTCCGCTGCGACCACCATGTACGGGTCGTCGCCGTCGTGCCGGACCACGTCCTCGGGCGGCACGATCTGCCCGCCGACGATGTTGTCCGTCACGTCGAGCAGCCCAGAGACGAACTCCTTGTAGCAGGCGACCGCCTCGTCCCGGTCCCCCGGCTTCTGCTTGAGCACGAAACCGCCCTTGGCGCCGACCGGCACGATGACGGTGTTCTTCACCATCTGCGCCTTGACCAGGCCCAGCACCTCGGTACGGAAGTCCTCCCGCCGGTCCGACCAGCGCAGACCACCACGGGCCACCGGCCCGAAGCGGAGGTGGACGCCCTCGAACCGGGGCGAGTACACGAAGATCTCGAACTTCGGCCGGGGCGCCGGCAGGTCCGGAATGGCCTGCGGGTCGAGCTTGAAGGCCACGTACAGCTTGGGACGCCCGTCGGAGCGCCGCTGGTAGAAGCTGGTACGCAGGGTCGCCTGGATCAGCGTCAGGTACGAGCGCAGGATCCGGTCCTGGTCGAGGCTGGCCACCTCGTCCAGCGCCGCGCGGATCTTCTCCACCAGTTCGGCACTGCTCCGCTGCCGCTGCTCGGTGTCCGTGTCACCGGGCGCGAAGCGGGCCTCGAAGAGCTGCACCAACAGCTCGGCGATCTGCGGGTACGCGATGAAGGTCTGCTCCATGTAGTCCTGTGAGAAGACCGTGCCGGCCTGCCGCAGGTACTTCGCGTAGGCGCGGAGCACCACCACCTGCCGCCAGGTCAACCCGGCGCGCAGCACCAGCTCGTTGAAGCGGTCGACCTCGGCCTCGCCCCGCCACGCCGCCGCGAAGGCGTTCTCCACGTGCGGGCGTACCTCGGCAAGTTCCTGGTGCGCCTCGGGCAGTTGCAACCCGAAGTCGTACAGCCAGATCCGGCCGTCGATCCGGTCCACCTCGTACGGGTGCTCGTCGATCACGCGGACGCCGAGCGAGTGCAGCACCGGCAGCACGGCGGAGAGCATCATCGGCTCGCCGTACCGGTAGACCTTGAACCGTACGTCCATCGGCTCGTCCTGGTCCGCGTCGGTCGCCCGCGCGCCCAGCCGGGGGGCGGACTGCTTGCGGAACAGGTGCATCTCCAGCTGGCCGGGCTCCTCCAGCAACTCCAGCTTGGCCAGGTCCTTCATCGCCTCGTACGGCGTGTGCCCGTCCTTGTAGCCCTCCGGGAACGCGTCGGCGTACCGGGCGAAGAGATGCTTGGCCTGCTCGTCGCCGAGCTTGCGTTCGAGCACCAGCCGGTAGTCGTCGTCCCAGAGCCGGGTCGCGTCGGCCAGCTCCTCGGCGAGCAGGTCGGCGTCGATGTCGCCGGGCGGGTTCGTCGGGTCGGTGCGGACGATGAAGTGCACCCGGGCGAGCATGGACTCGGTGACCCGGGTGGTGTAGTCCACCCCGACGCCGTTCAGCTCGCGCAGCAGGATGTCCTGCATGCGCAGTCGGTTCTGCGTGGTGAACCGGTCCCGCGGCAGGTAGATCAGGCAGGAGATGAACCGCCCGTACGCGTCCTTGCGCAGGAACACCCGCAGCTGGCGACGCCCGGCCATGCGCAGGACACCGATCACCGCGTGGTAGAGGTCGTCGGTCTTAATCTGGAAGAGCTCGTCGCGCGGGTAGGTCTCCAGGATCTGGAGCAGGTCCTTGCCGGAGTGGCTGCGCCGGCTGAGGCCGGAGCGTTCCAGCACCTCGGCGACCTTGCGGCGCACCACCGGCAGCTCGCGGACGCTGGTGCGGTACGCGGCGGTCGAGAACAGGCCCAGGAAGCGCCGCTCCCCGATGACCTCGCCCGCCTCGTCGAACACCTTGAAACCGATGTAGTCCAGGTAGGCCGAGCGGTGCACGGTGGCCCGCGAGTTGGCCTTCGTGATGATCAGCAGGCGCTTCTCCAGCACCTTCTCGTGGGCTTCGGGCGTCATCGACGACAGCGCCCGCGCCTCCGGCGCGTCCTGCCGCATGATGCCGAGCCCGGTGCCGAGCACCGCTTCCAGCGCCTGGCCACCCTGCGGGGTCTCGACCAGCCGGTACTCGCGGTAGCCGAGGAACGTGAAGTGATCATGGGCGAGCCAACGCAGCAGCTCGACCGAGTCCGTGATGTCCTTCTCCGGCACCGGAGGCCGGTTGTCGCTGGTCCGGGCGGCGGCCAACTCGTCGGCGAGCGACAGGGCGCGCTGGCGCATCTTGGGCCAGTCCTCCACCGCCTCACGGACGTCGGTGAGGACCCGCTGCAACTCCCGGCCGATCCGATCCCGCTCGGCGGCGTCACGGACCGGATCTATCTCGATCCGCATCCAGCTTTCCACCAGGTCACCGGCGATCGCGTCGTCCGGTTCGACGTCCGCGGCCACCTCGGCCAGCCGGCCGAGCGGCTCCCGGCGCACCACCACCAACGGGTGGACCAGCAGATGTACGTCGAGATGGTGCGAGTTGAGCAGCGCCGTCACCGAGTCGACGAGGAAGGGCATGTCGTCCGCGACGATTTCGACCACGGTGTGGTGCTGGTCGGCGTCGGGCTCGTGGATGCGCAGCTTCAGCTCGCCGGGCACCCGCTGCTGAGCCAGGTCCCGGTGCGCGCGGGCCGCGTCGAGCATCTCCTCGGCGGTGAAGCCGATCAGCTCCTCGTCCGGGGCGAATCGCCAGAAACGGCTGACCAGGGTCGCCGCGTCCTGGTCGTCCCCGGCGAGCGCGACCGCCTGGGCCACCAGGCGCTCGACGTTGGGTACGGGTTCGTCGAGCTCGGCGTCCTCCACGTCCTCGGCCAACGCCTCCGTCGGCAGGCCGAGTTCGTAGATGGTGTCGATGCTCGAGCCGGTCAACCCGGTGACGCCCGTGTCGAGCCGGCCGTAACCGTCTCCGTCGGTCGCCGAATCGAAGCTGTCGTCGTTCCGGCCACTGTCGTTCGGCCGGAGGTCGGGTTCCGGTTTGATCGCCGGACGCCGGTCCATCGGTGCCACTCCCCTCGACGACCCACCGCATTGTGGGTCACTCTGCCGCCCAGCCTAGGCCCTACCGGTCCGCTCCTTCGCGGGCGGACCACGTGCCGGACGTCCGAATCGGGACTTTGTTCATGCGCCCCTGGCGGGTCCGAGGTTCGCCGCCTGCCGAGTACCCCGTCGCGCGATGTTCATCACACCGCCCACGCGCCGTCTTTCACCACGTCGCAGCTCACCCGGACAGTGAGGACGCCGCACGCGTACTACGGTGAGGCAACCCGACTGCGGAGGGCCTGCTGCATGCGTCTGTCGTACCCGCGCCATCGTGGCCGCACCCGTCCCAACCGCCATCTCGTCGCGGTCACCGCGACCCTGCTCGCCGCCGGCGCGCTCACCGCGTGCTCGGGCGAGGACGGCCCGGAGCGCACCGTGGAGGCGTTCCTGTCCGGCTGGCGCTCCGGCAACCTGCAGGCGGTCGGCTTCGTGGACGCCACCGGCGCCAAGGTCCCGGCGGACGAGGTGCTCAAGGACATCAAGGCGCTCTCCGGCGAGCTGGCGGCCACGCCGCCGACCTTGCACCGGCAGGGCGACGCGAAGATCACCGCCGACACCGCCACCGCCGGGTTCCGGATCGAGTGGCCGCTGCCGGGCGACACCCGCTGGGCGTACGACCGCCAGGTGCGGCTGACCCACGCCGACGACGGCCAGTGGCAGGTGATCTGGGAGCCGAAGGTCGTGCAGGAGCAGCTCACCAGGGGTGACCGGCTCGGGCTGCGGCGGGACGCCGGCCCGCGCGCCGGCGTGCTGGACGCCGCCGGTCGGCCGATCGTGGAGCCGCGTCCGATCATGCGGGTCGGTGTGCAGCCCAACCAGGTCAGCGACGTGCCGGGGCTCGTCGGGAAGCTCGACGCCGCGTTCCGGGCGATCCGGCCGGCGATCGTGCCGGCCGTCGACCTGTCGGACCTGCCCAAGCGCCTCGCGGAGGCCGACGGCGGCGCGTTCGTCGAGGTGGTGACGCTGCGGGACGAGGCGTACCGACAGATCAAGCCACGCATCTACGACCTGCCCGGCACGAAGTTCCGGTCCGACAAGGTGGACCTCGCGCCCACCCGGGAGTTCGCCCGGGCGCTGCTCGGCTCGGTGGACCCCGCGCAGGCCGACGACCTGACCGCCCACCCCGAGAAGTACCTGGCCGGCGACCTCGTCGGCCACGGCGGGTTGCAGAGCCGGTACGACGATCAGCTGCGTGGGCTGCCCGGCCTCACGGTGGTCATCAAGCGTCCGGGCGAGGACGGCACGCTGGTACCGACCGGCACCGAGGTGTTCCACCGTGATCCGCAGCCGGGCCGGCCGCTGAAGACGACGCTCGACGTGGCCGTGCAGAACGCGGCCGACGACGCGCTGCGCGCGGAGAAGCGGCGCTCCGCCCTGGTGGCCGTCCGGATCAGCGACGGCGCGGTGCTCGCGGCGGCGAACGGCCCTGGTCCGGCCGGGGAGAACCTCGCCTTCGACGCGCAGGTCCCGCCCGGCTCGACGTTCAAGATGGTCAGTGCCCTCGGCCTGCTGGACCGGGGGGCGGTCACGCCGGACACGACCGTCGCCTGCGACAAGACGTTCACCGTGGACGGCCGGTCGTTCAAGAACTCGGACAACTTCGCGTTGGGCGCGGTGCCCTTCCGCACCGACTTCGCGAAGTCCTGCAACACCGCGTTCGCGGCGTTGGCGCCGAAGCTGGGCGGCGACGGTCTGGCCGTCGCCGGCCGCTCGCTCGGCCTGGAGGGGCGGTGGGATCTCGGCGTCGACGCGTTCACCGGCAAGGTGTCGGCGAACGGGTCTCCGGCCGAGCAGGCCGCCGCCGCCTTCGGCCAGGGGACCACGCTGGTCAGCCCACTCGCCATGGCGGCCGCCACCGCGGCCGTCGCCCGGGGCCACTTCGAGCAGCCGAAGCTGCTGCTGGACCCGGCCCCCGCCGAACCGGCCGCCGCCGGGCAGCCGCTGAAGGCCGAGTCGGCGCAGGCGGTACGGGCCATGATGCGTGAGGTGGTCACCAGCGGCACCGGCAGCACGCTCAAGGACGTGCCGGGGCAGCCGGTGTACGGCAAGACCGGCACCGCCGAGTACGACAACAACCCGGCGCACACCCACGCCTGGTTCGTCGGCTGGCAGGGGGACGTCGCCTTCGCCGTCTTCGTCGAGAAGGGCGGGGCCAGCACCGCCTCCGCCGTGCCGATCGCCGAACGCTTCCTCCGCGCCCTACCGCGCTGACGACCCGCCTCGGGCCGGCCGATGTCGAGGCTGCGCTCGCTTGATCGACTCGGCTTCAAGGAAGTCGGGGTGTCCCGCTCAGCCGGATACCCCGACTTCGCGGTAGACCGAGTCGATCAACCAGCTGTGCGGATCAGGCGGAGTCGGCCGCCGACGCGGGCGGCCCGGGAACGGCCGACACCGGCCCCCCGGACACCGGGTCGGCCGACAGGGGGCCGGGCGGCACCGGGCCGGCCGACCTGCCCGCCGACGAGACCGTGCCCTGAGCGGCCGAAGCCCTCGTCCCGTCGACTGCCGGCCTTCCGTTGCCCCGGCGCGGGGCGGGGGCCGGCGCGTCCGTCGGGCCGGGGAGCAGCCGGGGCGGCACGGCTCCCGGAGAGGTCACCGGGGTGAGCCCGGCCACGACGGTGTTCACGATCTCGGCGGCGTACGCGCCGTCAGCGTCGTAGTCGGGATCGAAGACGGTCAGCTCCACACCCAGGCAGTGCGGGGTGTCCACCAGACCGGCGAGCAGGATCTCCAGTTCCGCGAAGGCGATCCCGCCGGGGTCGGGCGCGTCGACCGCCGGCATCACGGCAGGGTCGAGCACGTCCACGTCGATGTGCACCCAGTAGCCGGCGCACTCGGCGAGCTGCTCGTGCGCCCACTGGGCGGTCCGCGCGGCACCCTCGGCACGCAGCGCCGGCACGGGTCGGGTCAGGATCCCGGCGGCCTGGAGGTCGAGACGGTACTCGTCCTGCGCACGGATGCCCAGCACCACCACGTCGATGTCGCGGAAGTACGGCCGGCGCCCCTCGATGGCGGCCAGATCGGCCTGTCCCCGGCCGGTGACGAGAGCGAGGTCCTCGCCGGCGGCGGCACCGACGTACGAGGCGTTGCCGGGGTGCCGGAAGTCCGAGTGACCGTCGACGAAGACCAGCCCGATCCGCCCGCCGACCGCCTCACCGAGACGGTGCATGGCCAGCGCGGAGCCCAGCAGCACGGAGCAGTCGCCCCCCAGCACCAGAGGGAACTCACTGCGATCGATGATCGCGCCGATCCGGTCGGCGAGCGCCACCGAGTACGCGGAGATCTCCCGGGCGTGGCAGACGCCGTCACCGGGACGCCAGTCACCCGGGTCGTACCGGGGTGGGGTGAGGTGACCGGCGTCCCGCGCCCGTAGCCGGGCCAGCAGGCCCTGGTCGCGTAACGCGCCCGGCGCCTTGGTGCAGCCCGGGACCGAGCTGGGCGTGGGCGGGCGTAGACCCAGGTTCGTCGGTGCGTCGAGGACGGCGATTCGGCGCATCATGGGCTCCCGTCCTCGGCGGTCGGGCGGGCCGGCCGGTCTGCCGGCCCGCACTGGTCTGCTACGTGCTCGGAACCGTTTCGCTGCTCAAAACAGGGCGCTGGCCAGGGCCCGCCGGGCGGAGGCGACCGCCGGGTCGTCCGGACCAGCGATGGTGAAGAGGCCGATCAGGTGCTGGCGTACCTTCTCCCGGTCGTCGCCGGCGGTGCGGCGGACCGTGTCCACCAGGCGCTTGTATGCCTGCTCGGCCAGCCCGCTGAGCACCTCGATGTCGGCGGCGAGCAGCTGCGCGTCGACGTCGTCGGGGTTCGCCGCGGCGGCGAGCGCGCTCTGCGGGTCGGCGCCGGCAACCCGGCGGGCCAGGCCCACCTGGGCCAAGCCGGCCTCGGCCGCGGCGTCCGCCGGGGCGTCCGCGAGGATCTTGCGGTACGCCTGCTCGGCGGCGTCCAGGTCGCCGGCCATCAGGGCGTCGTCGGCCTCGTCCAGACGGGGGTCGGCCGGCTCGGTGAGCGCCACGCCACCGGCCTTGAGCACCGACTGGATCCACTGCTTCAGCTGTGCCTCCGGCACCACGCCGGAGAAGGCGTCGACCGGCTGACCGCCGACGACGGCGTAGACCATCGGGATGCCCTGCACCCGGAACATCTGGGCGAGGCGCGGGTTGGCGTCCACGTCGATCTTGGCGAGCACCCAGGCTCCGCCGCCCTCGGCCGCGAGCCGTTCCAGCACCGGCGAGAGCTGCTTGCACGGCTCGCACCACTCGGCCCAGAAGTCGATCACCACTGGTGTGTTGAGCGAGCGCTCCAGCACCTCGGACTGGAATGTCGCCTCCGTCACGTCGATGACGGTGACGCCGCCGACGGCGCCACCGGGCGCGCCGGCAGGCGGACCGGCCTGGGCCGGCGTGGAGGTGGGGGTGGGGGCGCGGAGGGCACTGAGGTCGACCGCGCCGCGAGTGAAGATCGACGAGGTCATCCGTGGGTCGCTCATGGTTATCTAGTTTGGCACGGACGTCGCCGAACTCAGATCAACCGCGACGGCGACAGTTGCAGTTCTCACCCTGCTCATCCCGCCCGTACGGCACAGCAGGCACCGCGCCGCGCGGAGCGCGGCGCGGTGCGGGTGAAGATGTGGTCCGCCGGGCGGGTCAGAAGCGGGCGGGTTCGCGGTAGGTGCCCCACTCCGCCCGCAGCGCGTCGCAGATCTCCCCGAGCGTCGCCTCGGCCCGGACCGCGTCGAGCATCGCCGGGATCATGTTCTCCCCGGTCCGGCTGATCTCGACCATTCGGCTCACCGCGGCCTTCACCGCGGCGTCGTCCCGGGCCACCTTCCGCTCGGCCAGCACCCGGCGCTGCTCCAGCTCGACCTCGTGCGAGATGCGCAGGATCTCCAGGTCCTTGGCGACCGTGTTGGTGTGGCAGTTGACCCCGACGATCCGCTTCTCGCCCTTCTCCAGCGCCTGCTGGTAGACGAACGCGGCCTCGGCGATGTGGCTGGTGAACCAGCCGTCCTCGATGCCGCGCAGGATGCCGGAGGTCATCGGACCGATCTGGTGCGGACCCTCACCGCCGAGCTGGCGGATCCGGGCGAAGATCTCCTCCGCCTCGGCCTCGATCTTGTCGGTGAGCGCCTCGACGTACCAGGAGCCGCCGAGCGGGTCCGCCACGTTGGTGACCCCGGTCTCCTCCATCAGCACCTGCTGGGTACGCAGCGCGATCTCCGCCGACTCGTCGGTGGGCAGGGCGAGCGTCTCGTCCAGCGCGTTGGTGTGCAGCGAGTTCGTGCCGCCGAGCACGGCGGCGAGGGCCTCGACGGCGGTGCGTACCACGTTGTTCACCGGCTGCTGGGCGGTCAGCGACACCCCGGCGGTCTGGGTGTGGAACCGCAGCCAGAGGGCCTTTTCGCTGGTGGCTCCGTACACGTCGCGCAGCCAGCGGGCCCAGATGCGGCGGGCGGCGCGGAACTTGGCGATCTCCTCGAAGAAGTCGACGTGCGAGTCGAAGAAGAAGCTCAGCCCCGGGGCGAAGACGTTGACGTCCAGCCCACGGGAGAGTCCCAGCTCGACGTAGCCGAAGCCGTCGGCGAGCGTGTACGCCAGCTCCTGCGCGGCGGTCGACCCGGCCTCACGGATGTGGTAGCCGGAGACCGAGAGCGGCTTGTAGCGCGGGATCTCCCGGGCGCAGTACTCCATGAGGTCGCCGATCAGGCGCAGGTGCGGCTCCGGGTCGAAGAGCCACTCCTTCTGTGCGATGTACTCCTTGAAGATGTCGGTCTGCAGGGTGCCGTCCAGCGTGGACAGGTCGGCGCCCTGCCGCTCCGCGGCTACCAGGTACATGCAGAACACCGGCACGGCGGGGCCGGAGATGGTCATCGAGGTGGTGACGCCGGCCAGGTCGATGCCGTCGAAGAGCGCCTGCATGTCGGTGGCGGTGTCGATGGCCACGCCACAGTGGCCGACCTCGCCGAGCGCCTGCGGGTCGTCCGAGTCGCGGCCCATCAGGGTCGGCATGTCGAAGGCGACCGAGAGGCCACCGCCGCCGGCGCCGAGGATCATCTTGTAGCGCTCGTTGGTCTGCCGGGCGTTGCCGAAGCCGGCGAACTGGCGGATGGTCCAGGTCCGCCCGCGGTAGCCGGTCGGATACAGGCCCCGGGTGTACGGGTACTCGCCCGGCCAACCGATCCGCTCGAAGCCCGGGTGGTCAGCGCCCTCCGGCGGTCCGTAGACCGGGTCGACGCTCATCCCGGAGAGAGTGGTGAAGTCGGCGTCCCGCTTGCGCGCGGCGTCGTACCGGGCCTGCCAGCGTGCGCGGCCAGCAGCGATCTCGTCGGCGTTCATCCGCGGCTCCTCCTCGGGTCCTCGACTGCACATCGAGTCTAGAGGTCATGCCTGAACGATCGCTAAGTCGCCCCGAACCAGCCGGTAACCAGGCGGCCCGGCAGCCTTGCGGCCTTCGGGTCCACGCCCGGTTCAGGCGCCGGCCACTCCCGGCTGGTTGAGCTCGATGTCGTCCACCGTGACGTTGACCTGGGTGACCGTCAGGCCGTACTTCTCGACCGCTTCGATCACCGCGGCTCGTACCGTCTCGGTCACGTCGGCCACGACCTGCCCGGAGTCGATCACCAGGACCACGTTGATGACCGCCGAGGTGCCCTTCACATCGGCCGAGACGCCGCGGCGGGCGTCACCCACCTCGTCCAGGCCGACCCTGTCCAGCACGTTGTTGAAGAACCGGGCCACGTCACCGCCGAGATCGGCGACACCGGGCACCGAACGAGCGGCGGCTGCGGCGATCTTCTCCACGACCTCGTCGGAGACCGACGTGGCGCCCCGGGCCGCGTCCGCAGCGGGCTGCACTCCACCGGCGTTCTCCACCGCGTCCGTCATGATCACTTCTCCCCTGGTTCGGGCGCACTGTGGACCGACCAACTCGTCGGCCCGCTCCGCGGAATCCTCACTCCCGGTCGCGCGCTGCGAGCCTACTAAAACGGAGCGGTTTTCGTGTCCGGGCATGCGACGGACTGCGGCCGCGCGATCGCGCGGGTGGGTGGCCGCACCCGAACGGGCAGGCGTCGAACCGTCACGCTGCCGTCCCGAACGTCCGGGACGGGCGTCCGGGACGGGTGAGGTCTGCTCGCCGCGCGAAAGGTCGTCGAGTTCCGGGTCAGGGAGCGAGCTGGGCGAGCAACTCGTCGGCGGCCGTGTACGGGTCGACCGTGCCCTCGGCGACCTTGCCGGCGAGCGCGGGCAACTCCGTACCGTCGCGGAGCGAGCCGATCCGGTCGCGGAGCACGCCGAGCGCGATCGCCTCGACCTCGGCGGCGGCCCGCGCCTCCTGCCGGCGGCGCAGCTCGCCGTGCTCGACCAGCCAGTTCCGGTGCTTGTCGATCGCCGCGGCGATGTCGTCGATTCCCTCGCCCCGCGCGGCGATCGCGCGCGTCACCAACGGCCGCCACTGCCCCGCGGCGCGCTCGCCGAGCGCGATCATGCCCTGGATGTCGCGGTACGTCGCGTCGGCGCCGTCCCGGTCGGCCTTGTTCACCACGAAGACGTCGGCGATCTCCAGGATGCCGGCCTTCACCGCCTGGATCGCGTCACCCATACCGGGGGCGAGCAGCACCAGCGTGGTGTCGGCCAACGAGGCGACCTCCACCTCGGCCTGCCCGACCCCGACCGTCTCCACCAGCACCACGTCGCAGCCGGCGCCCTCCAGCACCCGCACCGCCTGGGGGGTGGCCGCGGCCAGCCCGCCCAGGTGACCGCGGCTGGACATCGAGCGGATGTAGACACCGGGATCGGTGGCGTGGTCCTGCATCCGGACCCGGTCACCCAGGATCGCCCCGCCGGTGAACGGGCTGGACGGGTCGACCGCCAGTACGCCGACCCGGTGCCCCCGCGCGCGCAGCGCCCGCACCAACTCGTTGGTGGTGGTGGACTTGCCCACGCCGGGCGACCCGGTCAGCCCCACCACCTGGGCCTGGCCGGCGTACGGGGCGAGCGCCGCCGCGACGTCGCGCAGCAGGTCGTCGCCGTTCTCCACCAGCGTGATCAGGCGAGCCACCGCGCGGTGGTCACCCGCGCGGGCCCGCTCGACCAGCATGGGCACGTCCCGGCTGCGACGCACCGAAGCGGTGGCCGCGGCCGGGGCGTTCTCGATGGTTCCGCTCACGGGGCTACTTTCGTTCGGCGAGCGTGGGCCCGCAGACCCGGCCGCTCATCTTGCTCACTGACCGCTCTCACCTCGGGCCGGGACGTGGATGATCAGCGCGTCGCCCTGACCACCGCCGCCGCAGAGCGCCGCCGCGCCGGTGCCACCGCCACGCCGGTGCAGCTCCAGGGCGAGGGTGAGGACCAGGCGGGCGCCGGACATGCCGATCGGGTGGCCGAGCGCGATCGCGCCGCCGTTGACGTTGACCTTCGCCGGGCTGATCCCGAGGTCGCGGACGGACTGGACGCCGACCTGGGCGAAGGCCTCGTTGATCTCGATGAGGTCGAGGTCGGCGACGGTCAGCCCGGCCTTGCGCAGCGCGTGGCGGATGGCGTTCGACGGCTGCGAGTGCAGGGAGTTGTCCGGACCGGCGACGTTGCCGTGCGCGCCGACCTCCGCGATCCAGGTCAGCCCCAACTCCTTCGCCTTGGCCTTGCTCATCACGATCACCGCGGCCGCGCCGTCGGAGATCGGCGACGAACTGCCGGCGGTGATGGTGCCGTCCTTGGCGAAGGCGGGGCGCAGCTTCGCCAGCGACTCGACCGTGGTGTCCGGGCGGATGCCCTCGTCCTCGCTGATCACCACCGGGTCGCCCTTGCGCTGCGGGATGACCACCGGGGTGATCTCGTCGGAGAAGTGCCCGTTCTTCTGCGCGGCGGCGGCCTTCTGGTGGCTCGCCGCGGCGAAGGCGTCCTGTTCCTCGCGGGTGATGCCGAGCTTGACGCCGAGCCGCTCGGTGGACTCCCCCATGGAGCAGCAGTCCCAGGCGTCGCTGAGGCCGTCGTGCGCCATGTGGTCCTTGATCACCACGTCGCCGTACTTGTAGCCGACCCGCTGACCCATCAGCAGGTGCGGAGCGTTCGTCATCGACTCCATGCCGCCGGCGACGACGATGTCGAACTCACCCGCCCGGATGAGCTGATCGGCCAGGGCGATCGCGTCCAGACCGGAGAGGCAGACCTTGTTGATGGTCAGCGCCGGCACGGACATCGGGATGCCCGCCTCGACCGCCGCCTGCCGGGCCGGGATCTGACCAGCGCCGGCCTGGAGCACCTGCCCCATGATCACGTACTGCACCTGGTCGGGGCTGACGCCGCCCCGCTCCAGGGCCGCCTTGATGGCGATCCCGCCGAGCTTCGTGGCCGGGAGGTCCTTGAGGTTGCCCAGCAGGCGCCCCATCGGGGTCCGCGCGCCGCTGACGATCACCGAAGCCATAGCTGCCTCCGAGGGGGGTGCCGACCTGTACGCCTTAACGATTGTTCGGCCAGACTAGCGTCATGGCAGAGAACTCCCCCGTCGAGCCCGCTGCGGACTACGTCACAGGCATCGGGCTGCGGCGGATCGATCACGTCGGCATCGCCGTCGCCGACCTGGACGCCGCGATCGACTTCTACCAGCGGACGTTCGGGATGCGTTGCGTGCACACCGAGACCAACACCGAACAGGGCGTACGAGAGGCGATGCTGGCCGTCGGGGCGGACGTCGAGGGGGGCTGCGTGCAACTGCTCGCCCCGCTCACGCCGGAGTCCACCATCGCGAAGTTCCTCGACCGCAACGGTCCCGGGGTGCAGCAGGTGGCGTACACCGTCGCGGACGTCGACGCGGCCTGCGCCGCGCTGCGCGAGCGGGGCATGCGCCTGCTCTACGACGAACCGCGACGCGGCACCGCGAACTCGCGCATCAACTTCGTCCACCCGAAGGACGCCGGCGGCGTCCTGGTGGAACTGGTCGAGCCCGCCGCCGCGCCCTGAGGAACGCACCGGGACACGCGTCGAGCATCAGGTTCGCGGCGCGGGACGGTCGCGTTTCGCGCCGCGAACCTCATGCTCAACCGGCCGGTGGCGGGCCGCCGCGGAGCCACCGGCACGAGGTCCGGGCGTGCGCCGGTGCGTGGTGCGAGGCCCTCGCGGACACCTTCACGCATCGGTGGATGCAATTGTTCACATGGGACTTCCCGGCCTAGCTACCGTTCAGTAGCGTCCGCCCCCAACAGGAGCGCGACCGGTCGACGATGTGTCGGACGTCGACATGGCGGCCGGTCGCACCGGCGCCGACGACGGCAGCACCCGGTCCCGCGCGTGCGGGTGCGGGCGAACGGGAGGTCACCGTGCAGGACATCCTCGAAGCGATCATGGCCGCTGAGGGCTCCGACCAGCCGGAGCGGGAACTCGCCGGAATCGCCGGCCTGCCGGTGCCGGAGAGTTACCGGGGCGTCGTGGTGCGGGCAGCCGAGACCCGGATCTTCGACGGGATGGCGAGCCGCGACAAGGACCCGCGCAAGGCGCTGCACGTCCAGGAGGTGCCGACGCCCGAACTCGGCCCGGGCGAGGCGCTGGTGGCGGTGATGGCCAGCGCCATCAACTACAACACGGTCTGGACGAGCATCTTCGAACCGCTGCCCACCTTCACCTTCCTCCGGCGCTACGGCCGGGTCTCCGAACTGACCCGCCGACACGACCTGCCGTACCACGTGGTCGGTTCGGACGCGGCCGGCGTGGTGCTGCGCGCCGGTCCCGGGGTGACCCGGTGGCGCCCCGGCGACGAGGTGGTCGCACACTGCCTGTCCGTGGAGCTGGAGGACTCGGCCGGCCACGACGACACCATGCTCGACCCGCAGCAGCGGATCTGGGGCTTCGAGACCAACTTCGGCGGCCTCGCCGAACTGGCCGTGGTCAAGGCGAACCAGCTGATGCCGAAGCCGCGGCACCTCAGCTGGGAGGAGGCGGCCAGCCCCGGGCTGGTCAACTCGACCGCGTACCGGCAGCTCGTCTCGCACCACGGCGCCGACATGAAGCAGGGCGACGTGGTGCTGATCTGGGGCGCGTCCGGCGGTCTCGGCGGGTACGCCACCCAGCTGGCGCTCAACGGCGGCGCGATCCCGGTCTGCGTCGTCTCCTCGCCCGAGAAGGCCGAGCTGTGCCGCAGCATGGGCGCGGAGCTGGTCATCGACCGGGCCGCGGAGGGCTTCCGCTTCTGGCAGGACGAGCAGACCCAGGATCCGGACGAGTGGCGGCGCTTCGGCGAACGGATCCGTGAGCTGACCGGCGGCGAGGACCCGGACATCGTCTTCGAGCACCCGGGACGGGAGACGTTCGGCGCGAGCGTCTTCGTGGCCCGGCGCGGCGGGACGATCGTCACCTGCGCGTCCACGAGCGGCTTCCAGCACCAGTACGACAACCGCTACCTGTGGATGCACCTCAAGCGCATCGTCGGCAGCCACTTCGCCAACTACCACGAGGCGTGGCAGGCCAACCGTCTGGTCGCGCTCGGCAAGGTGCACCCGACGGTGTCGCGTACCTACCCGCTGGAGCAGACCGGCCAGGCCGCATACGAGGTGCACCGCAACGCCCACCAGGGCAAGGTCGGCGTCCGCTGCCTCGCGCCGCGCGACGGCCTCGGTGTCCGCGACCCACAGCTGCGCGCCCGCCACGAGCCGGCGATCAACCGGTTCCGCGGTCACTGACCGCAACGCTCCCCGGCGCTCCCCCACCCGCTCCGGCCACCGCTGAGGGCGGGACGGGTGCGGCCGTCCGCACGGGCCACGTGCCGAGGGGCCGACTTCTCGACCATTGCGGGCGCCACCGCCTTTCCCGTGGGTCGTCGGTGCCCCATTCGCGCACTCACGCGGGGTACGCACAAAGGGCCCGGCCGGCACCGTCGTGAGCGCTTTTCCACGTACCGGTGCGGCACCGTCCGACCCACCCCGGACCTGCCAAGATCGGCGTCCGGCCCGCTCCCGTGACGCCCGGAAGTTGACCATGTAAAGAGGACTCGAAAGGTTCGTACCGCTCTTGCGGAGCACCCTGGGGCGTCTGCCAGTATGTCCCAATGCCCCAGCAGCAATCCTCCCCTCTCGCGTTCTTCGATAACGCGAACTCGCAGCCAGATTTCACCGTTGGCCTGCGCGGATACAACACCCACCAGGTTGACGACTTCATCGGGCGGATGACCGCCGCGCTCACCCAGTCCGAGCAGGCCCGCGCCGAGGCCGAGCAGCGGATGAACGACGCCCAGCGCCGGCTCCGCCAGGCCGACCAGCGCGTGGCCGCGCTGGAGCAGAAGGTCGCGGACACCAACAAGCAGCTCGAGGAGAACAGCCGGCCGACGCTCTCCGGCCTGGGCACCCGGGTCGAGCAGATCCTCCGGCTGGCGGAGGAGCAGGCCAACGACCACCGCAACGAGGCCAAGCGCGAGTCGGAGGGAATCCTCTCCGCCGCCCGCCTCGAGGCGCGTGAGATCACCGACAAGGCCCGCGCCGAGGCGGCCGCGATGAAGGCCACCGCCGAGCGCGAGGCCGGCAACCTGCGCACCGCCGCCGAGCGGGAGGCCGCCGAGGTCCGCGTCCAGGCCCGCCGCGAGGCCGACACGCTGCGCGCCGACGCAGACCGCGAGACCAAGCAGCTGCGCACGGTGACCGCGCACGAGGTGGCCGAGCTGAAGTCCACCGTCGAGCGGGAGGTGGCAACCCTCCGGGCCACCGCCGAGCGGGAGATCACCCAGCAGCGGGCCAAGGCCGCCCGGGAGGCCGAGGAGAAGCGCGCCGAGGCGACGAAGCTGCTCACCGACGCGCGCGACAAGCGCGACAAGGACCTCCAGGCCCTGGAACTCCAGCTCGCCGAGCGCCGGGAGAAGGCCGAGCGCGAGGAGTCCGAGCGGCACGCCACCCAGGTCGCGCAGACCCAGAAGATGGTCAGCGAGGCCGAGCAGCGCGCCCGGGCCGCCCAGGAGCGGGCGAAGGAGATCGAGCAGCGGGCAGAGGCCCGCCGCGTCGAGTCGGAGCGCACGGCCAACGAGACGGTCGACAAGGCCAAGGCGCTGGCCGACAAGACCCTGAACGAGGCGAAGGCGGAGTCGCAGCGCCTGCTCAGCGAGGCGCGGACGGAGGCCGAGCTGACCACGCAGGCGGCTCGCCGGGAGGTCGAGGACCTCACCCGCCAGAAGGACGCGGTCACGTCGCAGCTGGGTCAGATGCTCTCCGGCCTCGCCGGCATCGTGCCGGGTGTGCCGAACGGGCAGGCCGCTGCGGCAGCCGCCACGCCGGAGGCCGGCAAGGCCGACGGCGACAAGGTGACCGCGGAGTCGGCCGGCTGACGCACCGCAAGCTCGGGGCATGACGCGGCGCGGGAGGCACCGGATCACCGGTGCGCCCGCGCCGCATGCTTTCCACCACCCGCTGTCACCTACCGGTACGACACGAGTGAAGTAGGGCCGACAGGGCGTCCGTATCGCCCCAGCAGGGCCCGTTGCGTGTGAGGATGAGGGCATGTCGCACGGCGAGGAACTGTTCGCACTCGGCGGGGACGTGGCCACGGAGCCCAGCTTCGAGACCGCTCTGCGGGGGTATGAGAAGAAGCAGGTCGACCGATACGTCGCGCGGGCGGAGCACGAGATCACAGCTCTCGCGGCCGAGCGCGAACAGGCGTACACCCAGATCCACAAGCTCGCCGGTCAGGTCGAGGTGCTCCAGCGGGACCTCGCGCAGGTGCGCAAACAGGTGGGTGTGGTGGACCGGGCCTCGTTCCGGCACCTCGGCCCCCGTGTCGAGCACATCCTCACCCTCGCCGAGGAGCAGGCGGAGGAGATCCTCCGGGTCGCCAACGATGAGATCGACTCCCGCCGGGCCGCCGCCGAGCACATCATCGAAGACGCCCGGGCGCAGGCCGAGAAGGCGCTGAAGGACTTCGAGATCGCACTCGCCGCACGGCGTGCGGAGGAGGAGCGGCAGGCCAACGCCCGCAAGGCCGAGTCGGAGACCGCGCTGCGGACCGCCAAGGAGGAATCCGCGAAGCTGCGCCGCAACGCGCAGGACGAGCTGGCCAGGGCGCAGCAGGAGGCGACCCAGCTGCGGGAGGCCGCCAAGGAGATTCACACCCGGGCCCAGCAGGAGTCCACCAAGCTGCGCGAGACCGCTCGGACGACGCTGGAGAAGGCGCAGCAGGAGGCGAGCCAGCTGCGGGACGCCGCCAAGGAGGTGCACGCCAAGACGCAGCAGGAGGCGAAGCGCCTCGTCGACCAGGCGACCGAGGCCGGACGGGCCACCCATGCCAAGGCGCAGCGGGAGGCCAAGCAGATCATCGACGACGCCGCCATGGCGGGCCGGGCCACCCGGGCCAAGGCCCAGCAGGAGGCCGAGCGGATAACCACGCAGGCGTCCGAGGCGGCCAAGCGCGGCCGCGCCGAGACCGAGGCGTACGTGCAGCGGATGCGCAGCGAGACCGAGGTGTACGTACAGCAGTCCCGGGCGCAGACCCAGCAGGAGCTGGGCGCCTGGCGGGCCGGCGTGGAGAAGGAGGTCAGCTCCCGCCGGGAGACCGCGGATCGCGAGCTGGCCCAGCGCCGGGCCGCCGCCGAGCAGGAGTTCGCCAAGCGCCGCGACGAGCTGGAAAAGCAGCACAAGTCCCGCCAGCAGGAGCTGGAGACCACCTTCACCCGCCGTCAGCAGGAGCTGGAGACGACCTCGACCCGCCGCCAGCAGGAACTCGAGACCGAGTTCACCGCCCGGCGCGACCAGCTGGAGGCCGAATACACGGCCCGTAAGAACGAGATCGAGCAGGGCGCCGACCGCGTCCGGCAGGCCGCCGAACGCGACGCCACCACCCTGCGCCGGCAGGCGGAGGAGCAGGCCGCCGAGCTGCTGCGCCGAGCCGAGGCCGACGCGAACGACAAGCGCCGCAAGGCCGACGAGCACGTCGCGACGTCCCGGCGGCAGTTCGAGGAGTACGCGGCGACGACGCAGCAGGCCCTGGCCACCACCCAGCAGCACCTCGCGGCGACGCAGCAGGAGGTGGCGTCCGGCCGGCAGCAGCTCGCACAGGTGATGCTGGAGATCGCGCAGGCCCAGCAACAGCTCGCGGACCTGCGCCAGGAGACCTGGAACTCCCGGCAGGAGTCCGACGAGCTCCAGCGACAGCTGGCCGAGCTGCGCGCAAAGGCCCCCGCGGCGCCGGCTGGTTCCGACGGCCCGACCTCGCCTGCGCCCGCGGGTGCGGCCGGAAACAAGCCGGCCGCGGGGCCGGCCGTGGCGGCCCGGCCGGTCGACGCCGGACGGGGCGCGGGCAACGACCCGACGGCGAAGCCGGCGGGTACGGCCCGCACGGGCGGCGCCAAGAGCGATCCGGTGACCGGCAAGGCCCAGCCGGACAGCAAGGCGCAGCCGGTCACCGCCACCGCACAGCCCGCCGATGCCACGGCACAGCCCGCCACCGCGGGCGCAGCCCCCGGCAAGGGAGCGAGCGGCGCGCAGGGCGGGGCCGGCGCCGACAACGCCGCCGGAGCGGGCGCCGCGACCGGAACCAAGCCGGAGCCGGCCACCGACGAGGCTGAACCTCAGGTCGCCGGTCAGCCGAAGGCTCGCCCGGTGGCGGAGCCGGTCACGACGGTCGACGACGGGGCGGCCGGCGCGGCCGTGGACGGCGAGCCGACGGTCGCCGCGGTACCCGGCGAGGGTGGCCGGGGCGCCACCCCCACGAAGATCACCAGCACCGGTGAGAACGGCAAGCGTCCCAGCAAGCCGACCACCGACGAACGGGCGGCCAAACCCAGCACGGTCTCGGTCGAGAAGGAGTGACCCGAGATTTCCGCTCGCACCCGGTCTCCCCTCGGGTGTCCGGGTGACCTGGCCGGACGACCCATGACCACCAGGACCGCCCTGCGCCGTCGCCGCGCGTCCGGTACCGATGGACGGAGTTCACCCGCCGGCACCAGCGTGATACCTCTGGGGCATATTCATACCGCTGAGTCATAACGCTCGCACACACGTCGATGCAGACCGTGCCCTGCCGAGCCGGTAGACCCAGAGTTGCGTGCAACATGACGGGACGACCGGGTGATCGGGGACGCGAAGGCCCAGTAGTCTCCCGGGCAGAGCCGGTGCCAGGAGTGCGCCGGTCGCGCGGACGAGGCGACGCGGTCGCCGAGCCTGACCGGAGGACTGGTGACGCAGGACGGGCCGAGGGCCGACGGGCCGGACCCGGAACGGGCCGAGGCGGAGCAACCGGCCCCGGAACGTGGCCGGGGGCGGCGCACCCCGGCACCCCAGGGCGCGAAGCCGCCGCGCCCCGACGCCATGGCGGTGGGCGAGGGGCCGGACGACCCGACGGACGCGGCACCGGCCACCGGTTCGGGGCGTTTCGGCCCGCGCGGCCGTCCGCTGCGACGCAGCAGCTTCCTGGTCGGCTTCACCGGAGGGCTCGGCGCGCTGGCCGCGTACGCCCTCTATCTCGGCCTACGCAACGCCCTCGGCATCCTGGTCCTGGTGGTGATCTCGCTCTTCCTCGCGATCGGTCTGCACCCGGCGGTGGCCCGGCTGCGGCGCTGGGGCCTGCCGCACGGACTCTCCGTCGCGCTGGTCGCGTTCGCGGTGCTGCTGCTGCTCTGCGGCGGGGTGTTCGCGCTCGTGCCGCCGATCATCACCCAGTCCGGGCAGTTCATCGAGCAGCTACCGAACTACATCGAGCAGTTGCGCCGCAGCGAGACCGTCAACGATCTGGTCGAGCGGTACGACCTGGTGCAGAAGGTGCAGAGCGGGTTGAACGCGGATACCGTCGGCCGCGCTCTGGGCGGCGTGCTCGGCGGCGCCCAACTGATCTTCGGCACCATCTTCCGCGCCCTGACCGTGCTGGTGCTGACCATCTACTTCCTGGCCTACTTCAACCGCCTGCGGGCCCTCGGCTACTCGCTGGTGCCCGCGTCCCGCCGGGAGCGGGTGCAGCTCATCGGCGACGAGATCCTCACCCGGGTCGGCGCCTACATGGTCGGCGCGCTGTGCATCGCGGTGCTCGCCGGGCTGAGCACGTTCGTCTTCGCGCTGATCGTCGGGCTGGCGTACCCGATGGCGCTGGCCGTCGTGGTCGCGGTGACCGACCTGATCCCGCAGATCGGGGCGACCCTCGGCGCGGTGATCGTGACCCTGGTCGGCTTCGCCACCGATCTCTCCGCGGGCATCGCCTGCGTGATCTTCTTCCTCGTCTACCAGCAGGTGGAGAACTACCTCATCTACCCGAAGGTGATGCGCCGCTCCGTGCACGTCAACGAGGTGGCCGCCCTGCTCGCGGCGCTGCTCGGGGTCGGCCTGATCGGCGTGGTGGGCGCGGTGATCGCCATCCCGACGGTGGCCGCCATCCAGATCATCCTGCGCGAGGTGGTGCTGCCCCGGCAGCAGTCCCGCTGACGCCCGCTGCGCGCCACCCGCAGCGGCCGGACGCGGGCGTGCCCCCGACTCGCCCGCTCAGCCCGCGTGGGCCTGCGGCGGGCCCGGCACCGGCCGGTCGGCGAACGAGGCCACCGTCCGGTCGGCGTACGAGCTGACGTCGCCGGTCTCCATCGGGCCATCCCAGGTGGTGGGCAGCGGCACGGTCACGGCCGGGTTGACCCGGTGGACCACCTCGTCGAGCACCCGCTCCGCGTCACCGACCCAGAGATGCTTCGCCCCCGGCACCCCGACCACCTCGGCCTGCGGCACCGCCGCGAACCGCTTCCGCGCCTCCTCCGGGCGCAGGTAGTCGTCGAACTCGGGCACCAGCGCCGTCACCGGCAGACCGGACTGCGCCCACTGGGCCAGGTCCTCCGGCTTGGAGTAGCGCAGCGGCGGGGAGAGCAGGATCGCACCGGCGATGGCCGGATCGCACCCGTACTTCAGGATCAGGTCGGTCCCGAACGACCAACCCAGCAGCCAGATGTCGGGCAGCTCGTTGAACTCGGCGTACTCGATCGCGGCGGCCACGTCGTAGCGCTCGCCGACCGCGTTGTCGAAAGCTCCCTCGCTGGTGCCACGGAGGCTGCTGGTGCCCCTGGTGTTGAACCGCAGCACCGCCACGTCGGCCAGGGCGGGCAGCCGCCAGGCGGCCTTGCGGTAGACGTGGCTGTCCATCATCCCGCCGTGCGTCGGCAGCGGGTGCAGGCAGACCAGGGTCGCCACCGGCTCCCGGTCCAGCGGACGAGCCAACTCGCCGACCAGGCGCAGCCCGTCGGCGGTGTGCAGCTCGATGTCCTCCCGCTGTGCGGGGAGGACTGACGACGCGCGGATCGGTGTGCTCACCGGTCAAGTCTGGCGCGAAGGCGCCGGAGTCGCCCGCCCGGGGAGGAAACAGCGTGACGCAGATCGCTCAGCCGTAGCGGGGGGCGCTGCGGCCGCGCTGGATCACCGGGCCGCGCCGGTCCCGCGCGCTCCAGCAACCGCGGTGCCAGTGACGGCGGTCGCTCAGGTCACCGCGGCCGTCCGCCGGCCAGGCGACCACGTGCGGCACCCCGGGTCGGATCTCCTGATCACACCCCGGACAGCGGTACGTCTTGACCGAGGAGCCCCCGCTGATCCCGCGTACCTGCCACTCGCCGTCGCGCCACTGCTGCACCGAACCGACGCCCTGACGCGCCCGCTCGACGTCCAGGTCCTGGGTCTCGTCCCGGCGGGGACGGTTACGACGGGGACTCACGTCATCAAGCGTACGGCCGGCTCGCGGGCTCCCCAGTTCAGCGGTGGGTGTGGTCGCGGAATCCCCGGCCGGTCTTCCGGCCGAGGTAGCCCGCCGTGACCAGGTGCTCCAGCAGCGGCGCGGGAGCGAAGCCCGGCTCCCGCAGTTCCAGGTAGAGCTCCCGCTGGATGGCGAGCGCGACGTCCAGCCCGACCACGTCGAGCAGCTCGAACGGGCCCATCGGGTAGCCGCAGCCGAGCTTCATGGCGTGGTCGATGTCGTCCGCGGTCGAGTAGCTCGCCTCCAGCATCTTCACCGCGTCGTTGAGGTACGGGAAGAGCAGCGCGTTGACGACGAACCCGGAACGGTCGCCACAGACGACGGAGGTCTTGCCGAGCGCGGCGCAGACCGCGCGGGCGATGGCCACGGTCTCCGGCGAGGTGCGGATGGTGCGTACCACCTCGACCAGCTGCATGATCGGGGCCGGGTTGAAGAAGTGCAGCCCGACCACGTCCGCCGGCCGCTGGGTGGCCATCGCCATCTCGATCACCGGCAGCGAGGAGGTGGTGGTGGCGAGTACGACGCCCGGCTTGCAGATCTCGTCGAGGCTGGCGAAGAGCGCCTTCTTCACGCTCAACTCCTCGACGACCGCCTCGACCACCAGGTCGACGTCGGCGAGGTGGTCGAGCGTGGCCGACCAGGTGATCCGGCCGAGCGCGTCGTCCCGCTCCTCCTCGCTGAGCTTGCCGCGTACGACGCCCTTGTTGAGCGAGGTCTTCACCGCCTCGCAGACCGCGGCGGACTTCTCCACGCCCCGGGTCACCGAGACGACCTCGTAGCCGGCCTTGGCGAAGACCTCGATGATGCCGGTGGCCATCGTGCCGGAGCCGACGACGCCGACCTTCGCGGTCACCCGGGCTCCCTCGGCGAGGGCGGTCTGGTCGGCCACGGGCGTCGCCTCGTCCGGTACGACCACCGGCGAGCCCGGCCGCTCGTAGGTGTAGAAGCCGCGGCCGGACTTGCGCCCCAGCAGACCGGCGGTGACCATCTGCTTGATCAGCGGCACCGGCGCGTGCCGGCGGTCCCGCCCACCACGCCGGTACATGGTGTCCAGGATCTCGTACGCGGTGTCCACACCGATCAGGTCCATCAGCGCGAGCGGGCCCATCGGCAGCCCGCAGCCGAGCTTCATCGCGGCGTCGATGTCCTCCCGGCTGGCGTAGTTCGACTCGAACAGGGCCACGGCGTGGTTCAGGTAACCGAAGAGCAACGCGTTGGCGATGAACCCGGCCCGGTCGTTGATGGTGACGTCGACCTTGCCGAGCCGGGCGCAGAGCGCCTCCACGTCGGCGACGACGTCGGCCGAGGTGACGACCGTGCGGATCACCTCGACGAGCTTCATCACCGGTGCCGGGTTGAAGAAGTGGATGCCGATGACCTGGTTGGGCCGGCTGGTGGCGACGGAGATCTCGGTGACGCTCAACGACGAGGTGTTGGTGGCCAGGATGGCGTCGGGCCTGCAGACCCGGTCCAGCTCGGCGAAGAGCCGCTGCTTCAGGTCGAGGTGCTCGGGGACCGCCTCGATGACCAGGTCGACCGTGTGCAGCGCGTCGAGGCCGACGGCGAACGTGACCCGGCCGAGCAGCGCGTCCCGGTCCGCGGGGTCGAGCTTGCCCTTGGCGACCGCCCGGTCGGTGGAGCGGGTGAGGGTGGCCTGACCGCGTTCCAGCGCCGCCGCGGAGATCTCGACGGCCACCACGTCGATGCCGTTGCGGGCGAAGACCTCCACGATGCCGGCACCCATGGTGCCCAGCCCGACAACGCCCACGCTGGTGAACTCGCGCGCCACGACCGGCCTCCCCAAGTACGCTCCGCACGGCCGGTTGAACGGCCGCTAAGTTATGCGCGCGAGTCTGCCATGCGACGCTCCGTTGTCGACAAGCCGTGGCATATTTCACCCAGCGCGCCCGGTTCGCCCGCGGCGACCACCACGGCCGGCTCACCGGGTACGCCGTCGGACCGGCGGCACCGGTCGCAACGGGGCCTGCGAGGGCTCGTCAGACGCCCGCCCGCGTCCCGCCCGTCGTCGGGGATCCGACGCCGGTCAACGCCAGCAGTTCGGCGACGAACTCCGCCGGCCGTTCGAGGTGCGGGCTGTGCCCGCAGCCCGCGAGCACCACCTCGCGGTACGCGCCACCGGCCGACGCGTACCGGTCCAGCACCGCCCGGGTCTGTCCGACCATCGGCTGCGGCGGGCACTCCGCCTCGCCCGGCCAGCCGGGCACGGCACCGAGCGAGCCGAGGTACGCGAGGTCGAAGAGCGAGGAGTCCGACACGATCACGTCGGCGTCGCCGCGTATCCAGGTGATCGGCGGCTTCGGTGCGACCGCGACCAGGTCGTCGGCGAGCCGGAGGTACGTCGGCGCGAGGGCGTTCAGCACGCCGCGCTCGCCCGGGGCGACACCCGGCCAGTTCGTCGAGGCGACCGAGGTGCCCGGGTAGTTGTCGTCGCCCGTGGCGGTGGAGAGGAGGCTGTCCAGCAGCAACTCCTCGTCAGCGCCGAGCGACGCCGGATCCGACACGTAGGTGGCCCGCAGCACGTTGCGTGGGCTGGCCTGGGCGTCGTCGCCGCGGTCCCGGGCGGCGAGGCGGGCCACGAAGTCGAGGTTGGCGGTGCCCGCGCCGGTGCCCGCGAAGTCGGGGGTGGTCGGGGTGCCGATCACGTCACGGGTGCCACCGAAGCCGTACGGGGAGACGGGAGCGGCGAGCAGCAGCCCGGCCACCCGGTCGGGGTGGTCGATCAGCAGGTTCATCGCCACTCCCCCACCGAGGGAGTGCCCGACCACCAGCGGGCGGACGTCCGGGGCGGGGAAGAGCGCGGCGTCGTCGAGCAGGGCCGCGACGTCGTCGGCGAAGTCGCGTAGACCACGGGTGGCGTCCACCGGGGCGGTCTGCGTGTCGCCGTAGCCGCGCAGGTCGGGGGCGACGATCCGGAGCGTCTCCGGCAGGCGCCGGATCAGGGGCTCCCAGAACGCCGCGGATGAGCAGTTGCCGTGTACGAGCAGCACAGGCCCCCCGTCCGGCGGGCCGGCCACCCGTACCGACTGGGTGATGCCGTTCGCCGTGACGATCCGCTGCTCGCTCTCCATCCGCGGCATGCTGCCACCCCGCCGGTCGACGGTCCATGTGGTCGGCGCCCATCCGGTCCGGTCCGCAGGTGTGTCCGGTCGCCGGGTCCAGCCAGGTCACCGCCGCGATGTACCGCCGCTCGTTCCGGCACTCTTTCGCACTACGCCTCGGCACCGCCCTGTCGTCCTGCCGACGCCGTCGGCGCGAAACGCCCGGTCCGTCTGCCGCTACGGGCCGGTACCGGCCGGCGGGCGTCCTGCCTCGTGGCGGACACGCCGGATGCGGCCGCCGGGTCGGTACCGGCCGGCCGCAGGTCCTGTCCCGCGGCCGGACGGCCGGACGCGCGCGCCGGGTCGGTACCGGCCCGCGGCGCGTTGTGTCCCACGGCGGACGGCCGACCGCGGCCGCCGGGTCACCGCAGCAGCGGCGGCGTCGGCAACGGCAGGGGCAACGTCGGCCGGTGGTCACGCCGGGGCGGGCCGAAGCGGATCCCGACGGGGTCGGTGCGAGCCACGCCCGGGTCGAAGAAGCGGAGTTCGGTACGCCCGAGCCGGATCACGTCCCCGTCGCTGAGCCGCGCCACGCCGGTGATCCGGTGGTCGTTCAGCCAGGTGCCGTTGGTCGAGTCGAGGTCACGCAGGCAGACGCCCTCGGACGCGAGCCACACCTCGGCGTGCCGCCGGCTCAGATGCGGGTCGGCCACGCAGACGTGAGCCGTCGGGGCTCGGCCGATCAGCTGGGCGTCGGGGCGTAACCGGAAACTCGCACCGCGCATCGGACCACCGGCGACCGTCAACAACGGCAGCAGTTCCGCAAGCTCCTCCATGGACAGTCAGCCCCTCCACCCCACGCCGTGACTCCCCGCATCAGCGTGCCACCAGACGGTAGTTGCCTCCATGGCCACGCGGACACCTCCGCGCCTCCAGCCGTACACCTTCCGTTCCCCGATTCGGGCGGCGGAGCGGGCGCCTGGTCCTGGTCACGAGGGTTCGGGGTGTGCCGAAGACCCAGGCATGGCGGTCGATCCGCCCCCTACCGGCGAGTAATGCTCGGGTCTAGACTCCCGCCATGACGGCTGTGCATGTCCCCGGCGCCCCGGTCATCGAAGACGGCCTGCTGGTCTCCACCAGCCCGGCCACCGGCGTCGAGGCCGGACGGTTCCCGGTCGCCACCCCGACCGACGTCACGGCGGCGGTCGCGCGCGCCCGCGCCGCCGGGCAGTGGTGGGCCGCGCTCGGCTTCGCCGGCCGCCGGAAGCGACTGCTGCGCTGGCGGGCGCTGCTCGCCCAGCGGATCGAACAGCTCACCGACCTGATGCACCTCGAAGGCGGCAAGCCGGTCGCCGACGCCGTCGTCGAGGTCGTCAGCGCCGTGGAGCACATCGACTGGGCCGCACGCAACGCACGCCGGGTGCTCGGCGCGCGCCGGGTCCGGTCCCGGCTGATCCTCGCCGAGTTCTCCGGCCACCTCGAATACCAGCCGTACGGGGTGGTCGGTGTGATCGGCCCGTGGAACTACCCGGTCCTCACCCCCATCGGCTCGACGGCGTACGCGCTGGCGGCCGGCAACGCGGTCGTCTTCAAACCCAGCGAGTACACGCCCGCGGTCGGGCAGTGGCTCGTCGACACGTTCGCCGAGGTGGTGCCGGAGCAGCCCGTCCTCACCGCGGTGCACGGGCTCGGCGACGCGGGCGCGACGCTCTGCCGCTCCGGGGTGGGCAAGATCGCCTTCACCGGCTCCAGCGCGACCGCCCGGAAGGTGATGGCCGCCTGCGCCGAGTCGTTGACTCCGGTGCTGATCGAGGCGGGCGGCAAGGACGCCATGATCGTCGACAGCGACGCCGACCTGGACGCGGCGGCCGAGGCCTGCGTCTGGGGCGCGATGACCAACGCCGGGCAGACCTGCATCGGCATCGAGCGCGTCTACGCCGTCGAACCGGTCTTCGACGCCTTCGTGGCGAAGGTGGTCGACCGGGCCGGCCGGCTGACCGTGGGCGCCGACGGCTCGGACCTCGGCCCGATCACGATGCCCACCCAACTGGACGTGATACGCCGGCACATCGACGACGCGCTCGCCCGCGGGGGGCGCGCCGTGCTGGGTGGCGCGGACGCGGTGCAACCGCCATACGTGCGGCCGACGGTGCTGGTCGACGTGCCGGAGGACTCCGCCGCCGTCCAGGAGGAGACCTTCGGGCCGACGCTCACCATCAACCGGGTCAGCGACGTAGACGAGGCCGTCACCCGCGCAAACGCCCTCACGTACGGCTTGGGCGGTTCGGTCTTCGGCCGGCGCCGCGCGGTGGCGATCGCCCGCCGGCTGCGCTCCGGAATGGCTTCGGTCAACTCGACGCTGACCTTCGCCGGAATGTCCACCCTGCCCTTCGGCGGGGTGGGCGACTCGGGCTTCGGCCGGATCCACGGCGCGGACGGGCTGCGCGAGTTCGGCCGAGCCAAGTCCATCACCCGGCGTCGAGCGCGCTCGCTGCTGCCCTCGATGACCTTCGAACGCACCCCGGCCGACGTCGCCCGGCTCGTCAAGGCCATCAAGGTGATGTACGGCAGGTCGTGACGGCGGCCCCCGCTTCGACGTCCGGAGCGGTGGTTCATTCCGGGTCGAGGCCCCGGGCCGAGCCGTCGGCGTCGACCCGGTACCCGCTCAGAAGAGCGTCAGCTCGTCGCGCTCGATGCCGCGCAGCTTGTTGTAGTCGACCACCACGCAGCGGATCCCCCGGTCCGTGGCGAGCACCCGCGCCTGCGGCTTGATCTCCTGGGCGGCGAAGACACCGGCGACCGGCGCGAGCAGCGGATCCCGGTTCATCAACTCCAGGTAGCGGGTCAACTGCTCCACGCCGTCGATCTCCCCGCGCCGCTTCACCTCGACCGCTACCGCGCCCTGGTTGGCGTCCCGGCAGAGCAGATCCACCGGTCCGATGGCGGTCATGTACTCGCGCCGCACCAGGGTGAAACCCTCGCCGAGGGTCTCCGGGTTGGCGGCGAGCAACTCCTGCAGGTGCGCTTCCACGCCGTCCTTGCGCAGGCCCGGGTCCACGCCCAGCTCGTACGAGGTGTCCTGGAAGATCTCCTCGAGGGTGATCCGCAGCTCCTCGCCGGCCTTGTTGACCACCCGCCACACGCCCGGAGCCTCCTCCAGCCGGCACGGCGGGCTCATCCAGTTCAGCGGCTTGTACGCACGGTCGTCGGCGTGGATGGAAACCGACCCGTCCGCCTTGACCATGAGCAGTCGGGTGGCCGGCGGCAGGTGCGCCGAGAGCCGTCCGACGTAGTCCACCGAGCACTTCGCAATGACCAACCGCACCCGACGAGGGTAGCGGAGGAGCCGACGATCACCGTCAAGCGGCACTGGCGTGCCGATGGAATGCTGTGACCGTGTTCGAACTCCTCACCGGAACCGGCCTCGCCGCCTCGGCCGGACTGAACGCCTACATCCCGCTGCTCACCATGGGTGTGCTCGCCCGGTACACCGACCTGATCGACCTGCCCAGCGGCTGGGCCTGGCTGGGCGACGGCTGGGTCCTCGTCATCCTGGCGGCGCTGCTCGCCGTCGAGGTGGTCGCCGACAAGGTGCCGATGCTCGACCACGTCAACGACGTGGTGCAGACGGTGGTACGCCCCACCGCGGGTGGGCTCGCCTTCGGCGCGGGCTCGACAGCCGAAACCGTCACGGTGAGCGACCCGGGCAGCTTCTTCGGATCCCACGAGTGGGTACCCGTGGCGACCGGCGTGCTCATCGCGTTCGGCGTGCACCTGCTCAAGTCCGCCGCCCGACCGATCATCAACGCGACCACCGCCGGCGTGGGTGCACCGGTGGCGAGCACCGCCGAGGACGCGACCAGCGCGCTGGTGTCGGTGGCGGCGATCCTGCTGCCGGTGCTCGTCCTGCTGTTCCTGGTCGGGCTGCTCGGGTTCTGGTTCTGGTTCCGGCGCCGCCGTGCCGACCGTCGACGGGAACTGGAAGCGGCCCGCGCCGCCGGATTCCGCGTCTAGCCGGCGAGGCGCCGACCGATCGCCGATGCCTTCGTGGTCGCGACCGCTCGGCCGGTGCCCTTCGCTCCCGCTGCTCGCAGATCTTGGACAGTTGCTGCTCGCGGTGAACAGTCGTAGGCCGTCGTGGGCTCGGGCCTCGTGCGGGGCGGCTCGGGCCGTGGGTGGGTGGACCGCTGGCTGGCTCGGGTTGTGTGCGCGTGCGCCGCTGCGTCTGGCGCGGTCCCGGGCCTGGCTCGGCCGTGTCTGGGTGCGCCGCTGCGTTCGACTCGGCTGCGGGCTGGTCGGGTTTGGGTATGCCGCCGGCCGGCACCGGCTTTGGGGGGCGGGCCGGCGGTTCGAGCTC
>NZ_JBEXFP010000058.1:0-41087 GCF_040606825.1 Micromonospora sp. NPDC005367 | reverse complement strand
CTTGCCGGTGCGGGCGCCGCGCCAGGTCAATGGCAGGTGACCCCGACGCCGCCCGCGGACGGCGTCGACGAACACTTCGCGATCCTTCATTCGGTAGTCGTGGCGCGCTGGCCCGAGCGGCGCAGGCGGGGCCCTGCGTGCATTCCATGTGATAGATCTTTGCCCCTGAGCGGGGTCCCCTCCTTCACGATGGCCTGGGGTGTGAAAGATGAGGGTCGTCCACGGCTTGGACTGGCGGTGAGCCCGGCTGGGCGCCGTGCCGGGCCAGGCCGGAGCAGCGCACTGGGGCGACCGCTCACGCCGATGCTCGCCGCGCCCGTCGACGAGGTGCCTGAGGGGCCCGACGTCACGCATGAGCCGAAGTGGGACGGTTGGCGAGCCATTGCCTTCCGCGAGGACGACGGGGTGTACCTCCAGTCGCGTGCTGGCCGCAACCTCACCACGTACTTCCCGGACGTGACTCGGGCGATCCGTTCTTTGCCTGCTGGCGTGGTGCTCGACGGTGAGTTGATCGTGTGGGATCGGGGGCGGCTGAACTTCGCTCAGTTGCAGCGCCGCGTCACCGCCGGCCGTGGCCTGCTGCGTGTGGCCCGCGAGTGTCCCGCCCACTACGTGCTGTTCGACCTGCTGGCCGACGGCGGGGAGGTGATCCTGGACTTGCCGCTGTCGCGGCGGCGGGCCCGGCTGGAGCGGCTGCTCGCCGACGGGCCGCCCCAGCTCGCCCTCACCCCGCAGACCACCGACATGCGGCAGGTGTCGGACTGGTTGCTTCACTGGACCGTTGCCACGGGGATCGAGGGTGTGGTCAGCAAGCGGTTGGGCGGACGCTACGAGCCGGGCCGGCGAGGCTGGTGGAAGTACCGGACGCATATCACCACGGAGGCCATCGTCGGCGGGGTGACAGGCAACCTCCGCGGCCCCGACACGCTGCTGCTCGGTAGGTACGACCGGTGGGGTCGACTCCGGTACACGGGCCGCACCCACTCTTTGGGTGCTGAGCAGCGGGCCGAGCTGGGCGGGATGCTGTCGCCGCTGCGTCCCTTGCAGCGCCGAGGTGGCACCGTGGTGCACCCGTGGCCGGAGCCGCTACCGGCGTCGTGGTCGGGACAGCTCGACCGGCCGGAGTCGCTGCCGTATGTGCGGGTGGAGCCGACTGTGGTGGTGGAGATCGAGGCTGACGTCGCGTTCGAGCACCAGCGGTGGCGCCACCGAGTGAGGTACATCCGAGCCAGGCCTGACGTGTCGACGTACGACGTGCCGCTGCTTCTCGGTGAGGAAGAGGGCTACTTCGGCGAGCCGTGATGGCCGGCCGATGCTGCCGCTCCTGTGCGCCGAACCACCACGTCGCCGTCAGCCGGCAAGTCTGCGTGTAGGTGTGGGCGGTTGTGAGAACGGCAGGCGTTCGCCAGAGCACACAAACGGCGGTTTAAGAGTGCGAGACCAGTTGCCCGCGATGCGGCGGGCAGCAGGGTTTCGCCCGCCGCCAGGGGGCCGGGCATTTCTCGGGCCGCCTCACGCAACCGGACGTCTCCGGGTGCCGCGCAGTTTGGTGCGCTGACACCTCATCGAACACCGCTACCCGACAAGGGAGGACGTGCTCCTCCCGGCGACGGTCGTGTTCGTGCTGCTGTCCGTGCCCGCGCCCTCTGACGGCGGTCCACCCGTCCTGACCGTCGACAACCGCCCCGGCAGCTCGTCCGGGGCCGGAGGTGAACCCGCTCATGTTCCGCATCCCGGCACGTCTTCGTGCCCTCACCCGCTCCCGTGCGGCCCACCGAACCGGGCGCATCGCCGCCGTCGCTGGCGGCTTGCTGCTTTTCCTGTCCGTGCCCGACGCCGCGTACGCCGACAGCGGCACGCTGGTGCTGGCGGCGAACTCCTTGCCGGTCGTCATCAACAATCTGCGGCTGTGGTTGATCGGCATCCTCGCCGCGGTCGCGACCCTGTTCCTCGTCCTCGCCGGCGTGTATTGGGCCACCGCCGGGGGTGACCCGGCGCAGGTCGAGCGGGCCAAGGGCGCGCTGCGCAACGCGCTGGTCGGCTACGGCCTCGCGGTCCTCGCGCCTGTCCTGCTGCAGATCGTTCAGGGCATTGTCGGAGCCCCGTGATGGGTTTCGTGTTCGATCAGATCCTGGACTGGCTGGCGGCGGCGATCCTCGCGACCCTGGACGCGCTTTTCGGGGTGATCAGCGGTGCCCTGCTGGTGACTCCGGACGTCACCGGCCTGCCGCAGGTGCAGGCGTTGACCGGCCGTTCCGTGCTCGTCGTGGACACCGTCTTCGTCCTCGCGTTCGTGGCCGCCGGCGTGCTCACCATGAACGTCGGTGGTGGCGAGAACTCCCGCTACACGATCAAGGATTTGCTTCCTCGCCTGATCGTCGGATTCGTCGCCGCCCACTTCTCCCAACTGTGGTGCGCCACGCTCATCGACCTGGCCAACGCGATGACCGGCGCGCTCAGCACCCCCGGCGGGGACGCCGATGGGTCCTTGCGAGCGATCAGGAGTCACATCGGCGGCGGGCGGGACACGGTGGCGGCGCTGCTGTTCGTGGTGTGCGTGGCGATCATCGCGGTGCTGCTCGCGGCCACGGCGTTCAGCATGATCGTCCGCTTCGCGGTCGTGCTCGTTCTGACCGCCGCTGCGCCGCTCGCGTTGGCCTGTCACGCGTTGCCGCAGACCGATCCGGTCGCCCGCCTGTGGTGGCGCTCGTACGCCGGAGTGCTGGCGGTGCCGGTGGTGCAGGGCTTCACCCTCTACGCCGGGTATTGGATGCTTACCGACCCGCAGCACCTGCTGCCCGTGCTCGGTCTGCCGGTCGAGCCCGGTGGGGTGATCAACCTGTTCATCGTCATGGTCATGCTCTGGACCACGGTCCGGGTACCCGCGCTGATGCGCCGCTACGTAGCCGCCGGCGGCAGCGGCCGCGGGGTGAACATGATCGGCGCGGCCGCGCGGGTGCTCGTCGTGCAACAGGTCACTCGCTCGGTCCCCGGTCTCGGCCGCGGGTTGAAGGCGGTGGGCCGATGAGCGCCCACGCGGACCGGTCGGACGCGGGTCGGGTGCGAATGCCCGCTGACGTTGACGCCCCGGACAAGGTCGCCTACGGACTGACGTTTCGGCAGTTGGCGATCCTCGCCGTCGCCGCACTGGCCTTCTACGGCGCCTGGCGTTTCCTGCATCAACTGGTGCCGGTGCCGGTGCTGGTCGGCGCCGCCGTGGTGCTCGGGGCCATGGTCTTCGCGGTCGCGGTGGGCCGCCGCGATGGGCTGCCGCTGGATGTGTGGCTGCTGGCCGCGGTCCGACACGCGGGGGCATCTCGCGCGTTGTCGACGACGGACACGACGTCGAGGACGCCGAACTGGGTGCAGGCCCCGAAGAGCAGGATGATGGTGCCGGCGCCGTTGACGCTCCCCGCCGACGCGATCGACGACGGCGGGGAAATCCGACTGGGTGGCGCGCGGGCGGCGATGGTCGCCGCGTCGAGCGTCAACCTCGCGCTGCGTACCGCAGACGAGCAGGCCGCCCTGATCGACACGTTCGGTCGCTGGCTCAACAGCCTGTCCACCCCGACGCAGATCGTGGTGTCGGCGCGGCCGGTGGACCTGCACTCCGCCGCTCGCGCCCTCTCCCAGGTTATGGAAGGCCTTTCACACCCGGCCTTGGCGGACGCGGCGGCCGACCACGCCCGGTTCCTCGAGGACCTCGCGACGCGGCGGGATCCGCTGCGCCGGCAGGTCCTCATCGTCACCCGCACCAGCCTTGGCGAGCGCGGTGAGCATGCCGCGCGGCGGCGCGCCGACCAGACGGTCCGCGTCCTGTCCGGGCTCGGCGTCACCACCCGAACCCTGGACGGGAAGGCGGTGACCGCCGCGATCGCCGCTTGCGCCGATCCCTACCGGCCACCCCGACCCGGCGGACTCGCCGCCCCGGATGCCGTCATCACTTCCACGCCCCACCAGCGTCACCGGGCCCGAAGGAGCGACCAGCCGTGAAACTGCGAAACCGATCCCACACGAGCGCGCGGAACCGCCAGTCGCAGAGGCTGGCGGCCGCCGTCGCGCCCGCTTCGGTGGAGGTCGCCCCCCGCTTCCTACGCGTCGGTGACGGCTACGCCGCCACCCTCGTGGTGACCGGCTACCCCGCCGAGGTGGGCCCGGCCTGGCTCGAACCCCTGCTGTCCTGGCCGGGCCGCCTCGAGCTCGCCCTGCACATCGATCCGCTGGCCGCGCCGGTCGCTGCGGCGCGGCTGCGTGACCAGCGTGCCCGCTTCGAATCGTCGCGGCGGGTCGACGCGGGGCGGGGCAAGCTCGCCGATCCGATGGTGGAGGCGGCGGCTGAGGACGCCGCGGACCTCGCTGACCGGCTCGCCCGGGGCGCGGCGAAGCTGTTCCGCGTCGGCCTGTATCTGACCGTGCACGCGCGCAGCGAAGATGAGTTGATGGAGGCGTGCGCGCAGGTGAAGGCCGCCGCCGCGTCGACGCTGATCGAGGTGCAGCCGGCCACCTGGCGGCACCTCGCGGGCTGGAGCACCACCCTGCCGCTGGCCACCGATTCCCTGCAGCTGCGCCGCACGATGGACACTGCGGCCCTCGCCGCGGCGTTCCCTCTCGCCAGCGCGGACCTGCCGGCGCCGCTGCCCGGCGACCCGCCCGCCGAGGGTGGGGTCCTGTACGGGATCAACCCCGACTCGCAGGGCGTCGTGTGGTGGGACCGTTGGGCACAGGAGAACCACAACAGCGTCGTCCTCGGACGCTCCGGCGCCGGCAAGTCGTACTTGGTGAAACTGGAGATCCTGCGCAACCTCTACCAGCGGGTGCAGGTCGCCGTCATCGACCCCGAAGACGAGTACCTGCGGCTGGCCGATGCGGTCGGCGGCACCGTCGTGCGCCTCGGCATGGCTGGGGTGAAGGTCAACCCTTTCGATCTGCCTAGCGGGGACAGTCGACCCGATGTCCTCACCCGACGAGGGTTGTTCGCGCACACTCTCATCGCGGTGCTGCTCGGCGAGCAGCCGCCACCGGTCCAGCGCGCCGCGCTGGACCGGGCGATCCTTGCCGCCTACCGGCAGGCTGGCATCACCGCCGACCCGGCCACCCACCACCGGCCCGCCCCGCTGCTGCGCGACCTCGAAGCGTGCCTACATGGTGACGACGACCCGGCCGCCCGGCAGCTCGCCGCCCGGCTCGCCCCGTGGGTGCACGGCTCGTTTTCGCACCTGTTCGACGCGCCGACCACCACCCGCCCCGACGGGCACATGGTCGTGTGGTCGCTGCGGCACCTGCCCGACGAACTTCGCGGCGTCGGCACCCTCCTCGCGTTGGACGCGATCTGGCGGCAGGTCGACACCCCCGGCCGATCAGACGTGCGGCGGCTCGTGGTGGTGGACGAGGCGTGGCTGCTGATGCGCGACGGCGAGGGAGCCCGGTTCCTGTTCCGCATGTCCAAGGCCGCCCGCAAACGCCACGCCGGACTGGCCGTGATCACCCAGGACGTCGCCGACGTGCTCGGCAGCGACCTCGGGCAGGCCGTCGTCGCCAACGCCGCCACCCAGGTGCTGCTCAAACAGGCACCGCAGGCCATCGACGCCATCGGCGATGCGTTCGGTCTCACCGCCGGCGAACGCCGACTGCTGCTGGCCGCCCGGGTCGGCACCGGTCTGCTCATCTCGGGCACCAGCCGGACCAGCTTCGAGGCCGTCGCCTCCGCCGCCGAACACCAGCTGTGCACGACCCGCCCGAGCGACCTGGCACGCCTCGACGACGAGGAGGACCTGTGATCCCCACCGCCGCCCACCTCGCGTTCGTCCCCATGCCCACACCTGCGCCGGGCGGACCGGGTGTGGGCGTCGCACCGCCGACTGGAGCAGCGCGGTGGGTACTCGACATCGCCGCATGGACGGTGCAGCGGCCCTGGCTGCTCGCCGTCGCCGCGGCCGTGCTACTCGCCTACGTCGCCGGCCGTAACCTCCTCGCCCGGTGGCGACACCACCACCACGCCGACAGGGCGCGCCTGGTCACGATTGCCCCGCCACCCGAGGTCGACCCGCGCAGCGCCGCGGCGTTGTGGGCCAACCTGCACGGCACGCTCACCCCATCACGCCGACGCAGGCTGCTCTACGGCACCCCGCACGTCGTGTGGCAGTACACGTGGACCGGCCGGCGGCTGCTGATCAGCGTGTGGGTGCCCGGCAGCGTTCCGCGCGGTGCCGTTGAGGCCGCCGTGCGCGGCGCCTGGCCCGGCGCCGCCTGCACTATCGACTACAGCCCCGGCCCGCCGATGCCTCTCGACGCGACGGCGGTGGGTGGGCACCTGCTGCCCTACGCCGCCGAATGGCTCCCGCTGACGACAGATCACGGCAATGATCCGCTGCGCGCTCTGATGGCCGCCGGTTCGAGCCTGCGCGCCGACGAGCACGCGTGTGTGCAGGTTCTCGCCCGCCCCGCCGCCGTCCGGCGCGCGCAGCGTGCTCGCCGCGCCGCAGCGCGGCTGCGCGACGGCAAAACCGCCCTCCCGGCGATCAACCCAGCCGCGCCGCTGCTATGGCTCATCGAGGCGTTCCTTCCCGGCCCCTCCGCTCACACCGGGGCGCGGCACGGGCAGACAGGCCGCCGTGACCCCGGTGTGGAGCGCGATGTGCGGGCCATCCTCGACAAGACGTCTCACCCGCTGTGGGAAACCGCCGTGCGCTACGCCGTCGCGAAAGACCCCCGGCGCAGCCACACCGATCAGCGTCACCGGTTGCGGGGCATCGCCGACACCATCGCCTTCGCGTTCGCGGTGTACTCCGGACGCAACCGGCTCACCCGCCGGGCCCGCATGCCCCACCCGGTTGGGGTGCTCGTGCAGCGGCGCCTCGGCGCCGGGTTCCTCACCTGCACCCCGGAGTTGGCGGCGCTCGCCGCGCTGCCCCGCGACCTGGCCGTGCCGGGCTTGGACCGGGCCCGCGCCAAGTCCATGCCGGCGCCGGTCGCGGTGTCGGCCGGCGGGCGCGGGGAGAAGGTCCTCGGTGACGCGCAGGTCGGCGGGCACAGCGTGGCCCTGTCCGTGCCGGACTCGAGGTATCACCTGCACGTCATCGGGTCGACCGGCAGCGGCAAGACGACACTGTTGGTCAACATGGCCGTCGACGACATCCGGGCCGGCCGCGGCACGGTCGTCATCGACCCGCACGGCGACCTGGTTCTGGACATACTCGACCGGCTTCCCGCCTCGGTCGCGGAGCGGGTGGTGTTGTTCGATCCGGACCAGCCCAACCCGCCCACGATCAATCCCCTCGCCGGCGACGACCCGGACCTCGTGGTCGACAACCTCGTGTCGATCTTCGGGAACATCTTCGCCAAGGCGTGGGGACCCCGCATGGACGACGTCATGCGCGTCGCGTGCCTCACCCTGCTGCGGCACGCCAACGTCACCTTGCAGCACATCCCGCCCCTGCTCAACAACAAGCAGGTCCGCGCCGAAATGACCGTCGACCTGGACGACCCGGCCGGGCTGCGGGGCTTCTGGCAGTGGTACGACGAGCTCAACCCTGCCCTACGGTCCCAGGTCATCGGGCCCGTCCTCGCCCGCCTACGCGCGTTCCTGCTGCGCGACTTCGTCAAACGGACCATGCGCTACCCGCAGTCGAGCTTCGACATGGGCAAGGTCCTCGACGGCGGGGCGCTGCTCGTGCGCATCCCTAAAGGGCAACTTGGGGAGGACACCAGCAAGCTGCTGGGGTCGCTGATCCTGGCGCAGGTGTGGCAGGCCGCCACCGCCCGCGCCCGCGTCTCCCCCGACCGGCGACGCGACGCCACGCTGATCATCGACGAGGCGCAGAATTTCCTCACCCTCGCCAACAGCCTGGACACGATGCTCGCCGAGGCCCGCAAGTACCGGCTGTCCCTCGTCCTGTCCCATCAGGACCTCGCCCAGTTCCCCAAGGATCTCCTCGCCGCCGCGTCGGCGAACGCCCGCAACAAGGTCTACTTCTCCTGCGCCCCCGAGGACGCCCGTGTCCTGGCCCGGCACACCCTGCCGGAACTCGACGAGCACGACCTCACTCACCTCGACGCCTACACCGCCGCGACCCGCCTGGTCGCCGACGGACGGCAGACGCCGGCGTTCACCATGCGCACCCGGCCCCCGAAGCCTGTGGTCGGCGCGGCCACCGTCATCCGACAAGCCGCCGCGAGAAGGGTCGAGCCGCAGCAGGCGAGCGCCATCGACGCCCTCGTCGAGCGGCTCGCTCAGCCGAAGAAGCCCGACAGCCGCCGCGCGGGTGTCCCGCGCGACACCGATCGGGCTCGCCGCGGGTCCCGCACCACCTGAGCCCCGGGGACAAGGGCCTCTGCGCCGCCCCTGGCGGGAGGTCGAGGGGGTCCGTCGCGTCTTCCGTGGCGGCTTCACCGCGCCTTCCGCACCTGTCTGCGCGCGGGCACCACCTGGGAGGCGGATACGCCTGTCAGCGCAGCACACCGCCGGTGACCAGCCTGGTCACCGGCGGTGACAGTTCCGGACTCCCTCCCACAGGAGGGAGTCCCTTCGTTTCTACTCCCTGAGGAGATCCTCATGTCCTCCGACTCACCGGCCCCCAAACCGCGCCCGTCCCCACCCCGCCCGTCCGCCTCCGCCCGCCGGCCGAGCAGAGCCCAGCTCCTGTCCAACCTGCGCCGGCTCACCCTGCGCGACCACCAACTCCTGGCCTGGCTCGCCGAGCACTACCTGCTGTCCACCGCCCAGATCGCCACCGCGCTGTTCCCGTCGGAACGCTCCGCCCGGCTGCGCCTGGCCACGCTGCACCATCTGGAGGCGGTACACCGCTTCGGCGATGTCACCACCGGCACCGGCGGCTACCTGTACACCCTCGGCCCGCTCGGCGCGGTCGTGCACCCCAGCGCCTACAGCGACCCCGCGCGACCCGACGCCCGTCCGCCGCGCACCAGCCTCGAACGCGCCGAACGCATCATCGGCAGCCGCCGCCTTCGGCACCTGCTCGGCGTCAACCAACTCTTCGTCGACCTGCACGCTCACACCCGCAGCGACCCCGGCGCCGAACTGGTGCGCTGGTGGTCCGAACAGCATGCCACCGCCGCCTTCGCCCTCGCCGACATCCGTCCCGACGGCCACGGCATCTGGCACGCCTCCGGCCGCGCCGTCGGGTTCTTCCTCGAACATGACAACGGCACCGAGAACCTGCGCACCGTGCTGCGTAAGCTGCGCGCCTACGAACGCCTCGCCGAGTTCGGCCCCCGCTATCCGGTCCTGCTGCGTGTGCCCGGCCACCGGCGCGAGGCCCACCTGCTTGACGCCCTCGCTGGCGTCCCCACCGCCATGCCCGTAGCCACCGGTCTGCACCACGAACACCCCGCCGGACCCGCCTGGATGCTCGCCTCCGATCCCGGCGCCCGCCGTTGGCTGCATGAACTGCCCAGCGACCACGGCCCCGACAACACCGCCACCAACCCCCACCGCTACACCGACCCCGACGACACCTGACAGCCCCGGCTCGCTTACCGCCGCTCACCGCCCAGTCCGCCGCCTCACCATCGGCTCGGAAGGATCCTGTGCTCCAGGCGAGCGGCTGTGAGCGGACCCGCCACTCACAGGGACCCACGGCCGCTTACGCCGGCACCGCAGTGCGGCGCCGATTGCCTCTCACATCGCAGGTCAACCTGCCTGCACGGCCGTTGCGGCAGCCCCGCACCGCTGTGAGTGCTCAGGGCTACCTTTCACGGCACCACCACACTCACCTATCGCTTCACCCCGGTTCGGTCCCACCCCAGGGATCCTCGCCGCACCAACCCGGTGCGCCACGCCCACCCGCCTCGGCCGGTCGGCACGCGCACCTCGCGGCGACCCTGACGGTCGCACCCACCACCCCCGGCAGCGCACCACGCGCCCGCACGTCACCGACCTGACCCACGCACCCAATGGGCTCGGTCGCCTCCGCGCGTCCACACGCACGCGCTCTCCTGCCGAACTGACCCGATCCGCGAAACCGGCGAGCCGGTCATTTCTGCGCGCCCCCACACACCCCACCCATCCGAAGGAGGACCTTCACCTATGTCCACTGTCAACGGCACCCCGCTGACCCGCCATGGCAGCCGCGTGCCCCTCATCCCCGCACGACCCACCCCACCGACGCCGGCTGCCCCGCCAGCCCGCGCCCAGGCCACCGCTGTCCGGCCGCCAGTCACCCCGGCACCCACGATCAAGATCATGGTCATTTGTCTGCCCGACGACCTACCGGCGCAGGCGATGACCAGCCACCAACTCGGCACCCACTTCGGGGTCACCGGCACCCTCACCACCCTGTACTGGGCAACCCCGCGGCTACGGCCGTGGCAACGGCACCAGCTGATCGGTGCCCGCAAAGGTCAACCGACCCTGTGTGCGGGCGGACGCGTACGGCTGCTCGACCTGCCTGGCATGCGGCACGCCGCCGCCGTCGGCGCCGGTATTCGTCACCAGGTGTGGCAGCAGATCGTCCACGGCACCGGGCCGGCTACCCCGTGGCCGGTGTTCGAGTCTCGCCACCTCACCGACCCCGACCGCTACCCCCTCGACAGGGCGAGCGAGGACTTCCACGCCCAGCCCCGGGTGCACGCCATGCGCCTGCACGCCGCCACCACCCCCGGCGCCGGTCATCTGAGTGTCGGGGAGCTGGAGATGTACCAGGCCGGGCAGGTCGCCTACCAGCACTACCGCGCCGCCAGCGCCGTCGCCGGTGACGCGATGCTCACCGCCGACGGCCGCCACCTCGCCCCGGCCAGCGATGCGCTCGCCCACCGCATCACCTACCTCGAGCAGGCCCTGGCCCACCTCGACACCGTCGGACCAGAGCAGCGGCTGCTCGCCATCGCCCTCTAACCACCCCTCGGCCGCTGACACCACGCACACGCTGGTGTCTGCTCACCGCCGCACCAAGCCGACCACCGCTGCTCCGGACGGCACCGGAAGCCGCCCGCGCAGCGACGCGAGCAGCGGCCACCGCACCCAACGGTGCGCGCCAGTCGTCAGGCGATTGCCCACCGCGCTGTCGACACAACACCCGCCACGTTCGTGCGCTCCCGCGCTTGCTGGTTGGTGATCGCCGCAACCCGGCAGGTGGGTGATACCTCAGCCACGCACGCCGGGCGCCCCGGGTAAGGGGACGCCCGCACCCCGCTGGCCTGCGGCAGGCCGCTCTGTTCCTCTTCCTGCCCCCTCTTGTTGCACGGAGGTCCGCTTCACCATGCCCAGCCGACTGTGGTTCCGCGTCGAGGATGTGCTGCCCCTGGCAGAACACGCCCTCGCCTGTCCCACCCACCGCCTCACCCGCGCGCAACTCGCGGCAGGCGAGCACAACACCCCGGCGCTGACCCTGCGACGCGCCGGCTCTGACGGCCACCTTCGCTCCAACGGTGTGCCGGTCTGGCACACCCCGCACGGCGACGAGCAGGTCGCCTACGGCGGCGCCTGGCACCCTGTCGGCGGCGCGGTGTCGGAGCTGGAACAGCACCTGTACCTGCCGCTGCGGCACCCCGACCCCGACGGGCGGCAGCTGATTGACGTGCTGCGCGCCGGCCGAGCCCTCGACCGCACCTGGCTTGCGATCGACACCGACACCGCACCTGGATGCACGCTCGACGCCGGATGCGTGGAGCTGTTCGACCATCGCGCGGAGATCGTTCCGCTGGGAACGCGCTGGCGGCCGGCCATGGTCACCTCGCCGCAAACCGGCGGTCGTGATTATCCCGCGCTGGTCGCCGACGGATACGACGCCGGCGACGACGGCTGGCTCATCTGCCGATTCGATCCGCACACGGTGCGACAGATAGCCGCGGAGCTCGGCGGGCCATGGCGGGCCGGCACGATGCCCGGGGAGTACCCGCTGCTGCGCTTCGACGGCCGCACCGTGGTGCTGCTCGAGGAGACCGACTCCGCGGACGGAGCCCGTCTCGATGTCGATGACCGCTGCTACCCCGACCGGGACGGCTACTACAGCATCGGCGCATACCGGTGGCTCTGGCACACCTCACCCACCGGCTCGATGCCCACCCGCACGGGGCTCCGGCTGCGCCTGGCGGCCCTATCCGGCCGCATCCGCGAGCGCGCCGACATCCGTCGCCCACGCTCGCAGATGCCCGCCGCTGACGACCGTCCCTCGGGCTGACCCGCGACATCACAGCCCTTCGCCGAACCGGATCCCGCGGGATGTCCCGAGATCCGGTCATCGCACTTGATCAGCGGCGCAAACGAAGCGTGGATCAGTGCTGACCTCACACCACAGGGAGATGCCCATGACCGACGCACCCGAACCCGTACCCGCACATGCCATGTTCAACGTCCTCGCCGCGCTCGCGGAGCTCGGTGAAGCCACCGCCGCCGACGTGGCTGACAAGGCTGGGCTCGCCTACTCCACCGCCACGGCGAAGCTCCGCGCCTTGCAACACGCCGGGCAGGCCGAATCCATCCGTACCGAGGACAAGCGCGCGGTGTGGCAGCTGACCGACGCGGGCCGCACCACCGTCGGCACCGACCACAGCCCACTACCGGTCCACGACACCTATGTGCCGCCCGAGGCACCGGCACCGGCACCGGCCACCGCCGACCACCCCGCCGAGGACGGCGACGCCACCTACAACGAGCGGACTCCTCCGCAGCCGGAGGATCGCACCCCCACCGCGCCTTCGGCCTCCGCCCTTACCCCAGCCGCGCCGGACGGCGCAGGGGACGGATCCGTGGCCGCGGCCGACGCGGGCAGCGCGCACCCTGTTGCGGCGTCGGAGGATGCCGACTCGGACACGGCCGCTCCGGCGGGTGAGGCCGGCACCTCGGCTGCGGGCAGTCGCCGGACCAAGGGCTCCCTGAGAGGGGCGGTGCTGGACATCCTCGAAGCCCACCCCGAGCGGGCATACAAGACCAGCGAGCTGTGCAGGCTCATCGACGCCGCGAACGCCGGCGCCGACGCGAGGAAAGCCAGTGCCGGCGCGGTCGTCAACGCGGCGGACAAGCTGGTCGGCGACGGCAAGGCCGTACGGACCGTCGAGAAGCCCGCCACCTTTCAACTCGCCCCCGCCCGCGCGTAGTCGGCGGAATCCACGCCAGGTAGCCCAGGGGCGGGCGTGAAGTTGGACGCTTGCCGCCCGCCCCCGGTGCTCCTTCTGAACCAAGGAGCGATCTCAGTGTCTCAGACCGTGCACGCGCTGCTCACCGCCGCTGGCGGGATCCTCGCAGGCCTTGCCCTCGCCGTGGCGGTGCTGTGGCGACAGCAGCACGCCCTGCGGACGGCCCGTTATGAGGCCACCCACGACGACGTCACCAGCCTGCCCAACCGGCGGTTGTTCCTCACCCGCCTCCGTGCGGCCCTCCACGACAACACGCCGGTGGGGGTGGTGCTGCTGGACCTCAACCGGTTCAAGGCCGTCAACGACAGCCTCGGCCACGAGGTCGGCAACGACCTGCTCGACCAGGTCGGCCGACGCCTGGCCGGGCTCCCCGCTCCCGTGGAGGTCGCGGCCCGGCTCTCCGGCGACGAGTTCGCGCTGCTCGTGATCGGAGACCGCGACGACACCGCCGCCGCGGCCCACGCCGCGTGGCAGGCGATCGCCGACGGCTTCATCCGCGTTGTCAACGGCGACCTTCGTGTGACGGCGTCGGTCGGCTACACCCACGTGAACCGTGCCGACGCCAGCCCTCGGCAGCTGCTCACCCAGGCCGACTCGGCGATGTACGAGGCGAAACGCGGCAGCGTCGGAGTGCAGGAGTACCTGCCGCATCGCACAGCGACGGTGCGCAGCCGTGACCGCCACGGCTGACCCCTCCCCTATCCCCCGCCAGGACCCCGCAGCTGTCCGGCTGTGGGGTCCCTTCGTCTCTGCCTACGACAGGGAGACCCTGTGTTGTCCTTCCCCGATGTCCACGCCCTCACCTCGTGCCTCGCGGCCGCCGACGCTGACGCCGACACGCGTGGCTGGGGCCAGCCGATAACGCTGCTGCTCCTCCACGACGGGGCCCCGGCCACCGACGAGGCGCAGCGCGAGATCCGCAGCCTGGAGTTCCCACTCCACCCCCACGACGCACTCGCCGATGCGGCTGGGCCGGCCGCGCTGCTGCACCACATCGCGGACGAACTCGACGGGCCTGCGACGCCTTACCAGGCCACCCTCGCCGCCATCGTTGGCCTGATCCGGGTGGCCACGCCCAACGCCCGGTTGCTGGCCTGGGCCGCCTGCTACCGCGATCTTCAACCTGTCGACCGGCGGCTGCGGCAAGCCCGCCGGGTTGACGCCGTCGACATCGATGGCCGCTTCTACCAGCTCACCCGTTTGCACGGCGACGACCACCCCGTGGTGCTCGTCGACGACACTCCCGCGAATGACGCCCCTCCCACTTATCGCGGCCTGGTCGCGCTACTGGCCGCCGGCGTCCGCTTCACCCAGACCCGTCCCCGCGTGGGGCTCCGCATGAGCAGCACGGGGCGCAGGCCACGATCGGACCTGGACGAGCCGATCTTCGGGGTGTGCGGCCCTGACGGCGCGTCGCTGCGCTGCCGGATCTGCGGGGCGGTCGACGAGGTCACGGTCACCGAGTTGCCGTCCATGGCCGGCTACGGCGAGGACACCTCCGTCCGCTGCAGCCGCTGCGGGTCGGCCGAAACCACCGACCCGATCTTCGGCTGGCGCGCCAAACCCGCCACGTGGCCTCCCCTGCCCCCGCACGACCAGCCGTGACGCGCTGCTCCCGCCCCCATTCGCTGAAGGAGTCGAGTTTCGTGAGCACTCACTGCTACGTCGGCACCATCCGCCCCGACAATCCGCATCTGGTGCACGCCCGGTTCGTGCTGTTCGACGGTCACCCGGCCGTCGTGCTACCCACGTTGGCCTCGATCTGGGCCAACCACAACCACCACAACGCCACCGCGCTGATCACCGCGATCCTCGCCCATGACTGGGAGTATCTCGACGCGGACATCACCGCGACGATCCGCTCGCCGTTTCCCGGGCAGCGTGCGCTGCCGGGCGTGGGCATGACCCTGGCGTCCGAGGTGGACCCGCCGGAGCCGGTCACGGTGTTCCCGCTGTGCCACGCCAAGCATTTCGACGCCGGATGGATTTACCTCATCGACGCGGGCACCGCCAGCATCGGCGTGCACACCAGCGACGGCACCCGTGTCGCCACGTATCACCTGGATAACTGCCTGTACCCGGGCGACATCGAACTCGGCGAGCGGCAGGGCCGACTGCGGCCAGCGGCGGGAGTACGCAGGTGAGTGCCCGCGCTCTCGCCGCGATCACCGCCGCCGTGGTCGCCGTGCTGGTGCTGTGCGCCGGCGGCGTCGGAGCCTTGTTCACCGGCGGTGGCAGCGCCTCAGCCGGCTGCTACAGCGCGGTCGGTCCGGACGGACAACCGTTGCTGCCCACCCTTGCCCTGTCCCCACCTGCTGTCGGGGCCGGCGGGTGGAACAGCGAACAGGTAGCCAACGCCGCGACCATCGTCGCCGTCGGCACGCAACTGCAGGTGCCGCCCCGTGGGTGGGTCATCGCCTTGGCCACCGCCCTGCAGGAATCGCGCCTGCGCAACCTGCCCGCCGGGGATCGCGACTCGATCGGGCTGTTCCAGCAACGCCCCTCGCAGGGCTGGGGCACTCCCGTTCAACTGCGGGATCCCCGCTACGCGGCCGGGAAGTTCTACCAGGCGTTGCTGGCCGTCGACGGGTGGCAGGCCATGGCGTTGACCGACGCCGCTCAGGCCGTGCAGCGCTCCGCCTATCCCGGCGCCTACGCCGGATGGGAAGACGACGCGATCGCCCTGGTCCGCGTCCTGATCGGCGGCACGCCCACCGGCCCGGTGGCCGATGACCTGGAGCAGGCGATGAGTAACCCGTTGTGCCTGTTCGACGGGGGCGACGGCCAACCCGGCGCCGAGCAGGTGCCTCTACCGGACGGGTTCGCTCTGCCTCTGGGGACCCCGCCGCAAGTCCAGACGGCGATCGGCTGGGCCCTCGGCCAGCTCGGCACGCCGTACACCTTCGGCGGGGACTGCACCGCACCGCACTCCGGTATCCCCGCCCGCCAGTGCGACTGCTCATCGCTGATGCAGCAGGCCTACCGAGCGGCAGGTGTCGACCTGCCCCGCGTCACTCGCGACCAGGTTCACGCCGGCAGCCCGGTCACCAACCAGCAGGACCTGCGGCCCGGGGACCTGCTGTTCATCCCCGGCAGCCGCGGCAGCACCAGCCGTCCCGGCCACGTCGGCATGTACCTCGGCAACGGGCTCCTCGTGCAAGCCCCACACAGCGGCGACGTCGTCAAGATCAGCCGTCTGTCCGCCTGGGCCGACCAGCTCGCCGCCGTCCGCCGCATCGTCGAAACCAGAGGAAGGAACAGCGCATGACCACACGTAAACGGGACGCGATACCGGGTGACGGCGCCCCATCGATGACATACCAACCGGGCGACCGCGTCGCCCTGGAGCACACGGCCGACCCGCACGCTCTGCTACGACCTGGGGACGAGGGCGCCGTGCGCCGCTACGACCCGCAGACGCGGGTGCTCGACGTCGACTGGGACAACGGCTCCCGGTTGTCGCTGCTCCTCGGTGAGGGCGACCGAGTCCGCCGCATTGCCGGTACCGGACCCGATCGGGATTGGGAGCGGGTACTCGACGCGCTGCGATCCGCCGGCGAGACCGCCGGGCGCGACGCGGCCGAGTGGTGGGCGCAGCATGTCCTTGGCGGCCGGGCAGACGGCGATGTGGCCGTGGCAGCCCGACAGGTCCTCACCGGCTTCGACGACCTCGATCCGCCGATCCTCGACGGATTGCCGACCGCCGACCGGTACTTCCTGGCCGACGACTCCGACCGGTACGCCGAACACGCACCGCCGGACGCGCCGGCCTGGGAGACGCTCACCGCGCGGCAGTGTGACCAGACGCGGTGGGCGTGGTGCGACGGCTACGACGCCGCCGTGTACGCCGAAGCGGCCCGCCGCTGCCGGATGATCCTTCACCCCGACGGTGACGACCGGGACCTGCGCCACGTCTACCCGGACCGGGTACGACTGGGCGGGCCGGGCGTGTTCGCGGGCGACTGGGCGTGGGCACCGAACGACGCCGGGGACATGCGGATCCCAGTCGGGTTTGTCGGCACCCTGATCGACACCTGGAACGGGTGGGCCGTGTTCTGCTGCGCTCGGGACGTCGCCGAGGCGATCGTCGCCGACCAGCACAACCACCGGGACCGCTTCCGCCGGCACCTCACGGCCGAGGGCATCCCGGAAGCGGATCTGGACCGTCGGGTGGACGAGTCCCTCGGGCGGATGTGGTTCGACGGGGACGTCATCGTCGTCGACGACACGCGCGTGCAGAACGACCCGGACGCGATCGACCACATTCCGCCGACCTTTGATGGCCAGTACGTCGTGATGGGTTGGTGCTGGACGTGGATCGCGGTGCATCCCTACGACTGTGATCGCATCGCCGGCACCATCCCCGACCCGGCGACGACCCATACCTCGAGCGGCTCATCTCACCGTCATCACCCCGGACCGGAGCCGATCTGACGCGGGAACCGGCGACTGACCCCTACCCCGAGCACATCTGCCCTCGACGCCACCGGCGCGCCGAGGGCTCCTGTCTCTCTGTCCCCTAACGGAAGGAACGCCTCTGATGGCAACCCAGACGGTTGTCCTGATCACGGACGACCTCGACCACAGCACCGACAACGTCGACACTCACCGCTTCGCGCTCGACGGAGTGGAATACGAGATCGACCTGTCCGGGCAGAACGCGGCGCGGTTGCGGGAAGCCCTCGCCCCGTACGTTGCGGCGGCACGCCGGATCCCGAAGCGACGCGCCGCCCGCCAGCCCGGTGCCGGCACCCGCAACGGCCGCGCGGACGATGCCGCGGTTCGCGCCTATTGGGCCAGCCACGAGCGGCAGTCGAACCTGCCGCCGTATCGAAGCCACGGCCCGATCCCCTCCGCGGTCCGAGACGCCTACCGCGCCGCCGGCTCGACCGGGCGGGAGGAGCGCTGATGGGACACCGCCTGTTCGCGGTGCTCGTGCGTGCCACCGCCACCGTCACGACCATCGACGCGCACCTGGCCCATCCGATGCGTCCCTTGCTGCGCGCCGGTGTCATCGACGGCTACCGGCTCGGCGGGCAGGTGACCGGAGCGTGGGCACCGGCCTACGAGCCGGCCGCCGACCCGAACAACTGGCGCACCTGCCCGGCCTGCGCCGGCAGCAGCACCGTCGACGGAGCCGTGTGCGCGGTGTGCGCCGACGCCGAACAGGCCGGCCGCAGGCCCGGCACGGTGCTGCCCTGGAGCTACACCGACTGGGCGCGGTATCCCGGCGACATCGTCGCGCTGCCGCGGCTGCTGCATCCCGGGTGGCGTTTCCCGCCGCGCCGCACGCCGATCGCCTGGGTCGACCTGGCCGGCGTCGTGTGGCTGGGCACCGAACGGGCGGTGCTCACCGGCACTGACAGCGGCGATGTTCCGCCGCGCCTGTTGGCGGTTTTCCGCGACCTGCTGGCAGGTCGCCGCAACCCCGATCCGACGCGACCGGTGCCCCGACGCGGGACCACCCCGGCTGGCTGGCTTCCGCCCGGACGGTCCGCTCCCCGGCAGCAGCGACCGCTGAACGGCGGGTTCCATCCGGCGGACTGGTCCGTGGCGGTGGTCGATGCCCACTCCTGAACACCAGCCGTCACAAGGCCAGGCCGCCGTGTTCTCCGGCCCTTGGTTGCGCTACCAGCCCGTCCCCGGCGTCCACCGCTACCACCACGGCTACGTCGGCACGGTAGCCGGCCTCTGGAACGGCGCCTACGAGATCACCGTCGACACCGAAGCCGTTGCCGCCCTCGCCGAGACGTTCCACGCGATGGCCGACTACGTCGGGGGTGACTGGCGCACCGTCGACTTCGACGGACGATTCCTGACTGTCGCCCGACCCCTGTCCCTCGGCGGCGGTGTCCACCGCGTCACGCCCGACAACGGCCGCTACCGGATCGGCTGGGGCCTGCCCTGGCAGCCCGTCGACCTTCGACGCTGCGACCGGGTCTTCGGCCGCTCATAACCGCTCTCCGATAGCAACAGCTGCCGCTCCCTGTGGCTGCTGACGTTGCTCCACCTGTTCCGTCTCCGCTGCGCGGATGTTCTTTCGCCCGCGCACCCGGAGACGGGTGCGCGGGCCCATCCCGAACCTCTGGAGGACCCGCATGAATCCCACACCCCCCACCGCCGCGCCTGCGACGGCCGGTGGCCGGCGCCCCGGCTACCTATACCACAAGGTCGCCTCGCACCTCGCCGCCAACCCGGACCAGATGCTCACCGTCGGCGAGGTCACGAACGCCATCTCCGCCCCCTCCACCGGGGCTGTCTTCGAGGCGTTGAAGAAGATGACCGCCGCCGGATACGCCACCCACCTGACCGGCCCGCACCGCTTCCAGATCACCCAGGCTGGTATCGACGCCGCCGGAACCATGCCGCCGCCCGCACCACGCACACCCCGCAGCGGCCCCAGCAGCGGGCGGCGGCAGCCGGTCACCCGCCCGAACGGCGAACTGTACTTCCCGCGCAAACTCGCCGGCGCCACCGACGTGGACGTGCTGCGCCGGCTACGTGACAAGCGCATCCCCGTGCTGCTCTACGGGCCACCCGGCACCGGCAAAACCGCCCTCGTCGAAGCCGCGTTCCCCGACCTGCTGACCGTCGCCGGCACCGGCGACACGGTGGTGGAGGACTTCCTCGGCAACTTCATCCCCCTCCCCGACGGCGGGTTCGAGTTCGTCTACGGCCCCCTCGTCACCGCCATGCGCGACGGGCGAGCGCTGCTGGTCGACGACGCCACGCTCATCCCCCCGAAAGTCCTCGCGGTGCTGTACCCGGCGATGGACGGCCGCCGTGTCATCACCATCCCCGGCTACCGCAACGAACTCGTCGAAGCCGTCGACGGGTTCTACGTCATCGCCGGCCACAACCCCGGCGTCCACGGCGCCATCTTGACCGAGGCCCTCGCGTCGCGGTTCGACGTGCACATCGAGGTCACCACCGACTGGGACCTCGCCCGCCACCTCGGCGTCCCCCGACCCACCGTCGAGGCCGCCATCGCGCTCAACGCCGACCTCGCCGCTGGACGCGTCAGCTGGGCGCCGCAGCTACGCGAACTGCTCGGCTTCACCCGCGTCAGCAAAACCCTCGGCCCCGCGGCGGCGGTGGCGAACCTCGTCGGCCGCGCCCCGCAAGAGGACCGCGAACAGGTCCTCGCCGCCCTCAGGCAGAGATTCGGCGCGGACATCACCCCGCTGAACCTCGGCAAACAGCGCTAACCCCCACCCGCGGAAGGAGAACCTGTCATGCCTCACCCCTCCACCCACCGGGCCGCCGGCTCCGGCATCCCGGCCGCCAGCGCCCCGGACTGGCATCCGTGGAGTGACGCCTGGACCCGACACATCCCGGTCCTGACCGGCCGCCACGACCTGACCGTCACCGTCTCCCCCGGCGCGGGCGGCGGCGCACCGGCCTGCTTCTACCCCGACGCCCGCCGCATCGAGGTCGACGCCACCCACATCGGCGCCCCCGACATCACCAACCCTCACAAGGCCGGACACAAACGCCTGGTCCCGACCGCCTACGGGCTGCTCGTGCACGAAGCCGCCCACGCCACCCACAGCCTGTGGACGAGACCACCGGGCACCCCGCCGGTCGTCGCCGCCGTCGCCGACCTGCTCGAGGAATCCCGCGCCGAGAACCGGCAACGCGGCAGACGACGCGGCGACCGCCGGTGGCTGCGCCACACCGTCACCACCCTGCTCGACCCCAACGACGCGCCCGTAGACGACGCCTGGCACGCCGCTCACCTCGCCGGGCTGCTCCTGGCCCGCGTAGACGCCCGCATCATCACCGCCAAAGACATCAAAGGCGTCCGGGCCGCCGTCACCACCGTCCTCGGCCGCAAGAAGCTCCGCCAGCTGCGCGACGTGTGGCGCCAGGCCCACACCGTCGACGACACCGACGCCGCAACGATGATCGACCTGGCATGGCGGTGGTGCCGCATCCTCGGCATCGACCCCCACCGGCGGCCCGAACCGCCGCAGCCCGACTCCGGCGCGTTCGCCGGCCAGCTCGCCCAAGCACTGGGCGACTACCTCGCGCACACCGCCGGCCTGACCCCCGCCGAATACACCGCCCAACAAATCCGCGCCCGGCACAGCGCTCCCCCGTCATGGACGCGCCGCGACCCCACCGACGCCGAACGCGTCGCCGCCCGACAGCTCGCCGCCCGGTTGCGCCGCGCCCGCACCCGCCAGCCCGAACCCGACACCCGCCCCAGCCCCGTCCCGCCCGGGCGGCTACGCACCCGACACGCCATCACCGCCCAGGCGCAGATCTCCGCCGGCAGCATGCCCACCGCCACACCCTGGCAACGGCGCACCACTCTGCCGCCGCCGAAACCGCACTTGCACCTGGCCGTACTCGTGGACACGTCCTTCTCTATGCATCCCTACGCGGCGCCGATGTCCTCAGCCGGGTGGATCCTCGCCCACGCCGCCCGCACCAACCAGGCCACCACCACCATGATCGGATTCGGCGACCGGGCCACCCTCCTCGTGCCACCCCACCAACAGCCGACATCTGTGCTGGAGATGCGGGCCTTCGGCGGCACCACCGCGTTCATCGACGCGGTGAAACTCGCCGACCAGCTCCTGCGCCTGCGCCAATCCGGCAAGCTGCGGATGCTCGCCGTCGTCTCCGACGGCGACCTACCCGACACCGCGCCTGCTCAGCGGCTGATCACCACCTTGCACCAGACGGGCTGCGCAGTGCTGTGGATACGCCCCGCCGACCTGCCCGGGCACACCTTCACCCACACCACCACCCTCGAGGTGGCCGACCCCATCCAGGCCGTCGACGCCATCGCCGACGCCGCCGTCACCGCGCTCGAACACGCCTGACGACCCCTGCTCACGAGCGAGGGCGCCGAGGCCAGCTACTGAACAACAGCGACGCCAGGAGCCATGGCGATCCATCGCCGCTCCGGCAGGTTCGCGCTGCCTACACCCCGCCTGCATGGCGCGGTCGCCGCCGTCCACCGGGGCCTCCGTCATCGGCGCCCGCCTCGGCCTCGGCCATCACTCGACCTGAGCAACCCCTTCCGCCTGACCGATCCGCCGGAGTGGCAGACGCGTGATCTGCCGCCGGTCCCACCGCGAGGCCCGCACGTTCCGCCCAGCGGCTGCGGAGCCCTTCATGCCAAAGGAGTTATCCCCCATGATGCAGGACCATCCGGCCCGACTGCCGGTGACCTCGATCAGCGACCTGCTCGCCGCCGTGCCTTACCTGCTCGGCTTCCACCCCGCCGACAGCCTCGTCACCATCGGCATCACCGGCCACCGCATCGCCGTGGCCACCCGCGCCGACCTCCCCGAGCCCGCCACCATTCCCGACTGGGTGCCCGGGGCGGTGCGGCAGCACCTCGCCCTGCTGCGCAACGTCGACGCCACCACCGCGATCCTCATCGGCTATGGACCCGCCACCGCTGTCACCCCGGTCGTTGACGCGATCACCCCACACCTGGACGCGGCCGGCATCACCATCTTCGACACGCTGCGCGTCACCGACGGCCGCTACCACTCCTACCAATGCCAGGACCCGCGATGCTGCCCACCTGACGGGGTGCCGTTCGACGCGCACCACAGTCCCACCGCGGTGCACGCCATCGTGGCCGGGCAGACCGCCCTGCCGGACCGGGCCGCGCTCGTGGCCAGCCTCGCCCCCACCGGCGCCGCCGGCATGGCCGCAGCCAGCCGCAAGGCGCAGGAACGCGCGCTTGCCGCCCAGATGTCCGGCGGGCGGGCGGCGCTCATCCGCGCCGGTAGGAAAGCCACGGACGATGCGTTCGCCCGCTACGCCGGCGACGCGGTCCTCACCGACGATGAGGTGGCCTGGCTTGCGGTTCTGCTTGCCGACGTCGCCGTCCGCGACCAGGCCGGGGAAGCCGCCGGGACCGAGCCGTGGCGGCTCGCCATGTGGACCGACATCACCCGCCGCGTCGACCCCGCCTACGCCGCTGCCCCCGCCACCCTGCTCGCCCTCACGGCTTGGCGGCTCGGGCAAGGCGCCCTCGCCGCCGTCGCCCTCGACCGGGCCCTCGCGGCCGACCCGCACTACCGCCTCGCCCGGCTCATCGACATCGCCATGCGCCACGGCGTCCCACCCACCGCCCTCGAGGGGCCCACCTACGGCAACTCCGGCCGATAACCGCCCGCACCCCACACAAGCCCGCCCCGGACATCCGGCCACCAACCGCCCGGCGGGCTGGTTGTCGATCAGCCACACCGAAAGTCTTCGAGCACCTGCATCTCACCGAGCGGCCCGCACCGCTGATCGACACGCTGCGCGCCGCCCACATGGCCGGCTACCGGTGGCCGCACATGACCGCCAGCGCCGACACCTACGAGCGCGGGGAGCGCGCACCCGCTGTCACGACTGACCACCCCGCCCGCCGGCCTCGCCCCGTCCCTGGGAGGTGGGGCCGGCGGCGGCTCACCGATTCGGAGATTTCATGTCCACACCGGAAAATCACCTGCCGGGTTCGGCGAGCATGGAGGCCGTCCTGCGCGATGCGTGGGACGCCTTTCACCCCGGCCACCCAGCACCGTTGGGCTGGCTCACCCACACCGTCGCCCGTCTCCACGACCATTTCCACACTCATCAGCTCGTCCGGCCTGCGGCCGCGGCGTTTCCCACCGTCGACGGGCAATTCGCCGCGCTTCGGCGGCGGGTGTGGCAGACGCTGCGCGACGCCGCCGCCGACGGTGTCGACCCGGACGTCGCCGACCACATCCTGCAGACCCTCGATTTGCCCACTCTGGCACGCCGATGGCAGGTCCGTCTCACGCTGCCCGTGACGATCGAGGTCACCGCCACGAGCCGCGATGAGGCCCTCGAGGCCGCTGAAGAAGCCATCGACGCCGCTCTCACCAGCACCGGTCACGACACGTACCTCGACTGGCACCATGCCACCCGGGATGACGCCACCGCCGGTGCCGTCGACACCACCACCGACACGCCTGCGGATCTTCGTTCCGCCATCGCAGTCCCGGAGCCGGGCCACGGCGTCTCCGCCAGCTAGCTTCGCCGCCGCCGTGGCGGCCCGGCCATGCCGCCCGCGCCCCGCACCGCGCGTCGACGACTTGATCAATCCGCAGAGTCGAGCGTCACTGCATCTCGGCTCGCCCTCCCTACGGCGAGCCCGGCCTCGTCAGCCCATGCCGCTGCCCGCGGGGACAGCGATTGGGATCGGCCGAACTCGTACCGGAAGGACACCAGTCATGGTCTCGCCGCACCGGCGCGCGATACCGCGCACCGTCACCGACGTCTTGTTGTGGCTGCTCGCCAGCGACGTCGCCGCCGCCCACCAACCCCAGCTTCACAGGCCCGACCGCTGCGGCAACCTGCGCTGCGCCGGTCAGGCATACCCATGCCCACCCGCACGCGACGCCCACCGCGCTCACCAGGCCGCCACCCGCCCCCAACCGCGACCGCGAGGCCGCGCGCGGCTGAGTACGCCCGCCTACCAGGTCACCGGCTGGTTCCAGCCCGCCCGCACCCATCCCCACGCAGCGTGACGCCGCGAGCGTCACCAGCCATGCCCACGAACAGGGCGTCGCCCAACGGCGGCGCCCTGAGCTATTTCAGGAGGAAGACATCATGGAACCCGCGCCCCACTCCACCGATGACGTCGGCCGGCAGGAGGAACTCAACGTCGGAGATCCGGTCCTCGGGAAGTCACGGCTGATGTCGCGGCAGTGCGACACCTGCATCTTCGCTCCCGGCAACCGGATGAACCTCGGTCCGGGACGACTGCGTGCCCTCGTCACGCAGGCCCGCGAGCAAGGCTCCTACATCGTTTGCCACGACACCCTGCCGCACTATTTGTACCCGCAGGTGAAACCCGCGATCTGTCGCGGTTTCGCCGACCGTTACCGCACGCGAGCCCTGCAACTCATCGAGCGGCTTTGGGGATTCGTCGAGGTCGACCCACCGCAGCCGTCCGCGCAGCACGACAGCCGGCGCAAGGCTGACCAGTGAGAGGGCACCGAGGAACCGATGCGCCACCAGGCGGTCACCGGCCCTCCCTGACGCCCTGCGCGCAGCGGAGGTAGGGCACAACCTGCGGGCCCCGCCAGGCACGCGCTGCGTCGGTGATGACGGTGGGCTGGACAGATCGCTGTCCAGCCCACCGTCCTACCTCGGCCCCTCTTCCACGTTAAGGGCACGTGTCGGTGTACGGGTCAACGTGCACAGCGTTGTGCAGACGGGCGATGAGACGAGCGAGGCACGTCCGACGTTTCAACCGTCCGCGAGTCGACCAGCGGACTCAGCGAAACCCGCAAGACCGGTTTGGGGGGGGCGTCGTGACGTTCCGTTACGACGATCCGTCGTCAATCGTGTAGTGCATCCGCTTCTGCCGAGAACACCGCACTCGATGACGCGACGCCAAGAGCGGCGTGCTGGCCGGCTCAGCCACCGCCGCCGCCTTGGCCGCGATCGTCCTGGCCATCCGCCGCGCGCTACCGCCGCCGGACCCGCGCGCCGGCCAAAGGCGGTTTAAGGCTCGCGCTCGACGGGCGGGGTCCCGACGAACCGCCGAAAATCGTCGATGGCCGGCCACGCGAGGTCCGGCTGGACCGCCACCCGGGACCTGGCCCGGAAGGCAACGAATTCTGCCTCCTCACCAGATCGACGCCGAGCGGCAAGGACTCCTGCGCGATCACGCTCGCGTCGCGATGCGCCTGCTTGCCGAAGTACCGGTCGCCGACGATGCCCAGGCCCGCCGGATCCGGACCTCCCTCGGCCAGTTCGCCCGACGTCGCCGGCGCCGGTTCGTCCGAGGGCCGGGCCACATACCGATGTACGGGCGAGGCCAGCAGCTGGACGATCCGCGACATGGCAGCCAGCGTCACCCGATGACCTTGGGCCTTCGCATTGGCGCACCATCCAGCGGATGTGCGGCCGGGGCCTCCCCGAACGCCTGGCGCAGGTGCAGGGCGACCTCCTCTTGGGCGTGCGCGGCCTTGTCCAGCACCGCGGCAAGGCCGAAGAAGTCGTGCATCACTCCCCCGTAACGGACCGACGTGGTCCGCACGCTGGCGGCCTCCAAGCGGGCGCACCACTCGTCGCCCTGGCTCTGCAGCACGTCGCGGTCGGTGGTGACGATCAGTGTCGGCGGCAGACCGGCGAGGCCCTGCGCGGAGAGCGGGAGCAGATCGACCCTGGGGTCTTTCAGGCTGTCGGTCACGCCACGGAAGGCGTGCATCATCATCCAGGACAGCAGTGGACGATTCAGCGGCCTGGCGTCTGCGGCGTCCCGCATGGACGCGCCGTACTGGGCGGTGGTGGTCAGCGGGCAGACGAGCACCTGCGCCACGGGCAGTGGCTCACCTGCCTGCTTGAGCTGGCTGCAGGTCGCAGCCGCCATGTTCGCCCCGACGCCCTCGCCACCGATAGCGATGCGTGACGGATCGCCGCCGAGCCCGGCGGCGTTGGTCCGGAGCCACCGGTAGGTGGTCAGCACGTCCTCGTGGGCGGCCGGGAACACGTGCTCGGGAGCCTTGCGATACTCCGGCGACACCACGATCGCGCCCGTCCGGTTGACCAGGGCGCGGCAGGACGCGTCATAGTCGTCGTTCGTGAACAGGATCCAACCGCCACCGTGCACCCACATCACGACGGGCACCGGATCGGAGGTCTGGCCGAGCGGCTTGTAGACGCGTACGACCAGATCACCACCCGGGCCGGGCACGGTGAAGTCCGCTGCCGATCCGACCTCCTCGGGGTCTGTCGGCCGCCCGTCCTGCTGCAGGATCTCCATCGCCGCGTCGGCGAGGCTCGGCTGCTGGCGGGCCTGCTCGAGGGTGAGGAGCTCGTACGGGGCCAGTACCAGTCGGGACCAGGTGTCGAGGATCCGCTGCGCCTGGGTGTCGAGCAGCCAGGAGGCGTCGGTCGACAGGACGTTGCTGCGGCCGGATACCCGGTCGCGGACCTTGTCCATGAACCCGGCGGCCACGTGCATGAGCCTGCGACGGCGTCCGGTGGGCGGGACGGTGGGATGCGAGCGGGCCGGAGCCGACCGCTTGGCGGCGAGGTACCGCTCGCCGAGCCGACCCATCTCCTCCGCGCCCACCGCCTGGCGCAGCGCCGGCAGGAACTCCCGTTCCTCCTTCTCGATATGGTGCCGGATACCGCCAATCAGCTTGTTCAGCGCCCGCTCGAATTTGTGGCTGCCGGGATCCGCATGGTCAAGCAGGACGAGCAGCCTCTTGAGGGCCTGGTGCTCGTCCAGCCCCTCCTCGGCGTCCGCGGCGGCGCCGATCTCGGCCAGCGCCGGATACAACACCTCCTCCTCGGCGTGGGCGTGCAGGGCGCGGCCGTAACTCACCTGGTCGACCAGCATGCGCCGGTCACCGCGTCCGGCCTCGAGGTGCTCGAAGAGGCGGTTCGCCACCACGTGCTCGTCGGCGATCAGGTGGTCGAGGTCGCCCGGCAAGGTCGCGTACGGCAGCGTCATCGGACACCTCCTCCTCCACACTTACCGCAACCGGCACCGCCTTCGCGGCATAACTTGGCATGTCGCCAAGAACCCGAACGGGCGGCTCGACGCTGGTCAGCGCACGTCCCGGCCAGGCGTTGGCACCCAGCTCCACCCGCAGTGAACATGGGTCGGCCGCGTACACTCACGCCTGCCTTCCCGTCAGCAGAGCCTGCGTGATCATGCGGCGCATGCGCCCTCCAAGGGGGAGCTTGCACCAAGAGTTGGTGATGCACGTTCCAACCGATGACTATCCGGCCTGGGCGGCCGCGCTGTTGTTTCAGGTGGCCGGTGAGACGGTGCGCCGCGGGGCCGGCCTGTCGCATGGCAGCTGATTGGTCCGCGCGGGTCTCTCTTCCCGGGCGGCCAGACCACAGCCATCGTGGCGATCGGCCCGAGATACTTGCCGGAGTCCTTGCCGTCTGCCACACCGAACCCGAGCCGGTGGTCTTCACGTGGTTGGTTCCGATCACCACGGGTGAAGCTGAGGTGATCCAGAAGTTCGAGTGGGGGACGCTTGAGCAGGCATTCGCGGCTCAGAAACCGGACCGGGCTGACCCCGGTCGGGCAGGAGTGGCGCTGGATGGGTTGGGCTCGTAGGCCTCAGCGGGCGGGTGATCGAGTATCCGGATCTGCCGATGAGCGTGCACGTGATCTTGAGATTGTTGGCTGGCTCGGTGTGCGGGTGTTGACGCCTGGCCGACGGTGATGGGCTCGCGAGGATGGGACGTCTACCTCGGCATGCACCGTACATGGATCCTCTTCGGTTCTTAGTTGGTCAGCCATTGAGCAGTGAGTTCGGTGATGATTGCGCCGCCTCGGTCGTTGAGGTGGATGTGGTCGACGTGCAGTTCGCGTCCGCCGTTGCGGGCGACCTCGTCCCAGCTTTGGCCGAACAGGTAGTGCTGGGTCGCTGCGCCGAAGGACAGCAGGAAGCTGAAGTCGTATGGTGCGGGGTCGCCGCCGCGCTGCCGGAGGAGGTCGGTTAGCTGCTCGTGTACGGGCAGGTAATCGACCTGGTAGCGGGTCGCGGTCTCTTTGATCACGGTGTTGTATGCGGTGAGTTTCTGGTTGAGGTCGGCGTCTAAATCCTCGCCGAGCGGCGGCAGGGACAGCAGCGCGATCCGGGCGGTGGTGCGGGACTTGACACGGTCGACGATCGCGCCGAGGTTGTCCCGGTACTGATCCAGCGGCACGCCATCGCGTACGTCGTTGCCGCCGATCAGGATCATGACCGCGATGGGGCGGCACGCGATGATGTCGGTATCGACCCGCTGGCGTAGGTCGGCGCTGGTGTTGCCGTTTCTGCCGGCGTTGACGAACTCGTACTCGCGGTATTCGGGCCGTTCGCGAAGTGCGCCCACCCAGTCGGCGCCGAGCGTGCCCTGGGTTGAGCTGGAGCCGGCCGCGACGACGGTGGGACGAGCCTCTGGCTTGCGGCCGTCGGCGCAGGCTTCGGCTGGTGGGTTGGCGGGCGGCCGGACGAAGGTGAGGTATCCGACGGTGCCTGCGGCGCCGAGTACGGCGACGAGCAGCAGGCACGCGGCGATGATGATTCGCTTCTTCATGGTCAGTAGCCCAGCGAGATGGTGTGGCCGGCCGTGGTCGGGGTGTCCAGTGCGGCGAGGATGGCGTGGGCGAGATCGACGCGGGCGATGGTGATGCCGCCGCGGACGTTGCGGTCGATGGCGGTGCGATAGGGGCGGTGCTTGCCGTCGGTGAGCCGCGGCGGTCGCATGATCGTCCAGTCCAGGTCGCTGTCGCGGACGGCCTGCTCGGTGCGGGCGAAGTCGGCGAATCCCTCCCGGAGGTAGCGCCGCAGCATTGGCTTGACCACGGTGCGGGTGAACGGGCCGTCGCCGGCGTCGACGATGTGTCCGCTCGCGGTGACGACGATCAGGCGCCGGGTGCCCTCGGCGCGCATCGCGGTGATGATCGCTGAGGCGCCGTCGGCGCACACCGAGGCGTCCGTCCTGGTGTGCGGGCCCAGCGCTGACACGACCGCGTCCTGGCCGGTCACGGCTGGCCGGATCGCGTCGGGGTTCATGGCGTCGGCGATCACCGGCTCGAGTCGCGGGTGGTCAATCTGAGGCAGACGGGCCGGGTCGCGCACAACAGCGGTGACGTGATGCCCGGCGGTGAGCGCCTGAAGCACGACGTGTTGCCCGGTGCCGCCGGTGGCGCCGAAGACGGTGAGGCGCATGCATGCCCTCCAAAGCAAGGGGTTAGTGATTACTAACCCCCATACTGGGCTAGTAATCACTAACCTGTCAACCGATGGGACGAGGGCGACATGAGCACGCGGGAACGGATCCTCGACGCGGCCGAGCAGATTCTGCGGACACGCGGAGTTGCGCTGGCCACGACGAAGGAGATCGCGCAGGCGTCGAAGGTCTCGGAGCCCACGCTCTACAAGTACTTCGACGACAAGGAGCGACTGCTACTCGCCGTCCTGCAGGAGAGACTGCCCGGCCTGTCCCGGATCTCGGTCCGGCCAGGCGAGGGCGACGTCGAGGACAACCTCGCCGAACTCGCGCACGCAGTCTTGGACTTCTACCAGCAATCGATTCCCATGCTGGGCGCGCTCCTCGCCGACCCGCAGCGCATGGCAGCGCACCGGGTGGCGATGAACCGGCACGGCGGTGGCCCTGACAAGGCGGTCGCCATCTTCGCCAATTACCTTCGGGCCGAGCAGGCCATCGAACGCATCAACCCCGACGCAGACCCAGACGCAACCGCGTCCTTACTGATCGGCGCATGCTTCCACGAGGCGTTCCTGCGCTACTACTCCCAAGGACCGGCCGCAGCCGCCGCCCCACGCGCAGCCGCCGAGGCGTTGGCCCGGGCCGTTGTCCGCCCACTGGTGTAACCCCGCCGCCGCAGGCACCCACCGTTGCCGCCGTCAGCCATTCGTAGCAAATCACCGTCACAACAGGCCTACGTGGTATCCGCATCTGCCGCTGATGGTGCTCACCCGATCCCCACCCATGTGCCGACGTGGTAGCGGCGTTACAACCACTGCTCATCGATGTCGCCGGCGTACAGGTAGGCGGTGCGGTAGGCCGGCCGCGCGAACAGCTCCGACTCACCCGAGTAAACGGCAGCGAGCAGGCCCGGCCGGTACCACCAGCCGTTCGTGATGCCACCAACCTCTGCGACCGGTTGCATGGCGGTCAGGTCGAGCTGGTCGACAGCCGAACCGGTCAGCCTGGTGACCGTGTCCGCGACGTCCATCGCCGCATACGCCAGAGCCAGGGCTTCAACCCAGCCGTCGATGCTGCGATGCAACGGTACCCACTGCCCATCGTCGCCACCGGCGATACCGAACGTGCCGTCCGGACCGATCAGGAATGCATACGGCACAGCGGTGCGTTGCGGCCCGGCCTCGAAAAACCACCCCTGGGGAGCAAACGTGTCTTCCCACTCCGGCGTGTCCACGCTGAGCATCCGCGGGCCCGCGGCGTCCTCGGGCATGCCCGGCGCGGACGGCAGGACAAGGCCACCCCACTGGGCCCGATACGCCTCGGCTCGGTTGATGACCTCGTCAGGAATCCGCGCCTCCTGCCACGCGCCTCGAAACTGACTCACCGGCGGTACGTCGAGCCAAACTCCGTGAACGCTGACGAACGAGCGGGCCCGTCTGCTCAAACCCGTCGGCGGCTGACGCAACCCCAACACATGCGCATGGTATCGAGCTACTGGATGTGCGCTCATGCCGCCGAACGAGCGTCACCTGCGTCACGAGGGGCCGCGCGGGCGAACACCTGACTCAGCCGATGTCAGGGCGCCGCACCCTCAAGCAGGATGCCCTGCCGATCACACTCCGCGCATCGCTGGCGCGCCCACCACGCCTGGTCTTCGCCCTTTCCGACGTAGCACGCCTCTTGGAAATCGCTGCCGCATGAGCACTCCGTGCCAAGCGGCGTCCGGTGCAGGTGGTGGCCGGCATGCCCGGGACGGTCGCGCTCGAGTGACTGGTCCCTCCGGGCGATCCGCTCGTTTGCCCGACCGCGAGCGCGGGCCGCCATCCGCGCTTCCCATCCTTCGTCCACGTCATCACCGTAGCCACCGCCTTCGGCCGGCATCTCACTCACCGCCGGGAAGGCGGCCGGTATCCGGATCTGCCGCGATCCGAGTGCTACGGGGCGTCACGCCGAGCTGGCCTGGTTGCCGTCCGGACGTGCCGATGGCAGCGCGTTGGCTCGGTCCTGCATGTCGTCTCAGCGTTAGAGGTTGTCTCACGTGGCAAGTTTCGCGAGCTTCTTGTAGCAGGTCAGGGCGGCGGCCATGGCCAGGCCTCGGCTCTGCCGGTCGTTGCGGACCACATACGGGATCTTGAGACCACGAGCAGCCCATGGCAGGCTCATGCCGCATGATCGATGATTTCGCGAAAGCCAACCTGCACGGGCGACTGCGGCGGGACCGCAAGGCGCTGCTCTGGAAACTCGACGGCTTGTCCGAATACGACGCCCGCCGACCTTTGACAGCGACCGGGACCAATCTCCTCGGCCTGGTCAAACACGTGGCCACCGTCGAGGCCAGGTACTTCGGCGAGGTCTTCGACCGCCCTTCCCCGGAACCGCTGCCCCGGTGGCAGGACTCCAACGGCAGCGATCTGTGGGCGACTGAGGATGAGACCCGCGATCAGATCATCGGGTTCTACCGGCGCACGTGGGAACACTCGGACGTAACGATCAACGAGCTTCCCCTCGACGCCCCCGGCCACGTGCCGTGGTGGCCGGAGCCTTATGCCGACACGAACCTGTTCGCCATCATGGTCCATGTCCTCGGCGAGTCCATCCGGCATGCCGGGCACGCCGATATCCTGCGCGAGGGCCTCGACGGCCGGACCGGGTTGCGCGCCGAACACGAGAAGCAGATCGACGAGGAAGCCCGTGCAGCCTACTGCGCGAAGATCGAGCGGGCCGCCAGGTCGGCCGCACCAATCAAGGCTGATTAGGGACACGAGCACGACCGATGAAGAGGCTCGCGAGGTCGCATTTGCCTTCCTTGCTGACCGCATTGACAAGGTTCGCACCGGTGAATGGGTGATCATCGGTGCGTGGGAGCACGAGCCCGCATGGTCCGTGGGCTACCAGTCCCGCGCCTTCATCGAGTCAGGCGACATACACGATTCGTTGGTAGGCAACGGACCTGTGGTCGTGCCCAAGTTCGGCGCGGATCCATGGCTGGCCTGGTCCGGTCGGCCGGTGGAAGAACAGATCGCCGAGGGGCGACCCACCCTCGGCTGAACGCACTGACATGCCGCCGGTCGTGCGCGCCGACCGTGGGCAACGCGTCACCGCCTGTCTCCGGCCCGCGCTGATGGGAACGCCCTGCTTTGCCGATGAGCGGATGCTTCGTCGATACCGGCAGTGACACAATCAACCTATTGCGGACAACTTGTTTACTTCCGGGCCCTCCGCCTTTGACCAGCATGGGCGAGGTTGTGCATGCGACATACGCGGCCGACCCTGTTAATCCTCATCGCCGCCACGGTCTTCCTGGTCCGCCTCGCAAGACCCTGACGGCCTGCCTCGACCCCTAGGGAAGATAGTCGATGGGTTAGCTTCCCTAGCTAGCCGCAATCCGCCGGCCCTCCCGGCCGTCGGTAGATGTCCCCGAAGGTCGTCCTTGGCTGGGCGTCGAGGCGCGGCCGATCGGCAGTACATAGATCGTCAAGCTGAGCATAGGAGCAAGAGGGTGCACTTGAGGCAGACCATGATCCCGTCTATCGCGGTCGCGGTGGCCATGACAGTGGCGGGATGCGGAGAAGCCACCGAGTCCGGTGCGGCGAGCGCTCCGAGCCAAAGCGCCAGCGCGGTCCCATCGACCCCGCCGCCCTCGGCACCCGCAGGGAACAAGCTTGGCGAAGCGATTCCCTTCGACGAGAACACCTCGACCATCACGTTCTACGGTTACAAGCACAACGCCACGCAATTCGGAAAACCATCAGACAGTGCCTATGTCTATGGCGCGATCGACCTCAAATACTGCCTCAAAAAACTGCCCAAGGGATACTCCGCTGTCTCGATTGGCACCTCAAACTGGGTATTGAAATTCGGGGACGCTTCATTCAAGAGCACTGGCCACGCTGGCGGCAACGGCATGAAGCCCGAGTATCCCGACCGGAAGGAAATCAAGGTCGGGACCTGCGTTCGTGGTTGGCTTGAGTTCAAGGTACCCAAGGACGGAAAGCCGACTGCGGTGGAATATACGCCGGCAGGGGCTCCCGAACCAATCACTTGGACTCCGTGACCTTACCGTTCCAGCACCTGCGGCTGAGAGCCGGCCGAGGCACCCGGCCCGCGCTTCTCGGGCTGGTCGCGTCGGGGACGGTCACCGGCGAACTCGGGGCGCCTGACGATGAAGTCGTCCACGATCCGTTGATCCTCAGGCGAGAACGCCGCCCGCGGCACCGGGATCTGGCTCATGCCGTACTTCAGCAGCCAGGTGTGGCGTCGCCGCCGAATCCGGGTGATGCCGGACCAGTCGATCTGGGTCCGGCTGCTCGCGGTCTGGATGTCGACGCCCGACGTGCTCACCTCGTACCGGAACGGCTCGACGAAGAGGCGGCGCTGCAACAACCAACCCAGTGCCGGAAGGAGTTCTGTCACGGCGAACGCGGCGCACAACAGCAGCACTAGATAGAGCAGCCGGCCGTTGAACCCGGTCAGTGTCGCGAGCAGCGTGGCCAGCAGCACAGCCAGCGCCGTGAGGGCGAGCAGGAGCGCCCGCATGACGCGTTGCCAGCGGCCCTGTGCGTCTTGGCTCATCCGCCGCAGCAGGCCGTACGTCATCTGCACTTCCCCGGTCACGTGCACGCGCCGCAGTATGGCACGGCATCGCCGCAAGTCGCGCGTCGCCCAAGTGACAGCGATAGCCGCCCGAAGCGTCGGGAACCTGCCGAGTGAAGACCATGGTTCACCACGTCAGACAGCTATCCGGCATCGCGCCCATGAGGCCCTCCGCCCGCCAGACGGATCATCTGTCCCTGCTGCGGCGACTCAGTATCCGGATCTGCCGCTGATCGCGCGTCTTGACCGGCGTCGAGGATCGGCATGCCTCAGCGATAGGCGACACGCCAGTTACGCACCGTGACAGTCGAGCCCGGAGAGAGTCGGCCAACTGTCACCCTTCAAGTGAAGTCGATGTGTAACGGATCAAGTGGAGCCCGGCATCGCCGACAGCCGGTGTGTCCTCCGTCGACTGATGCCCGACACTCGTCCGCCAACTGATCTGCGACACCTCCGCGCGCTGATCGCGGCAGATCCGGTTGGCCGTCACAGTGGTCGCCAGGTCTGACATGGGGGATCGGATTGGCGCAACCAGGGTGGCCGCACGGGAGTCGACGCACGGAGCCAGGGCTACTGGTTAGGTGTTCACCAGCCACTGTTGCCCGTCGATGAGCTCGCGAACCGCGTCGAGGTGTCCGGCGTGGCAGGCGGTCTCAGTGATCACATGGAGCAGGACATCCCGGAGATTGTGCAGGCGCCATTCACCCTCGGGAAAGGGCCACCAGGCCAAGTCGGCATCGGCAGATGAGGCGGCGATGACGGCATCCGCCAAGGAAGCCTCATGGCGATAGCAGTCAAGGACATCGCCGGCGGGTAGTCCCGGAGCTACCTGCCATGGGCTGTCTTGGCTGCCGACCAGGTCGATGACCTCCGGGTCGCCGGCCACAACAGCGCGGAACCACAAACGCTCCACCGACAGCGCGAGGTGCTGCACCATCCCCAGGCAGCTCCACCCCGAGGGCAGCACGGGGCGCCGCAGCGCCTCATCGCTCAGCCCTTCCACGGCACCCAGCACGTGGTTTCGCTGCCTCTGGAGGCACTGCATCAACGCGGTGATCTCGGCGTCGACTGCCACCGTCATTTCTAAACCTTCCTGTTGATCTCAACCGAAGTTCACCCGGCGACGAGCATCCCGCCTGGCGCCCATCGTTACGCCATCGCGAGCAGGGCGATGCCCATACCCGCGCTCATCACGCCGTGGCACAGTGCCGACCAGTCCAGCGGACACGCCACCGCGTCCGTCGTCGCCGTGGACAGTCCACCGATGCGCATCCCGCGGCCAACCCACCAGAATGCGGCGAGTACCAGGTAGCCGCCGAGCAACGCACTGGCCCATCCGGCACACCCGACCGGCGCATGAGCCATCTCGGCCATGTCCGTACCACTGTGACCGACGGCGGAGGCGTCCCCCGGTGCCGAGGCACCCTCCACACCATGGTTCCCGTCGCGGTGGCGAAGAACACCGGGACCGCACGACGTCGCGACGTCCGCACCACCCGCACCACGAACCACCCCGTCGACATCATGGAAACGGCAATCCAGGCAAGTGCCGGGACCGCCGCGCCCCACAGCCAGATCATCGCGATCATCGATAGGCCCATGACCAGATGCAACATCTCGGAGAGTCGATGCTCCGCCACCGGACAGAGCCACGCAGCGGGTGGGCGAAGGCACCGGAGCAGGTGAAAGGCGGCTGCCCCTCCGAACGCCACCGTCAACAGCCATCGAAGGGAGGAAATGTCGATCATTGGCCCCACGAACGGTGGCGGAGCACTCGGCAGGCGCCAAACCTCAGTGGCAGCAATGGTGCGCGCTGCCGGCGGGTCCGGTGGCGCCCAGGTCGTCGTCACGGCCAGCGGCGAGGCGCGACCACTGCGAGGTGGGCCGCCCGTCGAGCCGGAACTGGTCGCCGTCGGTCCGGAAGCCCTGCGGCCAACCTTCCGGCGAGTCCTCCCAGTCCTCCTGACGACCGTAGACGGTCATGTCGACCAGGCCGTAGGACGGCGCCATCGCCTCGACGCCCCGCCCGGTGGTCCAGTAGGTCTCGAACACCCGTTCGCCCTGGCGCAGGTAGCACGCCTTCATCCCGAACGCGCGCCCAGCGACGAGGGAGTCGAGCGACTCCGCGGGCACCGAGTACCAGGGCGCCTGCCAGCCCATGAAGTCGCGGTAGCGCGAGCTCTCCTCGAACGGCCCCTGACAGAAGACCGCAAACGTGACGTCGCGCGAGTGCAGGTAGGACAGCTCGAGCACCTGGCCGGTGAAGAACGTGCAGCCCTCGCACTGGTCGGCGGCCGGCCTGCCCGTGTGCCACATGTGGTACGACGCGAACAGCTGGGTCCTCCCCTCGAAGACGTCGAGCAGGGGCACCGAGCCGTCGGCACCGACCAGACGGGTGGTCGGGTCGACCTCGACCATCGGCAGCCGCCGGCGGGCCGCGGCGATGGCGTCGCCCTCACGGGTGTGCGCCTTCTCGCGGAGCCGCAGCTCGTCGAGTTGCTTCTGCCAGGTCTCGCGGTCGGTGTGCGGGGGCGCTTGTGGTGTGGTCACGGGTTCCTCCTCAGGTCGTGAGCTATGAGGCTAATAGTGACTGCTAGGATCGAGCAAGTATGAGATTCTGGAACTCGCCAGTGTGACGAACGGGCGGCGCGGTTCCGGACAAGGCGTAGGGAGGTTTTCGGTGCCGACTCAGCGGGGTTATCGGCAGGCATGCGGTGTCGCGCGCGGCCTCGACATCGTGGGAGAGCGGTGGTCGCTGCTCGTGGTGCGCGAGCTGCTGCTCGGGCCGAAACGGTTCACCGACCTCCAGCAGGCGCTCCCGACCGCCAGCCCGAACGCGCTGTCCGACCGGCTGCGCGAGCTGGCCGACGCGGGCGTCGTACGCCGTCGGCAGCTGCCTCCGCCGGGCAATGTGAGGGTCTACGAGCTGACCGCGTGGGGTCGCGGCCTCGAACCGATCGTCGTCGCGCTGGGCACATGGGCGCTGGCCGCCCCGCCGACCGCGGAACAGCTGTTCGTGAGTGCGGACAGCGCCATGCTGACCATCCGCACCTACTTCGTGCCGACGGAGCGGCCCGAGGCGAAGCTCCGGATCGAACTACGCGACCACGGTCCTGCCGGAGTGTTCGGCGTCCGCCTCACGCCGGCCGGCGCCGAGGTCACCCACGAGCCGCCCGAAGAGCCGCACGCCGTCCTGATCACCACGACGGATGCCCTCCTCGCCGCCTTCGGCGGCGACGATTTGGCCGGGCTCGTAGCTGCCGGCGCCGTCATCACCGGTGATCCCGAGGTCGTACGCCGTCTCGTCGCGGGCGTCCGCGTGCCGGACTCCACAGATCAGCACTCAGACGGCGCCCCGGTCAAGAGTGGGGCGGGCGGATAGCTACCAGAGACTGTCCGAGGTGACCTAATGCCGCGTCAGGTCGGGTCCACCCTGCTCTGGTCGACACTCCGGTCCGGCGTCGACCAAGGTCACGTGCACTGATCTGCCGCCGAGCGGGCGGCGTTGCCTGCGGTGCTCCGTCAGTAGTGACCGAAGACCTGGCGAACCGTGATGCCGAGCACGGTTGACACTTGCGCTGCCTCGTCGGGCGACAACCAGCCGCGGCCTGGCTCGCGAACCTGAAGTTCGGATCGCGCAAAGGCGGCTGGCCAGTAGTACTCCAGGTCGTTGAGCGAGACGGTGGCGCTGCAGCACGGTGTCACCGTGGCCAATGTTGCAAAGCGAGTGGCATAGGCATCGTCCATGCGCTCCTGCCACCAGTCGGCATCCAGCGGAGCCGTGCAGACCGGGCAGCCGATTGCCTCGAAGTTGGCGCCCTGGTCGATGAACGTAACGTCGGCGTACCGGCAGGCGACCAGCTCTCCCGCGCCCGGCCGGCATGCACGCGCGACGCGTGGCCCGGATCGTCGACGCATACCACGACTCGCTGAGGACCGGTCACGCTGCGAAGTGCGCGGGGCTGACCCAGAAGCGCGGCTCGTTCTCCCTCCGCCGGGGGACGGTGTTAGCTCCCGTGGTGGATTCCGGGTCAGGTCCGGTCTACGAGCATGGCTTCAGGCCCAGAACGAGGGAGAGCCATGCAGAAGTCAACGACAAGTCGGGACTCGACGGCCGCGCCGCGCTGGGCGGTGTGGGCGGCCTATGCCGTGCCGCTCTGCGTGTTGCCATCGACGATCTGGCGCGCTACCGCCGCAATTGACGGCAGGGTCAGCATGGCGAACGGGGGCTGGTACCTCCTCCTGCTCTCCGGCCTGTCCATGGGGCTCGCGCTGCTCACCCTCGGCCTCGTCCACCACTGGGGTGAGCGAATCCCCGGCTGGGTGCCCGGCGTCGGTGGTCGGACCATTCCAGCCCGGGCGGCCGCGGTCCCCGCACTGGTCGGGGCTTCGTTGGTCATCGGACTGTGCCTGTACGCCGTGCTCAACATGACTTTTCACTTTGTCGATCGGGGACCGGTGTTGGTCGGGCAGCACGATGTCGAGCGGACCCCGCCCGGGCCGGGGATCGTGTCACTCTACGTCCCGCTGCTGGCGTGGGGGCCGCTCGTTCTCGCGGTCGCGGCCAACTACTGGCGCCGGCGCACGCTGGCCCGATGATCGCCCGTCGCCACCGGTCGCGTCCCGCCAGCGGCGTAACACCCACTGGTCCCACCGGCCTTGACAAGTTTCGGCCCGGGACGGCGATTGTCCTCGGCCGTAATCGGTCTCAGTCTCACTCAGCGCTCTCACACTGTTGCCCAGCAATGCTTATCGCAATCACTGAAGTCTGCGGATCCGCAGCGTCGACCATCCGGGGGGTGCGGTGAAGGCGGGACGAATCGCTGGTAATGCGGCGTTCGGTGCGGCGTTGACCTACACGTTGCTGAAGGTTGCCTGGATCGCCGGAAGTTCGGTCGGCATCAGGGAGATGCACGGGATCCCCCGTGCTGACTGGATGGCCGGCAACATCAGTACCGCCGGCCTCGGCATCGTGGGGGCGATCGTGGCGCTGGCCACCGTACGTTCCTGGGGAATGCGTATCCCACTTTGGCTGATCGCTGTGCCGATGTGGGTCGGCGCCGGGCTGCTCGCTCCGTTCATCGTCCTCATGCCGGCTGCTGCGGTATTCGTGGCTGCCGGTTGGTGGGCACCCCCGGCCACGGCTGCAGATGGCACTGAACCGACACTCGAGCCGTGGACCTTCGTCATCGTCTACGGCAGCTTCATCGTGCTGGGCGCCGGACTCGCGGTCGCCTTCCCGGTCTACGCGTGGGCCCGGTTCCGCACTGCACTGCTGGGCACCCTGGGGCAGGTGCCGGCGGGTTCAACGCACCTGGCGCAGGTTCCGTTGGCGTGGGCAGCCGCAGTATTGGCCGCCGGCCTGGCCGGCCTGCGGCTGTCCTGGGCGTTCGGCGCTACCGTCGGGCTGCACCCCGGGCCGCGGGACGTCTGGCTGCGACTCGGCGACGTAGTGGCGGCGATGCAGATCTTGTGCGCTGTCCTGGGCGTACTCGTGCTCGTCCACAGATGGGGCAAGGAGCGGCGGTTCACGCTGCCCCTGATCGCGACGTGGCTCGGTGCCGGCGGCATGGTCGGCACCGGTTTCCTCAGCATGCCCACCATCCTGTCCGGCGATCAGTGGGCGCCCACCGGCCAAACCTTCGCGGCCCACGCAACCGGCACGTTCCTCACCTGCGTAGCCGGGGGGCTAATCAGCCTCGTGGCGCTATTCCTGCTGGTCGAACGTAGAGCCGCGGCAGCCGAGAACACGGCCGCACGGGCACCGGCCGCAGCCGGGTAGCCGGACCGTTGCCACACCATCGCCGGCGCCAGCCACCCGCTGCTGCCGCCATGTCGGCCGGCAGCCCTGAGGCGCCGGGTGGCCGGGGGTCTCGAACCCTCAACCTCCGTCGAACGCCGGTGCTCTGCCTGTTGAGTGACGGCCATCGACCTCGTGTCGGACGACGTCCGAGATCTCTGGGCGACGGCATCCGGATCTGCCGCTGATCGGGCTACGTCGCTGCTGCGGGCCGTCATCGATGGCGACTACCGATCGTCTTCCCACCGTGCGGCCGCCCACGCCCGTTCGAACTCCTTGCGATCGATCTCCTGGTCCGGCAGCTGCGGGTCGAAGAGATCTACTTGCGGCGGATTGAAGAGCCAGTCCTCCGCGTCGGTCTTGATCCCGGTGTGGTCCTCGGCTATCTCCACCTGCCGGATACGGCGACCGTCAGGCCCGATCTCCATCAGGTACGTCGCCGGCTCGTCGCCGTCCCACACCTGACGCAGGAACAGGACCTGCCTGTCGGCGAGCGCACCGAAACCAGGCAGCGCGCGCTGCCGGTCGCGCTCGGCGCGTAGCTCGTCCAGACCAGCGGGAAGAATCGCCGCACCGATGTTTACCTCGTCGAGCTGCCAGCCCTCGGCTCGCGCGACGGTGGCGGGGTCGTCGACGACCTCGACCGCGGCGAAGGTTTCCTGCACCTCGCGGACCGACCTAGCGCGAATCCACCACCACAGGCCGCCCATCCCGTAGTCGTGAAGAACGAGGTACCGCTGCATCGGCATCACATCAGCATGCCTGGCAAGCGCTCCATATCACCGACTGGGGCGACCAGTCGCTGCCCGTCCGCTCATGCCGCGATCCCCGCGCTACGCGGCGTCATGAAGTGCCGACTCGGCCGGCATACGCACATGCCGGTGAGCGCTAGCTCGGACCGGCTCGGTTTGCCGATCTTTGTCGA
>NZ_JBEXFP010000057.1:0-41716 GCF_040606825.1 Micromonospora sp. NPDC005367 | reverse complement strand
GACCAAACCGGCGATATGCATCGCACGCGCACCACCGCGTGCAAACCGGGTAATTCAACCGGATCCCGGTACGCGCATATCTTAACACCGCCGAGGAGGCGGTTTCAACAATGTATGACGCACGCCATATTGAGCCCGATTCGGCAATTCCGAGCGAGCATTCCGGCGCCGTTGTTCTGCCATTCGACGACAGACGTCCGCATATTCAGCGCTCGGCATTCAAGCGCCCCAATCACGGCCCGAAAACCGCCACCGAGCACGCGCAGAAACGCGCACTCGTTCGCTGTCAGCAGGGCGAGGAAATCGCTGGCGCGAAGGTCATTGAGGGCCGATTCGCGAAATACGTGCAGGTGCCCGCCGACGACGAGTCGCAGCAGTCCGACTGCCCTGTGGTCGATCTGAGCGAGTACGCGGCGGCGCTGCTCGACGCTATGGCATCGCAGCCCGCAGCGACGGGCTACGGGCGCGAGAACACCGCTGCGGCTATGAGTTTGGTTGTCGAGCACTTGACGATCGACCAGCTCACGGAGCACGCCGACACGGTCAACGCGATCGTCGCCGGCATTGAGCCGCGGCCCGCCGAACAGCGGGAGGTTGCGTGAGCGTCCAGGCATACGAATGGGCGACGAAGAAGCTCCCGAAGGGGCTCGTGTCGCTCCCTGTGCGCCAGGTCCTGGAGGCATTCGCTGATCACGCGGACGAGCAGGGCCGCGCAGCCTATCCGTCGCTGTCGACCGTTGCCTGGTATCTCGACTGCTCCGAGCGGACTGTCAAGGAACATGTTCGGACGCTCATCAAGATCGGTCTCCTGGTGGTGTCGCCGGACCAATCGCCCGCGGAGGACATCCCCTACGAGTACCGACCGGTGGTCTATGACCTCCCGCTGCACTGGGTTCGGACCGACAAGAAGCCCGAGCGACAGAAGCGGGGGCGGAAGCCCAAAGGTGAGGCAATAGAGGTGCAGAATCCTTCCCCGCCAAATGAATTAGGGGTGCAGGATCCTTCCATTAGAGGTGCAGAATCCTTCCAAATAGGGGTGCAGAATCCCGTCATTAGGGGTGCGGAATCCTGCACCCTAACCGTCCTTGAACCGTCCGGGAAACCGCCCGTTGAACCGTCCTCTTCGCTGGCGCGCGAGAACGTCGGGCATCAGACCTCGTTCTTGCTCCCGCTCCCTTCTCTCGCACCAGAAGCAGTGACGAACCCCGATTGGTTCGAGATCTGGTGGGGCGTCTGCCCTGTGAAGAGGAACAAGGCTGACGCACGGGAACAGTTCGAGATCGCACTGACGCAGACGACACCCCAAGCGCTCATCGCTGGCATGTCGGCCTACCGCGACGACCCGACCCGCGACCCGCACCGTACCTACTACCCCGCTACCTGGCTGAAGAAGGAGAAGTGGGACGACGAGTACGAAGTTCCGCAGCGCGCCGGAACTCAGGGCGACCAGAAAGTTGCCCGTAACGCAGCTCGCTCCAGCGATCCCGCGACCTCTGGGCGCCGCATGAACAGCGTCCTCGGACAGTTCATGCCCTCAGGTATGGACCACACACAAGCCGCCGCTGTCCACCCACCAGCTGACCGCACAGCCATCGAAAACCCTCGCCCCGAACCAGGAGTCGCCTGACCATGGCAATGACCCGAGACGAAATCGTCGAAATCCTCACCTACGCCAGCAGTCACGACAGCCGGGAAGTGGGCGACGCCATGATCGTTGCCTGGCTCACCGCCGCCAATTTTGCGGGCTGGACGTACGACGAGGCCATGACCGCGACCGTCGCCCACTACGCGGAAACCGACAAGTGGATCCGCGCCGGAAACGTCACGCAGATCATCCAAAACCGCCGGGCCACGCGTCCGCCATGGTGGCAAGCCGACTAACCGATACCCGCTGAAACACTCTGGAGCCCAACATGATCAGTGAAGACCGCAAATACGACGGCACCGCCGAAATCTCGCTACTCGGCGCGATGATGCACAACGCCGAAGCCGTCCGAGACAGCTTCCTCTCCGTCCGCTCAGACGACTGGCACCCCCACCCCAATGCCACCATCGCCACCCTCATGCGCGAAATGCTCGCGGAAGACATCGCCATCGAGCCTGGCACCGTCGAAGGATACGCACGCAAACAAGGGCTTGTGCCCCACCGCATCTCCCCGATCTACCTACTCGGCCTGTTCGAACGAGCCGGCATGCCCGGATCAGCCTCATTCCACGCCGAACGGATCCGCGGCCTGGGCGCCGCCCGCCGCCTCGAAGGCGAAGCGGAATACATCATGCAACGGATCAATTCATCGTTCGCCAACGGCACCGCGATCGACGACGCGTCCAGCCACATCGCCGCGCTCCGCGCTCGGCTCGACGACCTCGAAGCCGCGAACATCGACACCATCGACAAGATCGGTCTCACCCTCGGTGAAGTCCTCGCGCTCGAATCGCACCGACAGTGGATCGTTCCCGGCCTCCTGGCCCACATGGACCGCGTCATCCTCACAGCTGCCGAAGGTGGCGGCAAGTCGACCCTGATGACGCAGATCGCCGCAGCGCTGTGCGGCGGCATCCATCCGTTCACCGGCCTGCCGCTCACTGAGTGCGGACTCGACGCCCCGCCGCGGGTGCTGGTGCTCGACTTCGAAAACTCAGAACTCCAGCTTCAGAGCCGTTGCCGCATGATCCTGCCGATGGTCAACGAGTGCCGCGCCAATCGCGGCCTGCCACCCGTCGACCTCGACAACACCGATCACGTGCTCTTCGTCAACCGGCCCGAAGGTGTCGACCTCGCCGGCAAGAGCGCTGACGCGGACCTGAACTGGATCGAATCGAAGCTCAGCCGCTTCAACCCCGGCGTACTGATCATGGGGCCGATCTACCGGATGCACGCTCACGAGTCATCGAACGAGGAGGCGGCGCGCAAGGTCACGGTCGCTATCGACCGGTTGCGTGCCCGCTACCGATTCGCCCTGCTGACCGAAGCGCACTCGGCGAAGGCCACCACCACGGATGGCCGCCGCAACATGGCCCCCATCGGCACAAGCCTGTGGCTCCGCTGGCCCGAATTCGGACTCGGCCTGCTCCGCGCGACCGACGACCCCAACAAGGGCCCCGCGGAGTACGTCGATGTCGTCCGCTGGCGCGGCGAACGCGAAAAGCGGCTGTGGCCCAAAGCGTTGCAGCGCTCAGCCAAGTTGCCCTGGACGCCCCGCGACGCCGACTACTTCGCCGAAGAACGCCACTTCCGCGAGACCGGCGAAATGCCCCTCTGACCTATCCACCAACATCGAGGAACCGAATTGCTCAACCCGAGTATCGCCGAAATCGTGCTCACCGAAGCCGCATTGCTCGACCCCCGCGTCACCTACAACGACGACACGATCACGGCCTGGGACCGCGTCTTTGCCGACGAGCCCGTGTTCGTGTCCGACGCCCTGAAGGCCGTGCGCGTGCACTACAAGAAGCCACGGGCGAAACGTCTGCTGCCTGGCGATGTCGTCACCTACTGCCGCGAACAGCCCATCTGGTCGTCCGCAGAACGAGCGAACTACTTCCTCGACGAGTGGACGCAGCACCCATACGCCACCGCGATACATGACGTCTCCGGCATCCGCCAACCCGAAGCCGTTCTCGACGCCCCCGATCGGGAAACCGCCGTCGCCGAACTGACGCGCTGGGTGGACGGGAACCGGGAAACGCTCGTCAACGCGATTCTCACCAACCGCGGACGACCCACGGCCTATTAGGGGCCTCTGGCCAACTACCCGAGGGGGTCGGTGCGGCCGACCCCTCCAGAACCCCAGCAGAACAAAGAACAAAGGAGCCGAAAATGAACCAGCCCCAACCGAACTGGCAAGCCGTCGCCGATGCAGCACTCGCCGACTACCGCCAGCCCTCCCGCAGCGGAGCGACCGACGCAGCGGACCAGAACATGACCGAGCCGGACTGGCGGGCGATGACAGAGGAGATCGCCACCCGCGGATTCAGCTCCATCGGCCACGAAGATGGCTGGCCGCCCCTGTGGCAGCTGCGCTACCGACTCGCGCACATCAACGGTTCCCACGGGACGGCGCTGAAGATTAGCGAGATCGAAGGCGGCAACGCAGGCGCCCCCTACCGCATCGACAGCCCGTGGAGCGGCCTGTACGGCCTGAGCCTCGACCGAGCCACCCACGTCCTCGAAGGCGCAGCGTTCGGCCTGGAGCAGTCCTGGCAGAAGCGCAACGCGCCTGAGGGCGGCATGAACCGGACATACAAGCCCATCGGCGACGAGCCCATGCCGATCGAGGACATGCGCGAATTCCTTGGTTGGGGGATGGACGGAGACGCCGACGAGGTGGAATGGGTGCCCGAACCCGATTGGGCCACAGTCCGGATGGACGCGATGGTCGCTGCCGCCCGGCACGAACCGCCGCCCTCGGTCGACGACACTTGGCCGGCTCTGTGGCAGCTCCGTCACGCGGCCGAAATGATCAACGGCCGTTATCGTACCGACTTTTCGGTTTGGGAACCCGAACCCCTTCGGTACCGCATCACCCATGGCACGTGGACGACCGGCGAACCGGTGCCCGCCGACGAAGCGACGTCGATCCTCCGCGGCATCACCGCTGGACTCGCCGTCACCCAATCCGCCGCCTAACCATCTACTGCCCCGAGGGGTACGCGCACCGTGCGTACCCCTCGGAGGTAAACACCCTGGAGCCAACCCATGCCACAGCAGACCGAACCGCTCGGGCGCATTATTTGGACCAAGCGACCCAAAGCCAAATCGGAACCCCCCACCCCGGAACCGAAGCCCGCAGTCCCGCCGATCATCGTCCCGCTCACCGCCGGCGGCCATGTGTGCACCCGCTGTGGGAGCTACGTCGTCGCCGTGGAAATCCATGACGACTATCACCAGCGGTTCGATCGCTGGGCCCGATACATGAACGGAATCGCCTCCACCGTCAAAAAAGTGTTCCTCGCCCGCGGCTGGATCACCGCAGATCAGACACCAGATTCCACCACTGGGAAGCCCTGACAACCCACTTCCCAATACTCATCACCCATTGAGCCCCGGAGTCACCTATGACCCACACCTGCCGCAATGGCCACCGCTGCCGCCAAGCCATCCGGACGACCGACGGCGAACGACTCGGCGCCCTCACCGAAAACGGCGGCCTCTGCAAAGCATGCGAAACCGCGGCATTCAACGCCATCGTCCACCTCGCGGACGACTGGGAAGCGTTGAACGACACAGCCAGCCAACCCTTCAGCACCGGCAATCCGGCACCCCGCGTCAGCCGCACCCCAGACCGACACCGCGCACCCGTGCGCGTCGATGCACTCGACCTGGCCAGGCGCATCGACGAGGAAACCGGACGATGGGCATGGCGCGTCACCCGCACCAGACCACAATCCATGCCTCGCAACGCTCAAGAGCGTGTCAGTCGCAACGTCGCGGCCCTCACTCGATACCTGGGAACGTTGGCAGACCTGCCGGCGCAAGGGGTTGGCCTACCCACCATCCGCGACGATGGCAGCGTCGGATGGGCCACCATCACCCTCACAGGCGCCGACGCCCTAATCCGGCTCGAACGCCTCCACCGGGCCGCGAACCGACTTCTCGGTGTGGGAGGCGTCGTCACATGGCTTCGCGACCCCTGCCACATGTGCGGACGCCGAACGCTGACATCCGACCCGGAGGAGGGCCGCGTGGCATGCGCCCACTGCGACCACAGCTGGGCCTCAGACGAATTCGACCGCTTCAACCCTCTGGGGACCACCGCATGACCCTCAACGAATTCCTCGACGCCCGGATTGCCGAGGACGAGCAGATCGCGAAGGCAGCGGCAGCCATGACCACCGGACTGCCCCCGTCAGGCGGCGATTGGAGCGTCACGGAAGTAGCGTTCGAGGGCATCATCTTGTGGGATCCCCAACCAGACCCGCCCGGCCACACTGACGCCCGAACCGAGCACATCGAACGCCACGACCCGGCGCAAGTGCTACGGCAGTGCGCCGCAGTCCGTGCAGCAGTAGCGGCATTCCGAGCTGCAAGCGAGTCGGATCGCCGAGAATCGGTCGAGGAGTGGCTCATTCTGCGCGATCAGGTGATGAAACCGTTCGCCGCTATCTGGTCCGACCATCCGGACTACGACCCGCAGTGGGGTGTCTGAGCTACACGGGCGGCGTATCGCGGGTGCCGAACACCCCGAAATCGTCGCCCCGAAGATAAGCCTGGTGTTGGGCGTCCGCGCGAGCCGCTATCTCGGCTTGCTGAGCCGCCCACTCCTGTCGCCGCCAGCGCAGCAGCAGGAACGAGCAACCCACGATGATCGCGACCGCAACGATGAAGCCCCCGACCGGATTCTGATGCGGCTGAGTCGGGTCGGGGCTCACCACGTTCATGACCCCGCCGACAAGCGCCAACACGCCAAACACCAAACCGCCCCAAGCGCACCCCTTCGGATGCCGCTTCGCGAAGGCAATTACGCGCTGCACGAACGATTTCACGCACGGTAATCGACAGCGCCACAGCGAACGTTAACTACCAGCAAGGACAACCATATGCGCCGAAGCGCACTCGATGACGCCCGCGACATCGCGCGGCTCTACCGAAACACGCTGCAAGCCATCGCCCCTCAGCGATGCGCCGAGATCGACGAAGTCGCCCGCAAGCGCGGCCAACACTGGGCAGCACCCGTCGAGCTGCCCGCCGAAGCCGCCGCAGCACTCATGGGCGCCATCCTCAGCCCCGCCGACATCGAACGCACGATCGGCATACCCGCCGGCACCATCCGAGCGTGGATCAACAAAGGCGTGATCGAGAACCAGGGGGAGCGAGGACGGCCGAAAGTGAGCGTCGCGGACGTGCTGGAGGCCGAGTCTCGGCACCGGAAAGCCGCCTGACGGGGAAGGCCGACTTGCGTTCCTGGTATAATAATACCGAGCCTTGTGGCTGAGCCCTGCGCTGAAGCCGCTGACCCGTGATCCCAGCCACAACGGCTGGACGCGACCTAAATCTATAACCCCAGCTAGACCGGGGTTTATACCGAGGGTTGACGCTTTTTCGGTTCCTTGCGGGGCGTCCCCTCCAAACGCGAGCAGACCGCGAGCCATTGAAAATTCCCGAGGGTTTGGAGTGGCCCATCGGGCGCGGTCTGCTCGCGTTTTCCGCTGTTTTCGGGCCTAAATCGGCCTATGTGATCCAATTCACAAAAAAAGTTTCGGGACGACCGTGGCTCTAGCCGTCCCGAACGTCCGATCAAGCGGTGGACCCGTAGATCAGGACCCGGAGTTCTCGCGGCTCTCCGAGATCAAAAGCCGCCGAAACATTCTCCGCGCACCCCAAAGAGCCAACATGGAGAGAACGCGATGATCGCAAGGCAAATCCGCGACCGATGGGCCAAAGCCACCTGCCGACGCCCCGAACACGAAGCATGGGCCCGCGAACACCACGGCAGCCGATGGGACGCCACCATCGACGGCGAACGCGCCCGAGCACGCCACGCGCGCATCGCATACGCCCAACAACTCTGCGGCACCTGCCCACTCCGCGAACAATGCCGGCAACACCACGCAGAACTCGAACGCGTCGAAGGCCGCCGCATCGCAGGCGTCTGGGCCGGACGCTCGATCATCGACCGCGACACCAAACCCCGCCTCGTCGCCGCCTAACCCTCAGGAGAGCCAAACCATGCGCCTGCGCATCCTCGAACTGCCCACCGAAAAACTCGGCCCCGCAGTGCAAACCCCCTTCTGCCTCGTATTCGACAACGCCACCCGCGACGAATGCGACGTCATCGGCGCCCAGACAGCCTCCCTCAGGGAGACAACCGGCGCGCGGGGGATCCTCGCCTTCGACACCGCGGTTGACCTCCCCGGAGCGAACTCGGGGCCCGGCGTCTCGCTGGATACCGCCACATACGGCTTCTCACAGAACATCCACAGCCGCGCCGAGGCTACCGAACGCGCGCAGCGCCGCCGGATCATCGCGCAGGCAGGCCCATTCTCCGAAGCCCTGGAGGGCGAAGATGACTGACCCCCACTGCCCAGACGGCCAGCACGAATGGCACGAAGGACGCACCATCACCAGAATCGCCGACGGCCTGCCCACGCAGACCTTCCGGACCTTCGACTGCGAGCGCTGCCCGGCCTGGCGCAACGAACACGTCCAAACGCCTGAGCCGCAGCGGCGCAGCATCTTCGACCGACTCCGCATCTTCGGGCGCCGCCGCACCCCAGCGAGCGACCTGCCCGACCTGATCGTGTTCTGAACGAGGATCCATGGCCAGACGCGCAGCGCGCCAGCACATCACGGCACCATTCCCCAACCCGAACCTGCTGTGTCAGGAATGCGGGCAGCCCGCCGAAGCCTGGCACGACGCAAAGAACTGCGGATGCCGATCAGGCAACCGCATCGAACCATGCGGCCACAACGCCGGCACCACAACCAACGTGCCACTCGAAGCCATCAGACCCGGCTCAATCCCCGTGCCCCGCACCGAATCCTAGAGACCGCAGATGGCATGGAACAGCAAGGGCCCCAGCAGGACAAGCACACCGGAGCACCGCGCCTTCAGACGCGCAGTGCTCGAACGTGACGACTACACCTGCCAACGATGCGGACACCACGACCCAACCGGACGCACAGTCCAAGCCGACCACATCGACAACGTCGCCAACGGCGGCGCCACCGACCCCGACAACGGCCAGACCCTGTGCGTCCCATGCCACAAGGCCAAGATCCAACGCGAATCCGCAGAAGGCCGCGCCAAACGATCACGCCTCAGGCCAACCCTCACCCACCCGGCACTCAGGCCGACCACGGATACCGGTCGCCAGTCACAGCGATGAACCTGCCCCAGCTGTAGTACGACACCCGCTCGCCTACACGCGCAGGCTCCGCATCGCCACGCACGAACACATGCAGGCCACGGCCAGACAGGGACCGCTCAACCCACAACGCGCGCTTACCCACCTGATCCAGCACAGCCGCTGCCTCAGGATGCAGACGACCCTCATCGTCGAGCACGCCATCGAGATCCCAACAGGCCAGCCCATCGCCCAGCATCACACCATGCGGGCGATCAGCAACCGCCTCATACGACGTCCACGTCGACGCATCAGTCGACGAAGCAGGACGACCAGACACCCGCACCGGTCGCTTCCCATCACGGGCAGCCCAGCGAGGCAACGAAGTCAACGACTCAGGCACACTCACCGCGCCCCGAGACTTCCGCTTCCGGCACCGCTGCCCGCACACCTCAGGCCGGCGACCACGACCAGACCACCTGATCGGCCCGCCGCACACGATGCATTCCATACGTCAATAATACCGTCTGACCTGCGGAATGTCACGATAAAAGCTGACCGGCCCACCGACGGCTGACCGGCCACGCCGATCCCAAAAGTCCACCCCCGACACGGCACGCGCCCCCAGCGGGCAGCCAGGGCGCCGCATACCCCCAGGGGGGATGACCCCTCTCGCATCGCGCGCGCCCCCGTTGGGCATAGGGCCTGACTGCCTGTACGGGTTTGAGGGTTTTCGGGCTGGTGAGAGCCGCATTTACATATCCAATTGGGCGACCCGCCGTTGATTCGTTGAGGGGTCGCCGCTTTGACGTTGTCGCTGTTCTAGCGGCGCAGGAGGTGACCGCTGTTGCCTGGTCCTGCTCCAAAACCAAACGCGCGGCGCCGGAATGCACGCCCGGACTGGAAAGTCCTGCCCGCGGAAGGCCGCAGCGGGCCCGCACCTGAATGGCCTCTGTCGTCGGCTGATGATCGATACCAGGCGGTGTGGGAGGACCTGTGGGCCTCGCCGCAGGCAGTGGCGTGGGAAGCGCTGGGACACAACCGCGTAGTCGCGCGGTACGTCCAGGTCCTAATCCGTTGCGAGGATCCGGAGACGGCTACGGCTGGTCTGCTTGGTGAGGTTCGCCAGCTCGAAGACCGGCTCGGCTTGTCGCCGATGGCGATGCGCCGCCTTCAGTGGGAGGTCGGCGAGACGCCGAAGGACACGTCGCGACCGAAGAGGCGGAGTGCTGATGACTTCGCCGACCTCTGAACTGCTGCCGGGGTACCGGCTCGGTGATCTGGGCGCGTGGGTGTCGATCCCGTGGCCAGAGACCCGCGAAGAAAAGTCCGCTCTGACTCGTTCGTCGATCGGTCCGGCGTTGATCGATTGGGCCGAATGGCGCACCGACGAGCCTGGCTTGACCGATTACCAGACCGGTGAGCCGTGGGTGTTCACACCTGGTCAGAAGCGTTTTCTGATCTTGTACTACGCGTACGACGAGAACGGCCGGTGGCGGTATCGCTCGGCGGTGAAGCGTGGCGCGAAGGGCACCGGCAAGGATCCGTTCGGCGGTGCGCTGTGCAACCTTGAGTTGGTCGGCCCGTCGCGGTTGTTCCAGGGCGACGAGCCCGGAACGTTCGTCGGCGGACGGCACATGCTGCCGTTGGTGCAGATCGCATCGAACAGCGAGGCGCAGTCGAAAGACGTTTTGCGCGTCGCGAATGCGATGTGGTGTGCGGAGGCTCGCGACTACTACGGCCTCGACTGCGGTGAGACGCGGACTCTGCTGAAAGACGGTGGGCGCCTTGAGGTCCTGACGGCTAGCGAGAAGTCCAGCGAAGGCGATCCGGCGACGTTCATCTTGTTGAACGAGTCGCATCACATGACCGAATCGTCGGGCGGCCACCACGTCGCCGCGGTGGCTCGACGCAACGTGGCCAAGTCGCCCAGTGCGATTCAGGCGCGGCTGTGCGAGATGACGAACGCTCACCAGCAGGGCTTGGACTCTGTTGCGGAGCGATCGTTCGAGGCGTGGCAGGCGCAGGTTGCTGGCCGCACCCCAAAAAAGGACATCCTGTACGACTCGATCGAAGCCGACCCGGCGACGAAGATCTACGACGCGGATTCTCTGATGCTGGGCCTTAGGCAGGCATACGCAGACGCGCCGTGGGCGCCGCTGGAGCGGCTGTTCGACGAGATCATGAACGACACCCGCACCACGCCGGCGGACACGATCCGGTTCTACCTGAACGGTCTGGCGGCGGCTGAGGATGCGTGGATCGATCCGCGAACGTTCGATGACTTGGCGCGTCCGGACACGGTCGTTGCCGATGGCGAGCAGATCGCGATGTTTCTCGACTGCTCGAAGTCCGAGGATGCTACTGGCCTTGTGGCCGTGCGGATCTCGGATGGATTCGTGTTCACGCTCGGCATGTGGCAGCGCGAGCACGGCAACCGCGGCAAAGACTGGCTCGCTCCGCGCGAGAAGGTCGATGCCTGCGTGCGTGCGGCGTTCGACCGCTACGACGTTGTCTGGTTCGGTGTCGACCCGTCTCCGGCCCGCGACGACGAAACCGAAGCATTGTATTGGCTCGATGTCATCGATGGCTGGCACCGCGACTTCGCGCAGCAGTTGCCTTTGTGGGCTACGCCTGGCGCGCAGGGGCATTCGGTGAAGTTCGACATGCGTCTGTCGCAGCGAGGCGGCGTCGACCGCAACCGGCTGTTCACCGAAGAGGCGGAGCTGACGGCCAAGTCGATCGACGAGGACAAGACGTTGATCCACGACGGCCACGCCGGTTTGAGGCTGCACGCCCATGCGGCGAAGCGCCGGCCGAATCGGTGGGGCGTGAGTCTCGGGAAAGAGTCCCGAGATTCCAGCAAGAAGATCGACCTCGCCGTCTGCATGGTCGGCGCCCGGATGGGTCGCCGCCTGTACCTCAACAAGACCACTAAACCTACAGGTCGCGCACCCGGTCAGGGCCGCGTGATCGTTCTACAACGATGAGGGGGCGATGTGGCAATCGTTGATCCAGTACTCACGGATCTGCCGATGGGCATCCCCGAAGCGGCTACGGACCTGAAGCCGGATGAAACGCTGATTGCGCAACGGCTCGGTTCTCGGCTGTTCGAACGGCAAGGCGAACTCGACTTGTCCCGTCACTACTACGACGGGATGCAGCCGGTAACCAATCTCGGCATCTCGACGCCTCCGGAGTTGCGCAAGTTGCGCGCGATCTTCGGTTGGTGTCAGTCGGGCGTCAACGCTATCGACGAACGTCTGACCGTCAACGGCTTTCGCTTGCCGAACTCCCCGGCTGTCGATGAGTCGCTGTGGGATATCTGGCAGGCCAACAACCTGGATGCCGATGCGCCGCTGGTGCACCTGGATTCGCTGATCTACGGTTCGGCTTACGTCATCGTCGGTCCCGGCGACGACGGGTATCCCTTGATCACCGCGGAATCGCCGCGGAACATGATCGCGGTAACCGACACACGGAAGCGGAAGACTAAGGCCGCCTATCAGACGTACTTGGATACTGATCCGACGTCGGAAACTTACGGCAGGCAGCTGGCGACGCTGTACACCCTGAACGCGACCGTTCACATGGTCGACCAGGGCGCCAAGGGCTGGACCGTCATCGATCGCGATGACCACGGCTTCGGCGAAGTTCCGGTGGTCCCGTTCCTGAACAGACAGTCCACAGGCACACGCCACGGGCGCAGCGAGATCACCGACGCCTGGCGAAACACGGTCGACCGCGCCTGCCGCACTGCGGTGGCGATGGAGATCGCCCGCGAGTACTACGCGATCCCGCAGCGCTACATTCTCGGCGCTGTCGAATCGGCGTTCCAGAAGGCCGACGGCACCGGCGCCAACGTGTGGGAAGTGCTGCAAGGCATGATCCTCGCGCTGGAGGCCGACAAGAACGGCAACCTGCCGCAGGTAGGCACGTTCGCGACCGGCGACCCCTCGAACTTCACGAAGTTGCTGGATCTGGACGTCCACATGATGGCAGGGCTGACGGGCCTTCCGCCGCACTATCTCGGCATCTACTCCGAGGGTAACCCGTCCAGCGCTGACGCGATCCGGCTGTCGGACTTCCGGTTGGAGAAAGCCGCAGACCGTAAGTCGGTCATCTTCGGCGACTGCTGGGAACGCGTGATGCGCCTGGCAGTGCGGGTCGACACCAACGGTGCCGAAGTATCCGACGACATGCGGAAGATGGAGACCGATTGGGCTCCGCGCGGCATCCCGACCCCGGCTGCAACAACCGATTCGGTGACCAAACAGGTTGCTGCCGAGATCCTTCCGGCAGACTCCGACGTGACCCTGACCAAGCTGGGATATACCGCGACCGAGCGGGCGCGCATCGCCGCGGACCGCCAGCGCGCCCAGGGCCGCGCCGACCTCCTCGCCCTCGTCAACGACGCACGCGCCCGCCAAGCGGCTCAGAACCAGCAGCAGCCCTCGGAGGCTCAGCCTGGACAGAACCCGCCGCCGGCGGAGCTTCCGGCTGCGGCGTAGGCGGCGAATGTGGCAACAGCAGAACAGGTCTCAGAGTTCCGCGTATCGAATCAGGCGATCGTCGACCTCGCGACCCAGCAGTTGACCGAGTTCCTGGCGACCTCACCCACCACGAAGGCCCTCTCCGATTTCTGGGTCGAGTTCGTCGCCACCTTCGGTCGGATCGCGGCAACCACCGCCGCTGACTGGTTCGACGAGTTGCGTGCCGATGCTGGCGTAAGAGCTGGCTACACGGCGACCGTGGCGGACCCTGCCTCACCAGAGCAAGCGCTCGGCGTATTGCGGTGGGCGACGGCGCCGAAGACCGTGTTTGACCGAGTCACCTTGAGTGACAGCGAGATTCGTGCGCGACTGGATGCCGGCGACACGGTGGACTCTACCCACGAGACGACGTCTCGAACTGTCCCCGCGACGACTGAGCAAATCGGCGGGAAGCTCTCACGGGCGTCCCAACGGCTGATCCTTCAGGCTGGCCGCGAGACCATCGCACAGTCGGTCGCACGGGATCCGGCACGGGCCCGCTGGGCGCGTGTCCCCAGCGGCGATACGTGCGCGTTCTGCCTCATGACCGCCAGCCGCGGCGCGGTATACGCCAGTGAGGCCACTGCTGGTGGCCTGCACAAATACCACGATGACTGCGACTGCACGCCAACACCGTTCTGGCGTGACAGTCCCTATCCGGACGGGTATGACCCGGACGCCCTGTTCCAGTTGTACCAGGACGCGCGAGACGGGCTGGGCAAGTTCCCATCCACGTCCGCGATCTTGTCTGAGCTGCGAACGCAGCAAGGCATTCACTAAACAGCATCCCGCCCTGGAGGCGGGTTGAGGAAGACCCTACTAGGCCCAGGAGGCCACCCCGAATGTCCGGCGAAAACACCGAACAGACCACTGAAACTGTCAATCCTGCTGACTCCGAACAGGTTACAGAGACCGTCGTCGAAACGCCCCCGGAGGGCACCACCGCGACTGACACCACCTCTGATGCTGAGTTGCCCGAGTGGGCCCGCGAGAAGATCGCGAAGGCCAACCGGGAGGCGGCGAATCTGCGGAAGCGTCTCAAGGAAGCCGAACCAGCCATTACGGCTGCACAGGCCGCCAAGGACGCGCAGATGACCGAACTCGATAAGGCGAATGAACGCCTCACGGCCGCTGACCAGCGCGCCGAGAAGTTCCGTGACCGCGCGATCCGCGGCGAAGCGAAGGCCCTGGCGGCTGACTTCGCGAATCCGGATGTGGCGGTGCGGCTGCTCGGTGACCTGACCGGCTACGTCGATGATGACGGCGAAATCGATACCGCGCGTATCAAGTCCGATCTCACCAACCTGTTGAAGACAGACCCCTATCTGGGGCGCGTCCAGGAGCAGGCAGGGATGAAACCCAATCGGGCGCAGGGGCAATCGGGAGGCGAACCGCTGTCAGATGACCAGCGGGCCAAACAGGCACAGTCGCGAGGCGACTGGAAGGCCGCGGCAGCAATCAAAGCAGACCAGCTGCTGAAGCTGTCGCAGCAGCAAAACCATTGAGCGACAGGTATTTCCTGTCGTCGTAACCCAAGAGGACTAGCGCACTATGGCTACAGTCTCCGGGCAGGGTACTACCTACAACCTGCCGAACTACACCGGCGAGCTTTACACCGTCGCCCCTTCTGACACCCCGTTCCTTTCGGCCATCGGTGGCCTGAACGGCGGCCAGTCGACCACCTCTGTCGAGTTCGAGTGGCAGACCGAGGACCTGGAGTCGACCGCGGTGAACAACACCAAGGTCGAAGGTGCTGCGGCGCCGACCGCTTCGGGTGTGTCTCGCTCGAACGTCTCCAACGTGGTCGAGATCCACCAGGAGGCCATCGAGGTCAGCTACACCAAGCAGGCAGCGGTTGGTCTGCACAACGGCATCAACTCCGAGGAGCCGAACCCGGTTCGCGACGAGCTGACCCGTCAGGTTCAGGCCAAGCTCCGCAAGGTCGCTGTGGACATCGAGAAGTCGTTCCTGTCCGGCGTCTACCAGAAGCCGGCGAACAACTCGACCGCCCGCCAGACCCGCGGCGTTCTGACCGCGATCTCGACCAACGTGTTCGCCAACGGCGGCACCGGTCGCGCGCTGTCCAAGGCGATCATCGACAGTGCCCTGTCGGCGATGTTCACCGCCGGCGCGACCCTGGACCAGGACAACACCGTCCTGATGCTGGGCCCGGCGCAGAAGGTTGCCCTGTCGAACCTGTATGCGGCGGCGCCGCTGAACCAGCCGACCATGACCCGCAACATCGGCGGCGTGGCCGTCGACACCGTGGTCACCGACTTCGGCACCTTCGGCGTCATGCTCAACCGCTGGTTCCCCACCGGCCAGATCGGCATCATCGACCTGTCCGTCTGCAACCCGGTGTTCCTGAACATCCCGAACAAGGGCACGGGCATCTTCGTCGAGCCGCTGGCCAAGACCGGCGCTAGCGACAAGTTCCAGCTCTACGGCGAGGTCGGCCTCAAGTACGGCCCCGAGGTGTACCACGGCCTGATCAAGGACCTGACCTAATGCCCTATGTCTTCACTGCAACCCACGGCGTGACGTTCTCCGAGGACGGCACCACGCCGTGGGCCAAGTTCGAAATCGACTCGACTGCAAACGAATTGGTTGATGGCGTCGCTGTGAAGGTGTACCGGTTCGAGACCGCCGACGCGAAGATCGCGTCTCGTCTGCGCAAGGTCGACGACTACGGCATCACCGAGGTCAAAGCCAAGGCGGACAACGCCGACAAGGCTGGCGACGCCGATAAGGCCGATAAGGCCGGCGACGCTGACAACGCTGGCGCGCAGGCGCCGAGCAAGTAGCAGGGAGGCGCCAGATGGCTGACTTCGCCACCTTTGATGACCTGGCAGCGTACTGGCGCCCACTGTCGTCCGAGGAAGAAGACAAGGCGACAATTCTGCTCGGCTACGCTGCGACGCTGATCCGAGCCGAAGTGCCCGACATCGACCAGCGTCTGTCCGACGGCGCGGATCCCGGTCTCCCGAAACTCGTGTCGCTTCGCGTCGTCAAACGCGCGATGGTCAACAGCGACGTCGAAGGCATCTCGCAGCACTCCGACTTCGCGGGCCCGTACCAGTCGCAGAACACCTACTCCAACCCGATGGGTGAGCTGTATCTGACCGCGGCCGACACTCGCATGTTGCGTCCGGGCGGCACGGGGGTCAAGGCGTTCTCGATCTCCACCACGCCCGCCGACGCGGGCACGGGTCTTCCCTATTGGGATTCGGAGGCCACCGGATGACGTTTCCGACGCCCTATACGGTCGGTGTCCACCGCTACGGCGTCACCGGCCAGGACCCGCGCGGCAACGACATCTTCGGCTTCACGCCACCTCTGGACCAACCGGGCACACAGCGCCGCGTCTACGGGTGGTATATGCCGTCGTCGACTGAGCCGCTGCTCGCCGGCCATGACCGTGTCGTCGTCGACGTCGCTCTTCTGGTTCCACCTGGATTCCAGGTCGGCCCTCATGACCAGATCGACCTTCCGATTGGCCTATTCAAAGTCATCGGCTACGCCGAGGACTACAACCACGGTCCCTTCCAGTGGACTCCTGGTTCTGTGGTCAATCTGAGCAGAGTGGAAGGCTAAGCAATTGGCCAAATCTCGCGTGGTCCTGAACATTCAGGGCTTCTACGACCTCCGCCGCGCCCCCGGTGTCATCGCCGATTTGGACCGCCGCGCCGAAGCCATCGCCGCAGAAGCGGGCGAGGGCTATGAGACCGGCAGCCAGCAAGGTGAGAAGCGGCCACAGGGCCGTTGGCGTGCGTCGGTGGTTACCGCGAATATCGACGCGATCGTCGACAACGCCAAGAACCACACGCTGATTCGCGCACTCGACGCAGGGCGTGACTGATGGTTGCCGTGATCTTCCCAGACATCGAAACCGAGATCTGTGGCTGGCTGGGCCAGCAATTGCGAGACCGCGGCGATACCGCGCGGGTCGTGACCAAGGTTCCTACGACCAGGCCGGCGCGGTTCGTCCGCTTGGTTCGCGCCGGTGGCACGCAGCGTGACCTGATCACCGATCGGCCCCGCATCGTGTTCGAGTGCTGGGATTCCGCCGGCGACATCGCCGCGTCCGACCTCGCCCGCCTGGTGCGTGCGCTGGTCACCGGCGCGGCTCCCGGCTGGATTGGCACCGCATGGTGTGACAAAGCCGTCGACGCCGGAATGGCGTTCTTACCGGATCTCGCCAGCGGCACGCCCCGCTACCTCGTGACGATCGAACTGCACATCACCGGATCCGAACTGTAACCCTCTCGGGGGCAACACAACTCAACACTGACTCTCTCGGGCCTGCGCAAAATCCCGAAGGAGCGCAGCACACATGGCTGTTGCAAATACCTCATCGATCGGCGCTGGTACCGGCAACCTCCAGGTCACTGGCGGCATCCTGTACGCGCCGCTCGGCAGCACTCTGCCCACCGACGAATCCACCGCTCCCGATGCGGCTTTCAAGAAGCTGGGCTACATCTCCGAAGACGGTCTTGCCGCTCAGGGCGAACGCCAGGTGCAGGCCATCAAGGACTGGAACGCGAACATCATCGCCCAGCTCCAGACCGAACACTCGGTGCGATTCCAGTTCACGCTGTATTCGGTGTTCGACGAGGACATCCTGACTGCCGTATTCGGGTCGGAGAACGTCACTGTGACGGCAGCGACCGCGAGCACCGGCAAGAAAATCAAGGTGACCGAGACCGGTACCTCGCTCCCGCACACCACGTGGATCTTCGATATGAAACACGAGGCGCGCAAGCTGCGGATCGTGATCCCGGACGGCAAGGTCTCCGAGGTCAAGGAGAACGGCTTCAAGGCCGACAACCTCATGGGTTTCCAGGTCACCGTTGAGGCTTTCGCCGATTCGGCTGGCGTGAAGGCCATCCGGTATTACAACGACGGCGTTTTCTCGGCGTAATACCCCTATTCCCCCAGTGATGGCGGGATCACCTTTATGCGCAGGCCCGCCCGCCATCACTCGGGCCCCTTTTTAACGGCCCGGAATTCCTGCGCACATCTACGAAAAGAGGCCCGCGCAATGGTCGCACGTAACCCCAAAAACAAGCCCACCGCCCCCAATGTTGTCGAGGACGACTTCGTCACCGAGGTCGACGGTATCGAAATCCGTTTGCCATCGCTGGCCAACCTGCCGTTCTGGCTGACTCTGGAAATTGAGCAGCTGAGCCAGACTCGCGCTATCAAAGCGATCCTCGATGCCGAAGTGGCGGACGAGAAAGCGCGTAATGCGGTGATGGCTCTGCGCACCAAGCAGTTGAACGAACTGCTGATTGAATGGCGCACCCATTCGGGGATCAACGAGGGGGAATCCTCGGCCTCGTAGGTCTGATCAACAAGTACCGCGAGGCCATCGAATCAGATCTCATCGACCGGGGTCTTCGGCTCCGCTGGCTGGGAACTGAATCCCTGACATGGGTTGATCTCCGCTCAATTATCGCCTGCCTGGGCCCCGAATCGGCGCTCGGGCGGGCGATGAACCCCCTTCCGCCAGAAGAACGCGAATGGGGTCTAACCGAACATCTCATCGCGCATCTCGTCGATCTGACAAACCTGTTGTGGTGGGCGCAAACAAAAGACGGACAAAACAATATGAACCGTCCTTCAAGAATTCCTCGCCCCGGTATCAAAGACGACGTCTCGAACTTCGGCGACGAACCTATGCCCATTTCGGAAATGGATGACTACCTGGGTTGGGGGGATAGATAAATGGCTGAAAAAGGCATCGAAGTCGCCACAGCGTTCGTTTCCCTGGTAGCTGACACCAGCAGCCTCGGGCGCGATATTCGTCGCACGGTCGGCGACGCCCAGAAAGAAATTTCCAGCAAGCCGCTGAAGGTCACTGCTGACACCAAAAGCCTTGAGCGCGCAAAAGCTGAGATCGACAGTCTCGGCCGGAAAATGCAGGCCGCCCGAGAGGCGGAAGCGACGGCGGCTGAAAAGGTCCGCGTCGCAGAGACGAAGCTCGCCGAAGTCCGTGAGGGCAGCAAGGCCAAAGCGAGTCAACTCGCTGCGGCTGAGGCGGCAGTATCGAAGGCTCGGGCAGCGGCAACCGACAAGGTCGCTGTCGCCGAAGCAAAGCTCACCGAGGTACGCGAAAGCGGCAAGGCCAAGCAGAGCCAGATTCTGGCGGCTGAGGCCGCACTATCCAAGGCTCGTGTTGCCGCCACCGAGGATGTGCGCGTTGCCGAAACGAAACTCGCAGAGGTCCGCGACAGCAGCAACGTCAAAGCGTCCCAGCTTGTGGCCGCCGAGACCGCCGCGTCGAAGGCACGCCGCGACCAAGGCGCCGCAACACGAGAAGCCGCCCGCGTAGCTCAAGAGCTGTCAGAAGCTCAGACCAGGCTGGCCAGTGGGACACGGCAGTCGACGAAGGCAATCGGTGACCACGACCAGGCCGCCAAGCGGTCATCGCTCAGCCTGGGCGGTGTCGCCAAGGGCTTGGGACTGGTTGCCGCGAACACCGCCAAGATCGGCGCTGTCGGCGCTGGCATTGCCGCGATCGGCGGTGCGGCCGGTGTCGCTCTGGGCGCTGTGGGTGCCCTCGGTGTCGGCTTGGCCGCTCTCGGTCCAGCCGCCGGCGCTGCCGTGGGCACTGCCGTTGTGGGCCTGCATGGCGTGGGTGATGCGTTCAAGGCGATTACCGCGGCGCAGGACTCGGCCGGTGAGGACTCCAAGGCGAAGGCGAAAGCCGTTGAGGCAGCTCAGAAACAGGTTGAGTCCGCGGTTCGTGGCGTCGCCACTGCGGAAAAGAACCTTCAGCAGGCGAAGAAGTCGTCTGAGGCTGCGGAAAAGGATCTCAGCGATGCCCGCAAGGAAGCAACGCGCACCCTTCAGGACTACCAACTCCAGTTGCGGGGCGCGTCGCTCAACGAGAAGGACGCCCAGCTCTCACTGAGAGAGGCGCAAGCCGACCTCATCAAGACGAACGCCGACGTCAGTTCCACCGCGCTCGAACGTGAGCGGGCAGCGCTGCGTGTTCAGGAAGCTGAACAGCGGCTCGCTGAAACGCAGGAGTCCAACCGCGAACTCGTCGAGAAAGCCAACGACGCCCAGGCCAAGGGCGTTGAAGGTGCCGACAATGTCGTTGCGGCGAAAGAGAAAGTCGCCGACGCCAACGACCGAGTCAAAGAAGCCGAACAGAGCGTAGCTGAGGCTCAAAGCAACGTCGCCGACGCGCAGAAGTCGCTGACGGAAGCGATGACCGAGGGGTCGTCGGCGCAGAACAAGGCCGCCGAAGCGCTGGCGAAACTGTCGCCGAACGCCCGTGATTTCGTCCTGGCGGCGGAGTCGATCAAGCCCGCCTGGGATGACGCGGTCAAGTCGACACAGAACGCGTTGTTCGCCGGTTCGGCCGACGGCATCAAGCAGCTCGCTACCGCGGCGCTGCCGACACTCAAGGCCGGCATGGTCGACGTCGCTACGTCGATGAACGGCCTGACCAAACAGTTCGCGGCGTTCTGGCAGACCCCGCAGGCACTCGCCGGCGTGCAATCGGTCTTCGCCGGTGTCGCCGACGTGATCGATGGGATGGGCCCCGGTCTTCAGCAGGCCACCCAGGGCGTGTTGTCGCTGTCGCAGGCGTTCGCGCCGGTCGCTGGACAGATCGGCGCCGACATCGGCTCACTGATCGGCAGTATCGGCCAAGCGTTCACCGACGCGTTCAACAACGGCAGCCTCACTGAGCTGGTCTCGAACTTCGGCAGCATCCTGGCCGGTCTGGGTGATGGGCTGAAGCCGCTGATCGATGGCTTGATCCAGGTCGGAAACATCATCGGCCCGGTTCTGGGGCCGTTCCTGGCGCAGCTGGGGCAGACACTCGGCGCGATCATGCCCTCACTCGGCGAGTTGGGCGCGTCACTGTTGTCGTCGCTGAAGCCGATTCTGCCGGTGCTGGGCAACCTGATCAGTTCTCTTGCTGAGGGCTTGGGGCCAGTGCTGCCGGTGCTCGCGCGACTGCTCGACGCCGTGATGGCCGCTCTACAGCCGTTGATCGAGCCGCTGTCGGAAGTGGCGCAGGTGGTTGGTAGCGCGCTTGCGCAAGCGGTCGTCGCGATCACTCCGGCGATCGGCCCGTTGGCCACTGCGTTTTCCTCTCTCATCACCGCACTGGCGCCGATCATTCCGGTTGTCGCGCAGGTGGTTTCGGGGATCGTGCAGGCCCTCGCGCCCGCATTGACCACCGTCTTCGATGCCCTGGCACCGGTGATTCAGCAAGTCGCTGACTCCATGATGCCCATCTTCAAACAGCTCCAACCGGTGCTGGCCGAAGTCGCTGGTGTCATCGGCGATGCTCTGTCGCAGGCGATTACGGCGTTGATGCCGGTCATTCCGGTCATCGCGAAGTCGTTCGGTGACCTGATTCTCGCGGTCGCGCCGCTGCTGCCCCAGCTGGTTCAGCTGGCCGTGCAGATGCTGCCGCCGATCGTCGACATCCTCGTCCAGCTCATCCCGATCCTCACCAAGGTAACCGACGCATTTACCTGGCTTGTGTCGAACGTGCTGATGCCGATCGTGATGCCGGCACTCAAGGCGCTGTCCGACACCATGACCACCGCGACCGATGTCGCGGTGAATGTCGTCACGGCAGCGAAGAATTCGCTCGGTCCCGCATTGACCAGCGTCGGTGGGTTCTTCTCCGACCTGGGCACGACTGTGTCCTCAGTCTGGAACGGGATCGTGAAGGCCATCGCTATCGGCGTCAAAGCTGTCGGCGAGATCTTGCAGAAGGTCAAAATCCCGGACTGGGTACCTGGGATCGGCGGCAAGGGCGCCAACGGTCTCGGTGACTCCCTCGTGCAGTGGGCAGATGCCCACATGGCGACCGGCGGCCTGCTCAACGGCCCCGGCACCGGCACATCGGACTCGATGCTGATCGCGGCGTCGACCGGCGAATACGTGGTCAACGCGCGCGCGACCGGCAAGAACCTGCCGCTGCTCGAAGCCATCAACGCCGGCTGGGTTCCCTCGCCCGCGTACCTGCGCAACATGGTCGGCGACCTGCCGAAATTCGCCACAGGCGGCTTGGTCCCCGGCAAGGCGTTCGCCCAGTCGATGGACCCTGCCGTCTATGAAATGGGCGGCTTCTCGCGGTCATCGATCGACTGCTCCGGCATCGTGTCCGCGGTCGTCAACGACGCGCTCGGCAACGACCCGTTCTCCTCGCGGATGTCGACTGTGTCGGAGGGCGATTGGCTCACCGCGCGGGGTGCTCAACCAGGTCTCGGTGCGGCCGGTGATCTTCAAATCGGCTGGTTCGATCACGGCGGAGGCGCCAACGGGCATACCGCATTGACGTTGTCCGACGGCACCAACGTCGAGTCGAACGGCAGCGACGGCGTCATCATCGGTGGCCCTGTCGGTGCAGCCAGTTCGATGTTCGACCACCAGATGCACATTCCCGCGGCGCTGCTGCGTGGCGGGGATCTGGGAGGCCCGGCGGGCGGTCTGGGCTCACCGGGTGGCGGCGGAGGTGGGGGCGGTCGTCCAGGGGGCGGAAGTCTCGGCGCTTCCACACCGGGCGCTGGCTCCGGCACATCCGGTACCGACGTCGTCGGTGCCGGTGGTGCCACGCCGGTGCTGGTCACGAACTGGCCTGCCGCACTGGGTGGCACGCCCGCGACAACACCGGGCGCGGTTCCCGGAGTTGCGTCGCCGGCTGCTCCCGGCCTGGTGCCTCCGGCTGGTTCTCCGATTGCTCCGCTTGCACCTGGAACGCCCGTGCCGTGGGGGCCGACTCCGGCCACGCCGTCAGGGACACCGGCACCGACCTACACCGTCGGCGACGGCAGCACGCATCCCCTGGCCTCGCTTCCTGGTGCCGGGAAGCTGTTCTCGGGCCCCGCGCCGTGGTACATGGCGCCGACTCCTGAAGCAGCGCTGACCAACCTCGGCACGCAGGCGGCGTCGCTGGCTACCAACCAAGCCCAAGGACTGGCGCAGTACTTCCAAAACAATTGGAAGGAAATGCTTCAGACCGGACTGGCCGGTGTGGGCATGGCCGCAGGTGCGGGCGGCGGCGGGGGCGACACCTACCAATTCAACGGCTACAACGAGCGCGGCGTTGGGCAGGTCATCGAACGCAATCAGCGGAGACGTGCCCTGGCCATGCAGCGGTCCGGAGGTTTCGGGCGATGAATCCTCTCCTTCTGTCCGAGTCCACGAAAACTGTTGTGTGGGACATCAACTCACGTGTCTGGCACCTGCATGGCGCAGGTGCCGGCCGTGAGGGGGTGCGGCTGACAGCGCAGACGGGGCACATGTTCGCCCCTGTCTCGCTGCTCACGTCGGAAGGTGCGCGCCAGGACGGCGCCACCTTCCTTCGCAGCGTGCGCAGCAAAAAAGACTGGGACGCAGTCATTTTCATCAAGGGCAGCACCGTCGCCGAAATGCGCGCAATTCACGACGCGTGGTGGCGTGGCTGGTCGACCGATGTCCCGTGCACGGTCGGCACCTACACCAAGCATCAGGGCTGGCGCTACAACCGCTACCAGCTCGACGGCGCACCGGTGCCGGTCGAAACGTTCGACCCGGCGCTCAACGCGGCGGTGTCGTATCAGCTGTCGGCGACCGCGATGGACCCGCTGGCGGCGCACCTGGACGAGTCGAATATCTGGGTCAACGAGGACGGCCGCAACGAGGGCACCGTGCGTGTCCGCAATGCAGCCGATCAGCCCGCGTGGGCCCGCTACACGATGAACGGTCCTGGCCAGTACTGGATCCAAGATCCGACGGACCCGGATGCGTTGCGGGTGGTGCAGACACCGCCGATCGAAGACGGCGAAACCCTGCGCATCGACACACACCCGCGGCACCGCACCGCGCGCGTGTACAGCGACGACAACCCTTCAGGCCGCAACGTATTCGCTGCTCTGGCGGGTCGCCGCTGGCTCGCGGCGATGCCGGCGTGGTCGAGCACCGACATTGTCGTGCGCGTCGACGGCGGGAACACTGCCTCGTCGGTGCGCGTCGACGTGTCCCCGCGTAGTTCGAGGCCGTTCTGATGGCCGCGTGGAACGACGTCGCCGAAGCGCGGCGCATGGATGCTCTCGAACTCGCCGACCAGGCGTACCGGACAGACCAGGCGGCGCTGGTCCGCTATTACGACAAGTTCTTGCAAGAGGTCGGCGAGGAAGGCGCGTATACGTCTCTCCAGTTCTCGATCAAGAAGAACGCCGCCGGCGGGTTGAAGATGCAGGTCCCTCGCGCGGACTTCATTCACTACGACCATTTCTTCAGGAACGAGGACGGCGCCGACGCCACGATCCCGATCACCGTCACCACGAAAGCGTTTCGCTGGGACGGCTTCGTCACCCGTGCGGCGTTGATCCGCGATGAGAACGGTGTCGAGACCGTCGACATCGAAGCCATCCACGTGTGGCAGGTCATCGCGGCGATTGCGTTGTGGGCCAGCCCGTTCGCTCCGTTCTTGGCGCAGTTCCCGCGCCATATGGTGCTGGCTGCTCCGCTGGAATCTCTGATCGCGATCTATCTGGCGTGCAACTTGATTCGGTTGCAGATGCCGTTGTGGTCGCTGCCGGCGAACTGGCTCGACGGCCCGGAGTGGGCGCAGACCGGTGCACTGTGGCCGATCGCTTTGGTTCCGGTGTGGATCCCCACCGACACCAGCGTGTGGCGGGCGGCGTCGGCTCGCTTCGACATGGCCGACCAGCTGTTCGAACCGCTGCTCGACGGCACGGGTGTGATGCTGACCGCGAAGTTCTTTCTACCCGAGGACGGCGACGAACAACCGGCACCGGAGTATTACTACCTCGATCGCCCGACAGTCGTTATCGGCACTGAGGACAAGTCGGGATCTGTGGGCCCGAGCGGCACCATGTTCGACGGCATCGTGAAATTCATCGAAGAATTCGTCGATGACACCACGCTGGTCCGGTATCCGGATTTCAATGCCCAATCCGAGTATGAATCCGTCTACGGCTACTCGGGCCCGTTGGGTACTTTCCGTGGGCTGCCGCATGTGTGGTATCTCGAAGGCGAGTATTCGGGTATCGGCGAAGCTGAACTAGCCATTCACAAGCCGACCGCTACGAAAGTAATCGTCGGCGGCAAATCGCCCGGCTGGGTGAATGCCGGCATTGAAATCGCGATGAAGAACCTGCTGGCGTGGCTGGGTCTTTTGATCGGCGTGCCCGGTTTGGATTCGCTCTACCAAGGTCAGCTCGACGACGTCTTCCTTGCCTGGTGGGTGTGGGAAGACCAGGAGCGCACCCAGCGTGCGGGGCCGTTCGCGTTCAACGAAATGGTCGTCACCAACAGCAGCAAAGCGGCGACTCTCGACGGTGTCATGGCTGGCCGTAAAGGCTTGCACGACACACGCGGCTACGTGAGCAAAAAGGTTTCCGTTGGTGACGGTGCCCCGTATTTGATCGGCAAAGATTTCACCCTCGGCGATCAGATCGGGTTCCAAATCGGGGATCTGTTGTTCACCGACTACATCACCGAAATGACATTCAGTGACGATCGCCAAAAAGGCGCTCACTGGGAATTGCAGATCGGCGACGGTAGCGACGACGAAGATTCGATGGTCAAGGCGTGGGCGCGGATGGCGAAGATGGCGCAAGCCATTCACGATATTTCCACCGACGTCGGCGCTGATCTCGATTTGCTGATTTTCTGACAGGACGAAAGCGTTGACCGATACCAGTTTCCCGGCGCATATCAGCGTCGACCGAGACGTCGACATAAACGGGCTGCCGATCCTGACAGCCACCGTCACCCCGGACGCCGATTCGGCGGCCCTGCCGCTGCCGGACGGCCCTGACGGACCGATCGGCGAGCGCGGCTCGGCTCAGGCACCGTTCATCAAGGTCGGCACCATCGCCAACGTCGGCGCCCGCCCCACCGGGCTTACTGCCACCGATCGCGGCAAGTGGTGGCATCGTCTCGACGACAACGGCATGGACTTCTGGACCGGCACATCGTGGGTTCATTCCCCCGACGCTGTCGGAGACCAGGGCCCCGTTGCTCCGGCGACGACGATCACCACGACCACGCTGCACGATCCGGCACTGACAGTTCCTGCGGTGAAGGTGACCGGCAGTGGATCAGATCTGGCTGTGGCCGTGACTGTTCCGGCCGGTCTGCAAGGGATAGCGGGCCCTGCCGGTGCATCGGGGGCGATCTCGGATGCCACCGACTATGACGACTCGACGGGCCCGACTCAGGGCAGTGTCCTCGCCTACAACCTGGGGGCGAAGAAGTGGCGAGTCCAACCGCCGCCTGGCGGCTTCGGCCCGTGGTCATGGTGGGGCACCGACTTCACCGCTGATCAGGAAGTAGCGACCGACAAGCTGATCGCCGCGACCTTCACCCTGCCGGCGTTGCCGTTCCAGTGGCGGCCCGTGGTGTATGGGCATCTGTCGATCTACTGCCAGCTGGTGTCGAGCACGAACGCTGTCGCCTACGCGCGGCTCAACAACTCGAACGGCGTCATGCTCGCCACCGCCGCGGGCGCCCGTATCGACGGCTCATACAACCCTCTTGCCCTGAATCCGACCTACGGCGACGAGGGCACCAAACCTCTGTCCCCGTCCAGCACCTACGCCACCGTCCCCGCCTACCAGTCCGCGTCGATCGTGGTCACGGTCGAGCGGGTCGGGTCGGCGAGCAGCACCGCCAGGATCGGCTACAAGCAATCCGGTGCCTCGCTGGTCGTGTGGGCTATGCCCGTCTAGGAGACCGAATTGTCAACTGTAGGCGACTATTTCGACAAGGCGTTGATACGTGGCCTCGATGAGGGCATCGGCGCCGGCGACATCACGCAGTCGATGCAAGCCACCCCCGCTGACGGGGCGCTGGAAATGCCGGTCGGGTCGCAGGGTGATACCGGGCTCACCGGCCCGGACGCCTATCCGTGGCGCTACGAAGGCGATATCGCCGACCAAGCCGCGCTGCAAGCACTCGCGCCGAAACTCGGTGTGGCGCAGGCCGGCAAGGCGTGGCGGGTGTTGTCCACCAACACCATCGCCTATTGGAACGGCACATCGTGGGACAACTTCAGTGAGGCGATCGGCGGGCGCGGCCCCGACGGCACCCCGAACACGCTGACCATCGGCACAGTGACCACGGGCGCGGTCGGATCCGACCTGGTCGCCACGGTGACCGGCACCCCGCCGAATCAAACGCTGAACCTGGCTGTCCCGCGTGGGGTGAAGGGACAGAAGGGGCCGATCGGCTCGCCCGGCCCGCTGCGGCAAGCCAGCGACTACGACAACAGTGCCGGCACCGCCGACGGCGCGGTACCGGTGTGGAACGCCGCAACCAGCAAATGGAAGCCGCAGGGCAACCCCGGCTGGCGTGGGCCGTGGTCGGTGCTGGAAAACCAAGCGTGGGACGGCAGTTCAGGATTCGCCGCTTCCCAGTCGAACGTCACCACATCCCCCAACACCATCTGTGTCGTCAACGTGCCCGCCCAGGATGTGGCCTGGCGGCCCCTGGTCACCGGTGGCGCGCTGGTGCGCACAGCAGCAACGGACGGTTCCAACATCGTCGATATCGAGGCGCGCATCGGCTCCGCTTCCGGGCAGATCGTGGCCTTCGGTCCGGGCTTCGCGTGGGGCGTGGACTGGATGAACCGCCTGACGCCGCAGTTCCAGACATCGGCCATGACACCGGCGTCGAGCGTGGGCGTGATCGCCGCTGGCTCTGCTGCCGCCATCTACCTCGTGTTGCGCCGCTCCGTGGGAACCGGCGCCTACTACTACACCCGGACCGGCGCACACGCGGCAGTGTGGGCTGTGCCGGTGACGGGAGCACCATGACAACCGTCTTCGACGCCGACGTCACCGTGACGATGCGTGGCGTTCCTGACCTGGTCGGGTTGCCGGTCACGGTCAATTCGTTCGAGTTGGTCGGCCGTGAAGTGCTGGTCCAGATCCGCCAAGGCCCGCCTGGTAATCCAGGCCCGCAGGGTGGTCCGTCGTATATGTTCACCTGGCAGGGCGACGCCGCCACCTTTGCTGATCTGGCGGCGTTGGATCTCGACACCACTGACGCCCGCAAGGCGTGGCGGGCGGTCGACGAGAACGCCTTGTACCTGTGGACAGGCATGGAGTGGATCCGCTCCATCAACGCTTTCGGCGCTCTCGGCAAGCAAGGCCCACCGACCACGCTCACTGGCACCGGCATCGCCGGCGCTACCGGAAGCTCAGCAGCAGCGGCATTGACCGGCAGCGCACCGAACCAGGCGCTGTCGATCACCTTCCCCCGTGGCGCGACCGGCGACCAAGGCGACCCCGGCGAGGCAGGCGCGATCTCCGACGCCGCCGATGTCGGCGACCTGACCAGTGCCAAGCAGGACGCGGTTTTGGAGTGGAACGCGACCGCGTCGCTGTGGCAACCGGTGCCCAATCCGCGTCTCGCGGGCCCGTGGGCTATCGCGTCCGGCCAGTTCACTGCCGGATCTAACCTGAACACCAGCCCGAAAACCATTGCGACGATGACGATCCCGAGCCAGCCCGTGGCGTGGCGACCGATCGTGTTGTCAGGTTCGGTGGGCGTGCTGACCCATGTGGCGTCGCTGGGTGACACTCGCGTCGACATCGAAGTGCGCATGTCCGCGATCGATGGCCCGCTGATCGGCTACGGCGGCGGACTCGGCGCGGCAAACAACACGCAGGTGCAGCTGTATCCGCGGTTCGACTACCCGCTCACTCCTGGCTCGACATCGGCTGTGGTGCAGCCCAATCAGACCATCACCCTTTACGTGCTCGCGCGTCGTGTCGTCGGCACCGGCAACTACACCCTTGATGCCGGCGGCGCTCAACTCGTGATCATGGCCCAACCCCTGGAGGACCAGTGAGCGACGACGCCCACGAGATCGTCGAAGAGATCGTCACCAAGATCGGGCGCGAACGCGCCGAACGCCAGGCTATGCAAGAGGCCGCGAAGAATGGTGACTACATCGACTCCGACGGCGTGCGGGTCACACCGAAGTTTCAGCAGTTCATGCGCATGGCGCAGGAAGGCAAGCTGCCTGACCCTGGCGACGTTCCCGAGGTCGACCCGCAGGTACGGGCCCTGATCGAGGAACTGACCATCGTGCATCTGCCCGAGTGGCGCACACCGACTGGTCGCAAGCTCGCCGAACCTGCTGTCACGCGTATCCCGCAAGCAGCGCGTATCGCGCAATACCTGGTCGACCGCGGCTGGGTGCAGCAACCCGAGCGTGAGCGGATTCGTTGGGCGCCAACACCTGGCGGGCTCACCGACCCGTTCGACACAGGTCTTCATTACGAGCGCGACGAGAACGGCGAATGGCCGGTCATCGACCCCGAAGCCTTTTGGGACATCGAGCACATCGAAACCAAACAGCAGCAGGACGGCACGTGGGTGGCGGCGCATCACCGCGGTATCGCGTTCACCGGTGCCACGAAGTCCGAAGCCTATGCCGGGCTGGTCGACCGGATCCGCACCAAGATTCAGGAGGCCAAACAGCATGGCTGATCCCATCCCCACGAAGGGGGCTTAGTGACCCCCGAACTTATCCAGGCGATAGGCGTAGCCATCGTCGGCATCATCGGCGCACTGACCGCGTGGCAGAACAAGAAGGTCCGCGAACTGAGTGCCCGCGTGGCTGAACTCGAATCCCAGATGGCTGCGGAGAAGGGCAAGTTCCGGGCCGCGATTCGGTTCATCCGTTCGCTTCAGCGCTACACCGACGACCTGTCGGAGTTGCTTCGCCGCGCAGGCCAGACGCCCCCACCTAACCCGGTCGTTGTGCCGAAAGAACTTGAGGAGGACCTGTAAATGGCTAGCCTCCCCCCGCTCGCATACGGGCGCGTTGTGGGCCGCTTCCTGGCCAACATTGCCGACGGCCCCGACATCGACGACACCCCCGAATTCGTGCCGCTGACTGGCACAGTGACCTTCACCGCGGGTGCGCCGAAAGTGTTGGTCCCCAACGCGACACCCGACCCGGCGACCTATGTGCAGTTGCCGAAGTACTACGAATGCCAGCTCGACGAGTTCGGCTACATCACCTGGCGTGGTGGGCGCGGCGTCAAGCTGGTCGCACCCAACGAGCAGACCAACCCGACCGCGTGGACGTGGAAGGCGACCTTCGACCTCTATTACGAGGGTGAGAAGGTCGAGATGGCGCCGTTCAGCTTCGAGGTTCCCGAGTACATTCCGGGCCCGGATCCAGCGCACCCGGACGTTGATTCGGTCGGACTCGTTGACCTGACCGAGGTTTCGCCGGTGCCGGCATCGAACGGTGAGGCAGTCGTACGCGGATTGAGCGTCGTCGATGTGACACTCGTCGGCGACAACCTCGTGTTCGTCTTGGACAACGGCGACCACCTCGACCCGGTCACCGTTCCCCAGATCGCGGCAGCAACTGACGCTGCTACAGCTGCGGCCTCCAGCGCCACCGCCGCGTCCACGTATGCGAGCGAAGCACAAGACGCCGTCGATAGTTTCGATCTGACTGTCGGCACTGTAACCACCGGCGAGCCTGGCGATCCAGCATGGATCACGATCAGCGGCGGTCCCGCCTTCGTGCTCGATGCTGTACTCCCGAAAGGTGATACCGGCAATACTGGCCCCGCAGCACCCGACGCGAGCGGCACCGTCAAAGGCATTCTGAAGATCGCCGGCGACCTCGGCGGCGACGCGAACACCCCGACCGTGCCTGCCCTCGCGGGCAAGGCACCTTTGGTGCATTCGCATGTGGCTGCCGATATCAGCGACTCGTCGACCGTCGGCCGGAATGTGCTGACCGCGTCGACCCAGGCTAGTGCTCGGTCCGCGATCGGTGCTGGCACAAGCAATCTCGCGATCGGTACGACCGCTGGCACGGCGTGCGAGGGCAACGATTCTCGCCTGTCCGACCCTCGTACTCCCACGGCCGCGGGGCAGGTGTATGACTTCTCGTTCGTGCACACCACCAGTGGCGTCACACGCGCCACGGGCGGTGGAAACGTTGCCTCGCAGGGCATCAAACTCGCTCGCGCCATTCGCGTGACCAAGGTGGTCTATCGCGGTGCCACCGCAGGCGCGTCCGGCACCCTCGACGTCGAGCTACGCAAGAACGGCAGCCAGTTCGCCGGCACGAACAAGTCCATCGCTGTAGCTGATCAGACCGCCGGCGGGACCAACGCGACCGCCACCGGCACATGGGATTACGCCGCTGGCGACATCCTTGTCCCTTGGATCACTGCGGTAGGCACGACTCCCGGCCTGGGGCTGGTCGTCGATATCACGGCGGTGACCCTGTAATGGGCATGATCTTCATCGGCGGTACGCCCGGATTCATGCCTTCCGGCATGGTGAAGAACGGTTCAACATTCAGCCTCACCACTACCTATCAGCAGATCACTGGCTGGATCGCCGACGCGACCTATCCAGGCTCGTCCGTGGCATCGGATGCGCTGGTCGTGCAGAGTGCTAGCTCCAGCGCGACCGTCGCCGCGAATATCCCCTTCACCTCACAGTTCGCCACCACCGTCACCCTGCAACTGTTCAACGGCGCCACACTGATCGCGCAGGGCGCGGCGTCCGCGTCCACAACATCCGGCACCGCCATCGTTTCCGTATCCGGCGTGACCATCGCCTCCGGCGATCTGATCACGGTGAAGGGCACCACCAACAGCGGATTCGGCGCGACTGTCACTGCCGGAACCGGCACATGGGTACGAGTGACTGCTCCCTGATACACCAACCGTGTCGTATTGGACTTCTTGCCGTCGGTGTCAGTCGTTGCCTTGAGCACAACAACTACCTTTTCAGGGGGTCGACTGAAAGGTCGGAGGCAGGTAACTGACATGTTGTCAGTCACCCCTTCTGAGCTTGGGGAAACCCGCGCAGCCGTCCCCTCGGAGGAGCCGTCCCAAGTGCTGCGGAATCCGTACGACCTTGGGCTGGCCATTTTGGCCTGTCGCTGCTGACCAGTTACTTTCCGGTATCCCGAAACTCAGTCGGGTCCAGCAAGAGTGGATCCCGCAAGTACTACGGAACCCGTACTATCTCGGCTTCGGATACCGCCAACTGGCGGAGCCGCCGGGGGTACTCAAATTCGTGTACTCCTTGACCAGCACTTTTGCGGGACCCCGCAAGTTTTCAGGGGCAGTCGTCACGATCATCGTGACGTCTGAGTTTTCGACCCCACCGGCGAAAAGGCGGGACGCCGCCCCCTTGCTTGTGGAGCGGCGGGGGCGGCGTCTTCGTATCCAATTATCTGCTACTCGTGTGACGCCTCCTTCCCCTCGTGGTCGGACGAGGTGCGTACCCGATCGGGTAAATAGGCAGGTCAGACGATGTGAGTGACAGGATGTCACTCACATCCCGCAAGTTACGTTCACCATGACCGTGACTTAGCGAGAGGCGTTTTCACGGACGTCTGCGACTATGGGTCGGATTTGAAATCCGACCCTTGCGTGATGCGCCCCTCGCTTGAGAGTGAATTCGGCTCACTCTCAAATCTGGCCCTCGGTGCCCGCTGCGGCCAGTGCAGGATCCCGTAGTAGATGCCGATCGACAGCAGGATCACAACGATCAGAAGACCGAGCATCCGAACCCCTTCCGATGCTTGAACTCTGGCCACTTCGCGAACGACAGCCGCGGCAACACCGTCTCCACATCCGCAACCGCCATCACCGCGTTCAACGTGAGCGCGTCCATATGCTCAGTCGACGGCGTCAACACCGCATCGACATCGGCTTCACGCACGAGATCCGGGAGCGCGAGCAGACTCGCCTCCGGCCATATCAGCGCGTAGCCCAGATGCCTTGCCAGTCGCTGCAATTGCGCCGCATCCCACTCCGGGGCCTCACTGATCTCGTCGGCGATCCAACCCAACGCTGTTGGTCTAACCCTCATCGCCGACCGCCGAAAGCGCGGTGTGCTGTCTCGCTGCTCATGTCTGGCCCTCTCCGCTACACGGGCAAAGGAACTGCACCCGGCGCCGGGGCTCACGCCACCTGTCGGCACGCCCTCCGAACCGCAGATGTGCCGCTGTTGCGGCAACCAACCGACGCCGGGACAGCAAGAACGCTACGAATCCCCGGACGTCGTCGGCTAGCAAATTGCAGACGATTGCGCGGCAATTCCCTGCAATCCCCGCGCCGGGCAACGACAATGAGGGGTGCACGCAACTACCTTGAGCGAAGGAAGCCCTCATGACCGAATTGCGACTACTCGGCTGCGGATCGAAGGACGGCGGTTGCCCAGCGTTGTACGCCACCGATAACGACACCCTGATCGTTCAGGGCCTCACTACCCGCGCCGGGAACGCTGTCCTGATCCCGCACCACCAGTTGCTCGACTGGGCGGAACCTGGCAGCACCATCACGATGGAAACCACCGACAACCCCGAACTGGTACTCGTCGCCGGAACCCCGGTGACGGATGACGTACGGTCGCGGCTGATCCTGGATCCCGACGAGACCGCGGTGGAGGTTCCCCGATGCGGGCTATAACCGGCGAGCTGGCCGGCGAAGGCATTTACGCGAAGTTCTTCCGCAACGCGCAACACTCCGCAGTGCATGTGGAGGTGCAGGACACCTATGACGTGCCCGACGAGTACGAACCGTTGGTGAGGTGGCGGGAAGACCGGGCGATCGTCGAAACCGATGGCGGCCGTGAATGGTGCGCTCTCGTGGCCGAAACCGTATCCCGTGGGGTAACGGTTACCCGGATACGAGTGGTGACGGTCCCGCACAACGAGTACACGCGCTGGCTCCTCGACGCCTGCACACCCAATATCGCGGCAGGGGAAGAGATCCGGTACCTACCGCGGCATCTCGCCGAGGAACCGCCGGCGGACGACTTCTGGCTGTTCGACGACGACACGGTCGCGTTCAACACCGTTGACGACGACGACGCGAACAACGGGCTCGCCGTCACAACCGATCCCGCGATCGTGCGCGTGTGCGCTGAGGCTGCACGACGCCTCTGGGCTGCTGGTATCGACCGTGACGAGTATGTGCGTTCGGAGTTCGCTGCACAGTGAGCGCAAGCGTCGGACAGGCAAGGGCGGCCCTCGGAGCACGACTGCGTGAACTCCGCAGGGACGCCCACCTATCCGGCAAGGGCATGGCCGAAGCGTGTGATTGGCACCCGTCGAAGGTGTCACGCATCGAACTCGGCAAGCAGCAACCATCCGAAGACGATCTGCTGGAATGGTGTCGAGTCACTGATTCTATGCTCGTCTATGATGACTTGGTCGCCACCCTGCGGAACCTTCAATCCATGTACCTGGAATGGCGGCGTGTGGTCGCGTCGGGGCGGGCGCACCGGCAACGCCAATCCCTCGAAATCGAAGGCCGCGCAGAACATGTGCGCTGGTTCGAATCCTGGGTGGTACCGGGACTCTTGCAAACCGCCGAGTATGCGCGGGCGATCCTCCTCGAATGCCGCACCCTCGTCCCTGGCGGGCGCGACGACATCGACGAGGCTGTGCAGGTCCGCATGACACGACAGCGCGTGTTGACGTCAGGTCGGCGCAGGTTCGCGTTCATCGTCGCGGAGGCCGCCTTAACTCAAGTCGTGGGTTCGCCGGCGATCATGGCCGAGCAGGCACACCGGTTGATCGAGCACGCCCGAAACCCGCGCATCGACCTGTCGATCGTCCCGTTGGACGCACCAGCGCCGATCGGGTCTCACGGGTTCGCGATGTTCGACCGCGAGCGAGTGATGGTCGAAACGATCAGCGCCGAACTCACAGTCACTCGCCCATCGGAGATCGCCGTCTACGACCACGCTTTCGGCGCCATGCACGCCATCGCAGCACACGGATCCGCAGCGGCCGAGATACTCGCCCGAGTTGCGGTAGCGCACTCACAGCACGCGTAATTGAGCGCAACGAGATAGGCGCCCAAGCGGGAGAGATGGAAGTCCTCGCGGGGCTTCGTGCCGCCGGGGCGATTTTCCCGGAGTCGGGAAAATCTCTGCTGCCCCCTGATTCATCACAGTGATCTCTGCGCGCTCGATCCGGCGCAGCAATGGGTCAGCGACCTACTCCGCCGCTACGGCATCTGGACGCGCGGCGCTGGCTAGTCCCCTCCCACCGTCCAGAACGGCCGTAGCCGCCCGAATCTGCTCGGCCAGGACTGATAGTCGGATCGTCGGCGTATAGCGCCCCTGAAGCCGCATACGGTCCAATTCGGCGGCCACAGCGTCCAACTGGCGAGCGGCGCGCCCCTCCGGGGTCATATCGACCATGACGTAACTCCTCAATGCTCCGCGTGATCGCGGGGTTAAAGCATGAAGGGGACGTCCACGATGGACGTCCCCTCCGCGTGCGTGGCGTCTTAGAACGACGGCGCCGTGCAGTTCACGACCGCATACTTGCCGGTCGACGTCTTCTCATCTTTCACCTTGCCGTCCACCGTGATCCGGCACGTAACCGACGTACCCGTGGTCTGCGCACCCAGACCCGCGATCACCACAGTCGACGTGTTCACCACAGTCCTGCTCCACGGAGCCGACGGCGACACCTCTTGCTTCATGTCCGAGTTCTCGTCGAAGTACGACACGTTGTTCAGGGTGTCGGCATCCGAGATCACCTCATACACAACCGTCTTGCCCTTGTTGGTGTTCGGCTTCGCGGTCAACGGCGGCGGTGCGGCAGGCGCGGGCCCGGCGGCTTCTCCGGGTGCTTGGGTCTGGCTGGCAGCGGACGCGATCGACGACGACGCCTGATCGACGGCTTCGCTGACCTTCTTACCGGCGGTGCCGACGATGGCGAAACAGCCACCGAAGAACAGCACGACGACAGCGATCAGCACCCACGGCCACACCTTGCGCTTCTTCTGCGGAGGCTGCGGCGGATAGGGCGGATTCGGGGGCTGCTGCTGCGGGTATGGCGTGGACATTGGGTTCTCCTCATCTGGTTTTGCCGAAAGGTTTTCTGGGAAAAGACTGAGAGGCGTTACCGCGGGCACCGCGTGTTGCCGCGACCCGCGGGGCAATTAGGGACTCGTTAGGTGCGCCAAGTGATCACGGGTGCGGTAAATCGCGGCGTTTCCATACCGCGCAACTGGTGATCCAGCCACGCCCCCACCACACCGCGCGTAACCGTCGCCGCGTGATCGGCGGACAGCGAGCCACACAGATCCGCCCCGGTGGCGCCCAGCTGGCACAGATCCGCCGCCGAGTAATGCCCCGCACCGTGCACCGCTACAGACTCGAATCTGGCGTCGCGGAAGGCGTTCCAGCTCCGCGTCCAGATGCCAGTCAGATCGAGCAGCAGCACAGGACGATCCATCGTCGGCGCGGCGGCAACCCGATCCCATCCCGCGGGCCCGTCAACGGACACCACAGCCCGGATCCTCGAATCGCTGGCAGCCAACTGGACCGCCGTGGTTCCGCCGTAGCTGTGGCCCAGCGCCGCAATCCGTTCGAGGTCGAGCCTGGCCCCCACGATCGGCAACACGGCGAGACGGTCGAGCACCAAACGCATATCGGCCGTGCGAGTCGCCAACTGGGCGCGCATGTAGTCATCGGTCATGGTCGGCTCGTCCCCGAGAACGATTCGCCCGTCCGGGAATTGAACCGCCGGCGACTCGCCCGTGTGGTCGATCGCCACGACAGCGAACCCGCGCGAGGCGAGATCGGCAGCAAGGCCCGACAGGATCCAACGCGGCGTCCCCATGCCGGGCGACAGGACGACCACGGGCAGACGATCGCCGTCGACGGCCGCGCCTTCAGTGGCAGCGGCTTGCGCTCCGATCATGTCCAGCGCCGCCGATGGCGTATGCAACCAATCAGCAGACCGACCCGCTATCTCCGCTTGGGCGGCTGGCTCGATGGCAGGCACATACGACGCCGGTGCCTGACGACCGCTCGCCGGATACCAGGCCGACACCATGATCGAGCGGGCGCGCGTCTCGTCGGTGAGGGCCGTGTCGATTCGCCCGACGAGGTGAGCACCACCAGGCTCCGCAACCGGAGATGGATGCAGGGCCGCAGGACGGCAATGCGCACTGCCGGGGCACAGGAGCCCATCGGCATGAGCGGGTGTGGCACAGGCCAATAGAGCCGACAGAAAGAGCGTGACGAGGGCGGCTCTTGCGGCCACCGATCGGCCCTCGCTTCGAGGCTGTAGGCCGTGTTCGACGATCGAACGCTTGGCAACAGTTTTGGCTACAGTCGCCGATTGTGGGATTGTGGTCTGAACCGGTACTCTGCTGGTCAGATACCATTTCTGGCTGGAGCCGGTGACGGGAATCGAACCCGCACTCTCAGCTTGGGAAGCTGATTTTCCGCTCTCTAGGTGCTGCACTGTTAACCTATTCTCGCTGGTAGAGTCGTTTTGAACGTTGCTGCGATACCGTGCGATACCGTATCATTGGCAACACCTTTTGGCTATACCTCTCTGAACCCACTGTAGCCAAGTGCTCATGCACGCTCGTACAAGACTTTTCGACCGACAGAATCAACTACGCACCAAGGGGCCAAGCAATGCCATCGAAGCCCTCGAAGCAGACCTTCCGCACGCCCGGAAAGCGCCGCAAACGGCAATACGGCGAGGGTGCCTTGTATCAGCGCGCGGACGGCATGTGGGTCGGCACGGCACCGTTGCCGCCCGGTCCCGATGGCAAGCGCCGGCGCACGCCGCCCGTCTACTCGATGGACAAGAACGAGGCCAAGGAGAAGCTGGACAAGCTGAAGGAAGACCTCAAGAACGGTGTCGAGCCGATCCCGAAGCAGAAGATTCGTGTCGACGATCGGATGCGCCGCTGGGCGGAACGCAAGTCGAAGAACTGGAGCCCGAACCACTACCGCAACGTGCTCTCCACTATTAAGCAACAGGTCGAGCCGAGCATAGGGCACGCCGACTTCAAAACCCTTGATACTGAACACATTCACTGGATGCTTTCGTGGATGGACGCCCAGACCAAGGTCAAGAAGACCAAGGAAGACGACGGCACCGTCACGGAAACCGAAGTCCCGAGGTGGGAGTCGAGAACGAAACAGATCGCCTACGACCGGGTGCGTGACTGGCTTGATGACGAACTCAAGGAACGTCCGAAACTGATCCGCGAGAACGTCGCCGCCCTCGTCGAGCGTCCGCCCGCGATCAGCAAGGAGCGTGGCACGCACACCGACGAGCAGGCACGGAAGGTTCTGGAAACCGCACTGGAGCGGGAAGACCCGTTGGTCACGTTGTGGACGGCCCGCTACGTCTCCGGCCTTCGGCAAGCGGAACTGCTTGGAATGCAGGAGGATCGAATCAACTTCGAGGACCTGACGTGGGACATCAGCTGGACGCTGCAACAGCTGCCGCTGAAACCGGGAATGAAAAACAGCGACGACCCGAACCGCTTCGAGATCAATAACGATGCGTACGAACACATTCCGGTCCACGGGAACATGGCACTGGTGCGGCCCAAGACGAAGAAGCCCCGCATCCAGCCGTTGCCCGCGGAGTTCGCTTTCATGCTCCGCACCTACCTGGACAACCGGAAGCCGAACCAGTGGGGCCTGGTCTGGACGACAGCGACGGGCAAGCCGATCCGTCGTGAGTATGAGAACGAGGCTTGGCGCAACGCGCAGGAACTCGCCGACGTCCCGATCATCACCGGCCACGGCACACGCCACACCGCGAACACCTTGATCCCGATGGACGAGGCCCACCGCCAGAAGTTCCTAGGCCAGAGCACCGCCAGGGCGAACCGAATCTACCTACACGCGGACCTAGAGAAGCTTCGCGAAGGTCAGAACGCCCTTGCCGGAATGCTCTTGCCCGAGAAGCTGGTTCCGAAGGAGCAGCGGACAACGGACTGACTAGGGCATCCCCGCCGTGTCCAACTCATCGAGGATCACGCCGACCTCTTCGTGGATCGCCCGCAGTGTCGGAACAATCGGCCGATATTCCGACGTCTCGGGAATGTCGATGATGGGCGACGCATCCAGGCGATACCGGTAGGTCAGCGTGACCTTTTCTGCCTCTGCGTTGACCGGCTTGACCCTGAACTTGCAGATGACGTCACCGCGCCGTAGATCGTCTTTCCTGAAGTCTTCCTGCTCGGTGACCTCGAACTCGCCTGTCTGCTGGACATTGAGACGGGCGCTGACGTGGTTCGCTACGAGAAGTTGCCGATGCTTGTCGGTGTTGACCAGCTCGCACAGCATCCCCAACGGATGCAGACGCGGGACGTCGACGTTCCGCGGCTGGTGAGATTCGATGATCGCGGTCACCGCGTCGGAGTAGATGCACCCCAGCGGCGACGATCCCTCTTCGATCTTCTTGATGATCGTGGGGAAATTCCAGGAGTGCGGATGGACGGCATGGTCGAGGGCGGCCCGCATGTTGGTCAGCGCGTCGCCGGCGACCAATCCCCATTCGTCGGGCACCTCCGAAGGCGGGTCGTTTATGACAACGACTTCGCACTCCATCGCCTCTGGCCATCCGTAGCGATCGGTCGTGCGGATCTCCACATCCACGGGGTTGTCTGTGTGGTAGCTCTGAATCTGCCCATCGAGGTCATCGATGTGCAGGAGTGCACGCCTGAGTTTGTGCTTGGCGCTTGCGATCCCGGCTATCGGCATTATTCGATCTTATGGCCGCGGAGAAGCGTCGGCCAACGAATAACCGGGGGTCTGACGGCTGGGTCGTTGCTAGTCAGCGCTGCGCTCGCGGATCCGCTGAAGCACATCGAAGATCGCGTTCGGATCACGTTGGATCGCTTGCTCAAGGTCGAGCGGGACCACTGATGCAAGGTCGTTCCAACCGTCAGGGCCGCCGGCCCACGCTTGAACCACTTGCATTGCAGCCTTGTGCAATCGGGCCGCCTGTGTCAGTGCATCACCAGGGGCGCCTTCAGCGATGTCTTCCATGGCCGTATACAGGTTTCGGGCGCCGTCCAGGAGTCCGATTATCGTGCTGTACTCGATCGGGTGCGCCTTTGGCCAGAAAGCCGAGCGCGATGGATGGCCTACAACGTAGGTCGGAATGTTGCTCCCGCCGGGGCGCAGGGTCGCTTGCGCTGAGGGTAGTTCTTCGTCGGGGTCAGCACTGTCAAGCGCCTCGTCTAGAAGACGTTCGAGTACGCCGGCGGGCCAGTTGAGCGCGTTCTCGATCTTTGCGCGTGATGCCTCTCGTGGCCACCGGGTGCCTTTCTCTAGCGCCCGAAGGGTCTTGCGATCGACGCCAGCAGCCCCAGCTAGGTCGGCTTGGTCCATGTGCCGATCCAGCCGACGGCGTTGCACCTCCGTGCCGACACGCAATCGAGCCGCTTGACTGTCCATGTTCCCCATTATGCGAGCGGCAAAAGGGGAACTACAAGCGAAGTTGCCGCCTCATGGTCGAGGACGATCGAGGAGTTACCGGGGCGACCAGCCATTTTGGGCAGTCAGCGAACTTTTTTGGCGTGAGTTAGATCACACTTCCTAAAGGTTCCGCGTCCGAAAACCGCCAAACTAGCGCTGCTAACCACGATCTAACTGGCGATACGCGAAGTTCCCGTTCTTACCCAGATTTCCGAAGTGGTCCGCTGTGGTCTGCTAGAGTTGCCCACAGGAGCTCCGGAGGGCTCTCGCCAAAGAAAACCTCCGGAGTCCGACACGTGAACCCTGACACCGGGAAAAGGAATCAGAGCCATGCCCAACTCTAGCGCATCGGTTGCCGCGGTCCGCCGGTCCACGGTCGACCTCGACGCGTTTCAGAACCTCGTCGATGCCGTCGCCGACGCCGTGATCGAGCGTCTTACCCAGCAAGGCAAAGTCGACCAGCGGCCGATTACGTTCGATCTGAAGGGCCTCATGGACTACACGGGGCTGAGCAAGACGTCGATCACCACTCTCCTTCGCGAAGAGAAGATTTCGGCGCGCAAAGAGGGCGTCAAGAACCTCTACGAACGTGCATCTGTCGATCGCTACCTTCGCTCGCTGCCCGCGTGGGGCACCCAGGAGGCCGCCTAGGGTTCGCCCCCTAGACGGCACTCATTCACCCCTCCCGCATAAGCGGGATTCTCTCAGTCCATTCCGCACCCCTCGGATGGGCGATTCGCAACACCTCAAAAACCCTGAATACACCAATTCGCAGGAGCCAAAATTGAGCATCGCAGCTCAGGTCAGCCATTTCCGCATTCTCGCCGCTGACTTCGGAATGGGCGGTGACGGCGTGCATCAGATCGCCGCGAAGTGCATCGACCTCAAGTACATCTCTGAGGATTCCGTATCGAACGAATTCGGCGACGTCACCGGACATTCGATCGGACACGTGAAGATCGGCGCGGATAACTCGTTGAGTATCGAAATGCTGAAGGGAACCTCGATCGAGGACCTGGACCGCGCGATCGGCGTTCTGATGGACGAACTGGAGTTCCGCCCGCCCGTTGGTGAAACCCTGCTGGACGTCTTCGCCGCCTAGATCGGCCTTGTTGCTGTCGCCGGTTTGGTCCGGCCGTTACTCG